>DASYAD010000091.1:0-30525 GCA_036501515.1 Trebonia sp. | reverse complement strand
ACGACTTCCCGGCCTGCGGGCTCCCGCCTGCGGGCTGCGCCCGCTTGATGCTGTTATCCGCTTCCAGGGCCAGGCGCCCCCGGTCAGGCGAGGCCGCGGATGGTCTCGATGTCCTTGACCCGCCGCTCGTGGGTCGGCGAGAGCGCGGTGACGTTGAGCGTGCTGACGCCGGACTCCCGGTAGGCCGCCAGCCGCTCCCCGATGTACCCGCGCGGGCCGATCAGCGACGTCTTCTCGGCCAGCTCGGCCGGCACCAGGGCGGCCGCCTCGTCCTTGCGGCCCTCCAGGTAGGCGTCCTGAATCGCGGCCGCCTCCTTCTCGTAGCCGTAGCGGCAGGCCAGGTCGAAGTAGAAGTTCTTGCCGCGCGCGCCCATGCCGCCGACGTACAGCGCCAGCTGCGGCCGGAGCAGGTCACGCAGCCCGGTGACGTCGTCGCCGATGGCGAGCGGGGCGGCGGCGATCACGTCGAGCTCGCCGAGCGCGGCCTTGTCCCGCTTCGCGTTCCCCGCGGACAGCGAGTCACCCCAGGTGAGGGCGGCCTTCTCCGGGTAATAGAAGATCGGCTGCCACCCCTCGGCGAGCTCCGCGGCCAGCGCCACGTTCTTCGGCCCGAGCGCCGCGATCACGATCGGCACCCGCTCGCGGACCGGGTGGTTAATCAGCTTCAGCGGCTTGCCGAGCCCCGTGCCGCCGCTCAGCGGCAGCTGGTAGTGCCTGCCCTGGTACTCGAGGCGCTCACGCCGCCAGACCTTGCGGCAGATCTCGATGAGCTCCCTGGTGCGGCCCACCGGGGCGTCGTAGGGCACCCCGTGCCAGCCCTCGATCACCTGCGGGCCGCTGGTGCCGAGACCGAGGGTGAACCGTCCGCCGGAGACGAAGTCGAGCCCGGCCGCCGTCATCGCGGTCAGCGCCGGGGTCCGGGAGTAGATCGGAAGGATGCCGGAGGCGATCTGCACGGTGCTGGTCCGCGCGGCGATGAAGCCGAGCTGGCTGACCGCGTCGAAGCTGTAGGCCTCGGGCACGAAGACGATCTCAAGGCCGGCCCGCTCGAAGTCACCCAGCTCGCTGACCGTCTCGGTGAACCCGCCGGCGTAGTTGAGCATCATCCCGACACGCATTTACTGGCCTCCCTGCCAATCCAGCCGATCCTGCCGGTGTCAATTTAACCGCCGCGTAGCGCGCTGGTTAGCCCCGGGGCACACACCGGACATCCGGGCTAGGTACCTTTGATGTTGTGGTCTAGACCATTCGGGTTTGGACCGCCGGCGTAACAAGGAAACGGCAAGCTAGTGCACATGGTGAGTACCGCTGATCCGCTGTCCGTCACGGCCGCCTCGCTGCGCGTCCGGCGGCTGGGCCCGCCGGACGTCCTGTCCCCGCTGGCCGGGCTGGTGCAGGGCCGGGTGAGCTCGCCGCATTACGTCCACGAAGCGGACCGCGTACTGCTCGACGACACCCTGATCGGGGCCGCCGCGCGGCTCTGCGGGGTGTCGGAGCTGCCGTCGCTTGAGCCCGGCGGACCGCGGGAGTACATCTACTTCGACCCGTCGAGCACCCGGGCCGCGATCGTGACCTGCGGCGGCCTATGCCCGGGGCTCAACAACGTGATCCGCGGGCTGGCGCTGGAACTGACCGACAACTACGGGGCGCCCGAGGTGCTCGGCTTCCGCGACGGCTTCCGCGGCCTGGCGGCCGGCGCCGAGCCGGTCCGCCTGACGCACGACGTGGTGGACGACATCCACAACCGCGGCGGCACGATCCTCGGCACCTCCCGCGGCGGCCAGGACCCGGCCCTCATGGTCTCGACGCTTGAGCGGCACGGTGTCTCGCAGCTGTTCGTGATCGGCGGGGACGGCACGCTGCGCGGCGCCGCCAAGATCGCCGACGAGGCCGACAGGCGCGGGCTGCCGCTGGCCGTCATCGGCGTGCCCAAGACAATCGACAACGACATTCCGTACCTGGACCAGAGCTTCGGCTTCCAGACCGCGTTCACCCGGGCGACCGAATCGATCAAGTCCGCCCACACCGAGGCGAGCTCGACGCCGCACGGTGTCGGCCTGGTCAAGGTGATGGGAAGACACTCCGGCTTCATCGCCTGCTACGCGGCGCTCGCCAGCCACGACGCCGATTTCGTGCTCATACCTGAGGTGCCGTTCGGCCTCGACGGCGACACCGGGCTGCTGGCCCGGCTGCGGCAGCTGGTCAGGAAGCAGGGGCATGCCGTCGTCGTGGTGGCCGAGGGGGCCGGCCAGGACCTGCTGGACTCCGACGGCGCGGTCGACGCGTCAGGCAACGCGCGGCTGGCCGACATCGGCGCGCTGCTGCGGCAGCGGATCACGGCCGACTTCGCCGCCGCGGGCGACGAACTCAGCCTCCGCTACGTCGACCCCGGCTACGCGATCCGCAGCGTGCCCGCCAACGGCTGGGACGCGGTGTACTGCCTGCGGCTCGCGCAGGCGGCGGTGCACGCCGCGATGGCCGGGCGGACGTCGATGGTCGTCGGCCGCTGGCACGGCCGGTTCGTGCATATCCCGATTCCCGTCGCGACCGGGAGCCGCAACCAGGTCGACCCGGACGGCGACCTGTGGATCTCGGTCATCGAGGCGACCGGCCAGCCGGAACGGCTGCGCTGAGCGCGCCGGGCCTGCCAGGCGGGCACGGCCGGCGGCCGAGGCGGTGGCCGTGGCGGGACAGGGGGAAGCCGCGCTCGTTCTGGATGAGAGTTCTGGATTTTCCGAACGAAGGCGAGCTGCCTCCGGCCGCCGCACCGTCAGCCGAGGGCGTCCAGGCGGGCGAGGATGTCGAGCGCGATCTCTTCCGGCGAGCGCGCGTCGGTGTCGACCGTCCAGCTGGCGGCCGCGGCGTAGAGCGGGTCACGCTCGGCGTACAGCCGCTCGACATCCGGGCGGCCCAGCATCGGGCGGCCCCGGTCCCCGCCCACCCGGTTCATCGACTCCTGGTAGCTGACCCGCAGGTAGACCACGGGAACGGCGGCCAGCAGGCCGCGCGTTCCCTGGTGCGCGGCCGCGCCGCCGCCCAGCGCCAGCACCCTGCCTGACCCGCCGAGCAGGTCCGCGATCACCTCGTGCTCCAGCTGGCGGAAGGCGGGCTCGCCGTCGTCGGCGAAGATCTGCCTGACCGCTTTGCCCGCCCGGTCCTCGATGATCAGGTCGCTGTCGGCGAACGGGACGCCGAGCTTCGCCGCCAGCAGCCGGCCGACGGTGGTCTTGCCCGCGCCCATGAAACCGATCAGGACGAGGACCGCTCCGCCGCCCTCGGGCACGGGCCCACCGGTCACCGGGTGTCCAGGTCGGCCGCGATCGCCCGCAGCGCGAGCACGTAGGACTGGAATCCGAAGCCGGCGATGATCCCGGTCGCGGAGCCGGTGATCACCGACTCGTGCCGGAAGCCCTCGCGGGCGGCGATGTTGGAGATGTGCACCTCGACCACCGGCGCGGTCCGCATCTTGACCGCGTCGCCGAGCGCGTGGGAGTAGTGGGTGAGCGCACCCGCGTTGAGCACCACCGGCGTCCCGGCGTCGCACGCCTCGTGGATCCAGGTAACGAGCTCGCCCTCGTACTCGGTCTGCCTGACCTCGACGTCAAGGCCGAGTTCCTTGCCCGAGCGCAGGCAGAGGTCGCACAGGTCGGCGTAGGTCGCCGTGCCGTAGACGGACGGCTCGCGCTTCCCGAGGCGGCCGAGGTTCGGCCCGTTGAGCACCAGCACCCGCCGGCCCGTCACGGCCCCGGTCATGCCGCCACCGCCTGGTAGGCCTGGGTCAGCAGGTCCTCGGGCGGGCTGGCGTAGATGACGGGGTTGCCGATCCCGTCGAGGACGACCATCCGCAGCTGCGCGCCGCGGGTCTTCTTGTCCAGCGACATCGTCTCGCGCAGCGCGGGCCAGGCGTCGGCCCGGTAGGTCACCGGCAGGCCGACCGAGGTGAGCAGCTGCCGGTGCAGCGCCACGTCCTGTTCGGTGAGGTGCCCCGCGAGGCGGCCGACCTCGGCGGCGAAGACCAGGCCGATCGCGACCGCGTCGCCGTGCCTGAACGCGTACCGCTCCAGCTTTTCGATGGCGTGGGCGAGCGTGTGGCCGTAGTTGAGCGTTTCCCGCAGGCCCGACTCGCGCAGGTCGGCCGCCACCACCCGGGCCTTGACCGCGATCGACCGCTCGACCAGCTCGCGGACGGGAGCGCCGCCCGCGGTGGCGGCGCCTTCCGGGTCCGCCGTGACCAGACGGAGGATCTCGCCGTCGGCGATCAGGCCCGTCTTGATGACCTCGGCCAGGCCGGCCGCGAAGTCGGCCCGCGGCAGCGTTTCCAGGGTGGCCAAGTCGGCGAGGACCCCGGCCGGCGGGTGAAACGCCCCGACCAGGTTCTTGCCCGCCGGGATGTCGATCGCGGTCTTGCCGCCGACCGCCGCGTCGACCATGCCGAGCAGCGTTGTCGGCACCAGGACGACAGGCACGCCGCGCAGCCAGGTCGCGGCGGCGAAGCCGGACAGGTCGGTCGCCGCTCCCCCGCCGATGCCGACCACGCAGTCGGTCCTCGACACCTTCGACTCCGCCAGCCAGGTCCACAGCCGGCCGAGCACGGCGACGTCCTTGCCCGCTTCGCCTGACGGCACCGTGGTCACCGCCACCCGGTACCCGGCGTCGCGCAGGGCCTGGCAGGCCGGGTCCGCCACCGCCGTGAGCCGTTCGTCGTGGATGACCGCCGCCGTCTCCGCCCGCTTGCCGACGAGGTCGGGCAGCGCGCCGAGCACGCCGTGGCCGACGAGCACCGGGTACGGCTGGTCGCCGCCGACCTGAATCCGGGTGCCGGTCATGCGCGCAGCCGCTTGGCCAGGTCGGCGGCCACCTCCTCGGGCGCCATGTCGTCGGTGGACACGGTGACCGTCGCCAGCCCCTCGTAGACCGGGCGGCGCTCGTCAAGCATGGTGCGCAGCCGCCCGCGCGGGTTGCCGGGCATCACCACCCGGGGACGGTCCATGCCGATGCGCTTCGCCACCGTCGCGAACTCCGCCTCCAGGTAGACGATCACCTGGCCGGCCAGCATCCGCCGCACGTCCGGGTCGAGCACCGCGCCGCTGCCGAGCGCGAGCACGCCGCCGGCGCCGCCGACCGCTTCGAGCCCGCTGGCGACGGCCCCCCGCTCGTACTCGCGGAAGACCAGGTCGCCGTCGTCGATGAAGATCTCGCTGACCGGCTTGCCTGCCGCCGTCGCGGCCAGCGTGTCGGTGTCGGCGAAGGGCACCTCGAGTTCGGTCGCGAGCAGCGCGCCGACCGAGGACTTGCCCGCCGTCGGCGGTCCGACGAGGATCACCGGCTTGCCAGGCCCGCTGAGGGGGCCGCTGACTGGTCCGGGGCCGCTGACCGGTCCGGGACCCTGTGCGGCGGCGCCGGGGTGGTCTGCCGCCGTCATGAGATCACCAGGCTCTTGGCGTAACTTTCCGCGTTCCTGCGCAGTTCGTCCACCGAGTCGCCGCCGAACTTCTCGGTCGCCGCCTCGGCCAGGACGAGGGCCGTCATCGCCTCCGCGACCACGCCGGCCGCGGGCACCGCGGTGACGTCGCTGCGCTGGTTGATCGCCTTGGCCGGCTCGCCGGTGGCCACGTCGATCGTCTCGAGCGCCCGCGGCACCGTCGAGATCGGCTTCATGGCGCCCCTGATCCGCAGCACCTCGCCGGTGGACATACCGCCCTCGATGCCGCCCGCCCGGTTGGTGCGCCTGCGCACCCCGTCAGGGCCGAGGTAGATCTCGTCGTGCGCGCCCGAGCCGCGGCGCCCCGCGGTGACGAAGCCGTCGCCGAACTCCACCCCCTTGAACGCCTGGATCGAGACGAGCGCGGCGGCGAGTTTGGCGTCGAGCTTCCTGTCCCACTGGGTGAAGCTGCCGAGTCCCGGCGGCAGGCCGTAGACCACGACCTCGACGACACCGCCGAGGGTGTCGCCCTCCCTGCGGGCCGCGTCGACTTCCGCGACCATCCGCGCGCTGGTCTCCGCGTCAGCGCAGCGCACCGGGTCGGCGTCGATCCTGGCGGCGTCGCCTGGCCCGGGCGGCGGCGTGCCCTCTGGCACCGCGACCGAGCCGAGCACCACCACGTGCGAGACGATCTCGACGCCGAGCGCCTGGCTGAGCAGTTTGCGCGCGACCTCGCCGACCGCGACCCGCGCGGCGGTCTCCCGTGCGCTGGCCCGCTCAAGGATGGGCCGGGCGTCCGTGTGGCCGAACTTCTGCATGCCCGCGAGGTCCGCGTGGCCGGGCCGCGGACGGGTCAGCGGCGCGTTCCGCGCCTGCTGGTCAAGCTCTTCCTGCGGGACCGGGTCGGGCGACATGACCGTCTCCCACTTGGGCCACTCGGTATTGCCGACACGGATGGCGACCGGGCCGCCGAGCGTGACGCCGTGCCGGACTCCGCCGGTCAGCTCTACCTCGTCCTGCTCGAACTTCATCCGCGCGCCGCGGCCGTACCCCGCTCGCCGCCGGGTGAGCGCCGCGGCCACGTCTTCGCTGGTGACCCGCACCCCCGCCGGCACGCCGTCACAGATCGCGGCGAGAGCCTTCCCGTGCGACTCACCCGCCGTCAGCCACCGAAACATGCTGTTCACCCTACCGGCAGCGAAGCCAGGGTGCGTGCCCGGCGCTGGTCCGCCCGCTGCTGGCTGGCACTGGGCTGATCTGGGCTGGTCCGCCCTGGGCTGGCCGGCCCGGTGCTCAGCCGAGGCGGAAGGCGACGCCGCGGCGGAACCGCGGTGCGAGGCGGGCGGCGACGGCTTCCGCGGCGGCGCGGGCGCCCGCCGGGTCCGTTGTTGTCAGCGCGACGGTCAGCTCGGCCTCGGGGCCGCCGGGCTCCAGGGTGAAGGCAGCACCGCCAGGCAGGCCCGCGACGACGGCGGCGACCTGGTCGTAGACGTCAGGATCGGTGTACGGCGCCGGCGGCGGGCCGCCCGCCGCGAGAGCCGCGAGCCTGGCGCCCTCGATGACCAGCGGAACCGGGCCCGCCACGTCGACCACCACCGCGTCGGCCTGCTCGGCGGCGACGGCGGGCCACAGCGCCGCGGCGGGAACAGGGACCGGCCGGGCATCCGGACGCCAGCGGCTGACCGCGGCGGTGCCCGTGAACGCGATGACCGCTTTCCTGCCGTCATTGCCGATCAGCGTGGGCAGCGCCATCTCCGTCTCTTTCTCCGTCCCGTCCTCCTCGGCCTCAGCGAGGACGGCGACAACCGGGATCAGCAAGCGGCTGGCCGCCACGGCCGTCAGCACGGCGAGCTCGGTGGCCGCGCCTGCCGCGTAGGCGGCGAGCGCCGCGGTGACCGCGGGGTCGGCGTCGCCGGCGTCGCCGGCTGGTCTGCTCACTGGCACGAGGCCGACCCTACCGCTGCGCGGGCCCAGCACGCGGGACGCACTGTGCGGCTACTTAATGTAGTGAAATCCATGAAAGCCGCATTTAACGGTGGGTATCGTCGATCTCCACGGCAGAATCGGTTGAGCACAGATGCCGGATATGGAAGTCTCTTGACCTGCAGCGACGTGCAGGCCTGCGACCGCCGACCGGCTGTGCGGCCCTGAGCTTCGGCGCTAGCGGGAAGGAGCAGTTCCGTGGGTTCGGTACGCGAGCCGGCACAAGCCGCGCGGATTCTTCCCGGCACGCCGATGCGGAAGGTCGTACCGCCTCGGATGACCGGGCCTTACATGAGCGGCCAGCGCGGCGTGATCGCGGGCTACGTGCACCGGGTCAGGGACGTCGTCTTTCGTAACCCGGCAGACGCGTTCTACGCGCTCGGCCTAGGCTACGAAGGATCGGACTTCAAGCCGGACATGGCGGAAATCTACTTCCTGTGCTGGCAGGCGAGGGAGATCGACGGGTACGTGCCCGTCAGCGCGCGGGGCGTGCCCGGCAGGGAGTTCTACCTGGAGCCGATCCAGATCCCGGTTGGCACCACACTGTGCCGGCTGGCGGACGCAGGGGAAGAACCAGTGGCCCGCTACGACGGACTGGCCTGGCGGCGGCCAAGGGAGGGGTAAGGCATGCGGTACCGGCTTATGGCCTCCTACCTGGGTGCTTCCTATCAAGCCGCGGTCGGTCCTTCCGACCGCGATGTCACGCTGTTCGCGGCGCCGCCGCCACCGGAAGAGCACGGGTTCTCGCCCGCCCCCGGCGGCATCTGGCGCAAACAGGTCCGGCTCGACGACCTCGGCGCGCTGTGGGAGTCGCGGCCTATCGGTTCCTACCACGGCGAGCCCTGCCTGGTTCTTGATGATCTCGGCGACCGGCTGCACATCGTCTACCTGGGCATGGACGGGCAACGGGCCGCTCAGCTCGGCTACTGGGAAGTCGACCGCGGCGTGTTCGAGGTCGTCGTGCCGCGTCACGAGGTCACCGACCTGGCCGAAGAGCGGCACGAGTTCCCGATCTCACTGCTGCTTTCCGCGCTGCCGCGAGCGCTCGGCGCGGGCGACGCGGGCAATGGCAGTTCCGCCTTGCAGGGGGCCGGACAGAACGGCGCCGTGCAGAACGGCGTCGCTCAGAACGGCACCGTGCAGAACGGCACCGCCCAGAACGTCGCGGCGCAGGGCTTTGGCCCCGGAGCCCCGGTGCCGGCCGGAGCGGGCCGCGCGATCGGGGCGATCGGGGCAGGCGGAAGCGCGGTCGCCGGGCCGGGTTCCGGCGGAGCGGTCAGCTGGGGCGGCCAGACGGCGGCGCCGCGGCCAGTCCGCGGTCAGTTGCCTGCCGCACCGCCCCCCGCCGCGGGACAGCCGCCGCAACCAGGGCAGCCGCAGTCCAGCCAGCCGCAGTCTGGCGGGTACCCGCTGCAGAACGGCGGCGGGCAGAACGGCGGCGGGCAGAACGGAGCCGGGCCGGGCGGAGCCGGGCAGAACGGAGCCGGGCCGGGCGGAGGCGGGCAGAACGGCGGCGGTATGCCGGGGGTCTCCGGACCCCAGATGGCCCAGCAGACGGCCGCCCAGCAGCTGCCTGGCGGCCAGCAGCCGCAGTCGGCAGGCGCCCAGCAGAACGCCAACGGCCAGCAGTACGGCGGCGGCCAGCAGTACGCGAATGGCCAGCAGTACGCGAATGGCCAGCAGTACGCCAACAGTCAGTACGCGGGCGCCCAGCAGAACGCCAACGGCCAGCAGTTCGGCGGTAGTCAGCAGTACGACGGTAGCCAGCAGCACGCCAACGGTCAGCAGCACGCCAACGGTCAGCAGTACCCCAACGGTCAGCAGCAGTACGCCAACGGACAGCAGGCCGCGGCTCAAGGCGGCCAGCAGCCGCAGCTTCAAGGCGGCCAGTACGCGGGCGGCCAGCAGGCACAGATCCAGGGCGGCCAGTATCCCAACGGGCAGCCGCCGCAGGCTCAAGGCGGGCAGCAGTACCCGAACGGTCAGCAGGCGCAGCTCTCCGGTGGTCAGCAGTACGGCGGCGGCCAGCAGTTCCCTGGTGCGCAGCCGTTCGCCGGTGGGCAGTTGCCAGGGCCGCAGCAGGGCGCCAGCGTCCCGCAGGGATCCGCCGGACAGCTGGCGATCAGCTACCAGCAGGCGCCATCAGCTGGACCGCAGTCCGCCACGGGGACGGCCCAGCTGCCGGCTCCCGGGTCGCAGCTGCCGAGCAGGCCGCAACTGCCCGCCGCGCAGCAGGGACCGGCACAGCGGCCCGCTCCGCTTCCGCAATCACCGGTAGCTGGCGGCCCGCAGGATCCCGGCGGACCGCAGCAGGCGACTGCCGTTCAGCAACTCGCTGCGCCCCAGCAGGGCACGGGACCACAGCAGGCGGTTGTGCCTCAGCCGCCGCAGGCGCAGGCGCAGGGCCAGCAGGCACCCGTGGCAGCGCAGGCACAGCAGTCGCAGCCTCAGTACCCGCAGGAATCTGCCTTCCCGCAGGCGCCTGGGCAGGGCCCGGTGGCGCCGACAGCGGCCGCTGCCTGGCACGGATCGCCGCCGCAGGCCGGCAGCGGTACCTGGTACTTCCAGCCCGCCGACCCGCAACAAGGCGGCGGGCCAAGCTCGGGCTACCAGGTGAACGGCCTGCCGCCGAACGGCTATGCCCAGCAAGAGCAGGCCCTGGCTCCGCCGGCGGCGGCCAGCAGCGGCCAGACCTGGCCCGCGCAGTATGCGCCGCCTGTGCAGCCCGCTCCGGGGGCCGGGTACCAGCAGCCACCGCCGCCCAGCCCGGCCGCCCTCGTCCAGCAGCCGCCAGCACCGCAGATCCAGCCTTCTCAGCCGCAGGCGCCCGCTTTGGGCCCGCAGCCAGCGGCCGCGCCGCAGCTTGCGGAGCCTCTCGCCGGGTCCGGGTCGGCGCCCGCGGGCTCGACCGCGGCCGAGCCCGCGGGCCAGCCGGCCGCATCCCCTGTCACCGCCGCGGCGTCCGCCTCGCTGCCCGCCACCGCGCCGCTGTCCACATCGGACACGGTTCCGTTGGCGGCGACGCCGCCGGCACCCCAGCCCCAGCCCCAGCCCGTGCCGCCGCCGGCGGCGGTCGCGGCCACGGCCACGCCGGAGTCGAGCACGACCGGCCCGCTCACCGCCATTCCGTCGGCTAACGCGGCCCGCGCGGCTAACGCAGCCCGCGCGGCTAACGTGGCTAACGCGGCCCCCGCGCCGCCCGCGCCCGCCGCGCCGCCGGCGTCAGGCCTGACCACGGCGGGCGCACTCAGCAAGCTCACGGGCGTTGTCCGCGGCCGCCGGGCGGCGCGCAAGCCGCGGCTCGCCATGTCCGCGATCTTCGCTGACCTGGTGGACATGGCTGACATCCCGCGGTCCGCCTACGCGGTCGACGAGGAAGTCACCGGCGCGATGTGCCTGTTCAAGACCGACGGCGGCTACGAGGTATTCAGCTGCGCGGAGGACGCCAGGCACGAAGTCAGGTTCTTCGAGGAAGAGGAAGCGGCGTATTTTTACCTGTTCGGCGTCCTTGCCGCCGAGGCGCTGCGTAATGGCCGGCTGAGCCCGCGCCGCGGCTGATACCTTCCGCCAGCCAGCCGTTTGTCTCGCGCGCCAGCCGACGGGCGGTGGCGCGTTGCCAGTCGGCCACGGTAGGCGCGGCCAGCCAGTCACGCTAGGCGCGGTCCCAGTCACGCTAGGCGCGGTCCCAGTCACGGTAGGCGTGGCCAGCCAGTCACGATGCGGCGGCCAGCCGCACCAGGATTTATGCCGCGGACGAAAAGCGCGGTCACCGTCATGAGGTAACGGCTGACAAAGTATCGCCGCCCAGCCACAGGCGGCTGCAGTTTTAATTGTCGCCAGGGCTGGCGGTCCCACGCTCCCCAAGCAGCCCCGTCTGCCCGCAATGAGCTTTCGATTCTTGATGGCGCTACGCGGTAATACAATACGGCGCGGCCGCGACCAATACAGCGACGGTGACACCGAACTCCGCGAGGCCGCCTTACGGGATCCTGGACCGTCTCTTGCACCCCTGGCAGGACGCTGACGAGAAAGAACGGCACAGCGAGACGTAATACGTGAGCTGTGCAGGACGTTGCGCACTGTTCCTAAGCAATCCCCCGCCTCTCAATGAGGCTCTTGATGCGGGCGTCCACACCGGGCAGGCCTGGCCAGGGCTGAATTAAGTGCCCGCGATCAGGACGTCCGGTCCCTTCTCAAGGACGCTTAGCGGGCCTGATAAGCCTTCGCGCGGCCCGACTAGGGCGATGGCGGCGAAGAGAACGACATGAAGTACCGGAAGAAGCAGTACCGCTGGACACGCATGTGCAGCTACAGTTTAATTGCCGACGGGGCTGACGGTCCCCCGCTCCCCAAGCAGCCCCGTCGGCCCATCCGGGGCCTAGCGGCACATCCGGCCCAGCCTCTCGCTACGTGAGAACGATACCGGCGGGACCGAAGGCTTGTAATTATTACCCCGCCTGAGCAGACCTTGTTTCTGCGTAGCTCACAGCATCCCTGTTGAATTGCCATTCATAACTCTGTTATAAAATTGGAATTCGAATCATCACCGTATTCTGACCAATACGCCACGGGCGTAACACCGGGTGGCTGGTGCGCCAGGCAACCCGGATCCGTATGCTGATCGGCATGACGATCCCGTTGACGGGCACACAGCACGAGATCGAGGCGGGCGGTTACCGTGCGACCGTAACCGAGCTCGGCGCCGGGCTGCGCGGCCTCACGTTCGGCGACACTGTCCTGGTCACCAGCTTCGACGCCGATGAACTCCCGCCGCACAGCGCGGGCCAGCTGCTAACTCCGTGGCCCAACCGGGTAGACGGCGGCCATTACGCCTTCGGCGGCGAAGATCATCAGCTCGCCTTGTCCGAGCCCGCCCGCGGCAACGCCATCCACGGTCTCACCCGGTGGGTGCCATGGGCCAGGACCGCGCATGACACTGGCGAGGTGACGCTGCGCTGCCTGCCGCACGGGCAGCAGGGCTATCCCTACGCGGTGCAGGTGGACGCGACCTACCGGCTCGACGCGGAGTCCGGGCTCCACGTGACGGTGACCGCGACTAACAAGGGCAGCCGCCCGGCCCCCTGGGGCACCGGCGCGCACCCGTACCTGCGCGCGGGCACCGCCACGATCGACGACTGCGAGCTCGAGTTGCCGGCCGGCCGCTGGCAGCCCGTCGATGACCGGCTTATCCCGGCCGGGCCGGCCCAGGACGTGGCCGGGACCGAGTTCGACCTGCGCACGGCGCGCAAGCTGGCCGGCGTCCACCTCGACCACGCGTTCACCGGCCTGCGCCGGGAGTCCGACGGCCTGGCCTGGGTCCGGGTGTCGGGGCCCGAGCTGACCACGGCCATGTGGATGGACACAGCCAACCCCTGGCTGCAGGTCTTCACCAGCGACTCGCTCGAGCCCGAGCGGCGCCGGGCGGCGGTCGCTGTGGAGCCGATGACGTGCCCGCCGAACGCGTTCGCGAGCGGCGAGGACCTCATCGTCCTGCAGCCGCGGGAATCGGTCACCGTCCGCTGGGGAATCAAGGCGGAGCTCCGCTAACGAGAGCAGCAGGCCACGGACCCGGGCCAGGTCCTGGGGCGTGTCGATGTCGTCGGGACGGCCTACGTCGCCGCACTCGACCAGCGTGACCAGCTCGGGGTGCGCCCGCAGGAAGGGGCGCGCCCCGGTGTCACCGCGCGCGGCCTCGGCCACGGCCGGCCAGTGGGCCCGCGCGATCAGCACCGGGTTGCGCGGTTTCCCCTGGTAGGCGGCGACCGCGACGGCGGCCCCTTCCGCGTGCGCGGCGATCAGCCTGCCGACCGCCAGTGGGCCGATGAGCGGCTGGTCCGCCAGCGCGATCACCACGGCGCTGACGTCACCCGCCGCCAGCGGTTCGGCGGGATCCGCCGCCCGCAGCCCGGCGGCGGCCAGGAGCCCGGCGTCTCCGGCGGCCGTCATCAGGACCCGCAGCCCGCGGGCGAGCGAGGATCCCATCCCCGAGGCCCAGTCCGGGTTGTGCACGGTGGCCGCCCCCGGTATCTCAAGCGGCGCGGCCCCGGTGACGACAAGCACCGGGTCGGCTCCGCCGTCCCGTAGCAGCCCGACGCCGCGCTCCGCGAGCGTCATCCCGCCCAGTTCGACTGTTGCCTTGGGCTGACCGAGCCGGGTGCCGTCCCCGGCCGCGAGCAGCATTCCCGCGACCCGTGTGACCACGGGTCCACGCTAGTTCATGGCAACGCCAGACCGCGACCGCCGGACCGCGACGGCCAGGCCGCGCCCGGGCCGTCACCGGCCGGGCGGGCGCTCGCCGCGCCTGGTACCTGGTCGACCGGGAAAAGTCCACGATCTGGATCGACTACGCGGGGCCCGGCCACCCGAAGGCGACGGACTAGCGTTCCGGCCGGCCAGTGCCGCGGGAAAAGGTGATGACCGTACCGCTCGCGCGCGGTTATCGTCAGGGGATGCTGCCCACCGCCCATCTGCTCGCGTTCACGGTGACCGCGTTCGTGATCATCTTGATCCCCGGGCCCAGTGTGCTCTTCGCCGTCAGCCGGGCGATCGTACTCGGCCGGGTCGCCGGCATCGCGACCGTGGCGGGCAACACGGCCGGGGCGTTTACCCAGGCGACGGCGGTGGCGTTCGGCATCGGGCCGCTCATTGAGCGTTCGGTGGCGGTGTTCACCGTGCTCAAGCTCGCGGGCTGCTGCTACCTGGTGTTCCTCGGCGTCCAGGCGATCAGGCACCGGCACTCGCTGGCCGAGTCGCTCGGCGCCGCGGTCGAGCAGAAGTCCGTCGCGCGGATCGTGCTCGACGGCTTTACCGTGGGGGTCACCAACCCCAAGGTGGTGATCTTCTTCTCCGCGATCCTGCCGCAATTCGTGGACCGCCAGTCCGGTCACGTGCAGCTGCAGATAATCGCGCTCGGCGCCATCTTCGCCGGGATCGCGCTGCTCAGCGACAGCACCTGGGCGATGGCCGCGGGCACTGTCCGGGCATGGCTCGCCCGGTCTCCCCGGCGGCTGACCTTGCTCGGCGGCACCGGCGGAGTCGCGATGATCGCGATCGGTGCCAGGCTGGCGCTGACCGGCCAGCACGACTGACGGACGTAACCCGCCCGCGCCTTCAGACGTTGAGGCGCTCATCGGGGTGAATGCGGCCCTCGGTATCGGTCAGCGGGCTGCCGGTGCCGCCCCAGCGAAGCTGGATCAGCTCAGCGGCGATGGACACCGCGGTCTCCTCCGGCGTGCGGGCGCCCAGGTCGAGCCCGATCGGCGAACGCAGCCGGGCCAGTTCCGCCTCGGACAGGCCGATCTCGCGCAGCCGCTCGATCCGGTCTTCGTGGGTGCGGCGGGAGCCCATCGCGCCGACGTACCCGGCCGGGGTGCGCAGGGCGACCTCAAGGACGGGCACGTCGAACTTCGGGTCGTGCGTGAGCACGCAGATCACCGTGCGGGCATCAGCCTCGACCCCGGCCAGGAACCGGTGCGGCCAGTCGACCACGACCTGATCGGCGTCGGGGAACCGGGCCCTGGTCGCGAACACCGGCCGCGCGTCGCAGACGGTCACGTAGTAGCCGAGGAACTTGCCGATCCTGGCCACCGCCGCCGCGAAGTCGATCGCCCCGAACACGTACATCCGCGGCGGCGGCGCGAACGAGTTGACGAACACCGCCAGTTCGTCGCCCAGCCGTTCGCCGTGTTCGCCGTAGCGACGGATACCGGTCAGGCCCTGGGCGAGCATGCCGCGGACGTCATCGTCGACCGCGCTGTCGAGCCGCTCCCCCGAGCCCAGGCTGCCGGTGGCTGGACGGGCGGCATCGCCCCAGATGACCCGGCGCGCGCCGGTCCGGCCCGGGCCGGAGATTACGGTGGCGACCGCCACCGGCTCACCGCGCCCGACTGCCTCGTGGATGTCACCGAGCTCGGGAAACGTCGTCTTGCTGACCTGCTCGACGAAGATGTCGATGATCCCGCCGCAGGTCAGGCCCACCGCGAAGGCGTCATCGTCGCTGAAGCCGTAGCGCTGGAGAACTGACTGGCCGTTCGCGGTGACCTCGGTCGCGAGTTCGTAGACCGCACCCTCGACGCAGCCGCCGGAGACCGAGCCGATGACCTCGCCGCCGTCCTCGACCGCCAGCGCGGCCCCCGGGTCGCGCGGCGCACTGCGGAAGGTGCTGACCACCGTGGCCAGGGCGAAGGTTTCGTCCTCGGCCCACCACTTGGCGATCGTGTCCAGGATGTCGCGCACTGCCCCACCTCGAATATTCACCGGTGTTACCACGTTACCTAGTGGCGCTCACTCCTGCGACTGCCCATTTAGCATGTACTTAACTCGGCCTGAGGGCGGCGACGGCTGCCCGCATGAATCTCGGCAGCTCCGGGTCGCTCATCCGCTCTGCCCTGCGCTCAAGGCTTTCGGCGCTGAGCCACGCATGGCCGGCGATCGTCCTCCGCTCCACCGCGCCCTGGCCGTCGAAGCTCACCGCCGCGTCACGGACGGCGACGGCGAAATAGGTCTGCTGCTGACAGACGCGCAGCAGCCCGAACGAGGTGAACTCGATGACCGACTTGCCGATCGGCTGGCCGAGCCCGGCGGGATCAACCGCGATCCCGGTCTCCTCGCGCAGCTCGCGGGCCGCGGCCTGGACGAGGGTCTCGCCCCGTTCGATCCCGCCGCCGACTGACAGCCAGAACCGGGTCCCGCGGACGAACAGCCCCTGGCCCAGCAGCAGCAGCACGCGCCCTTCGGCGTTGACGGGAAGGACGCGTGCGGTGCCGCGGCTGATCTTCACTGCCTGTTTTTACCCGGATCCCGGCGGGCTGGTCAGCCGCCGGGCAACGAACGCGGCCCGGGCGTCAGGCGACGATCTTGGAGATCGGTATCTCCAGGATGTCGTGCGCGCCCGCCGCCTTGAGCGCCGGGATCAGCGTGTTTACGCCGCGCTTGGGCACCACCGTCTCGACGGCATTCATCCCGCTGTTCGCGAGCGCGGTCACTGTCGGCGACGACATCGCCGGCAGCATCGCGGTCACGGCCGCGAGCTTGTCGCCCGGCACGTTGAGCTTGAGCAGCACCTGGCCGCGGGCCTGGATGGCGCCGCGCAGCAGCAGGGCGATGTCCTCCATCGCGGCCCGCTTGTCCGGGTCAGAGTAGGCGGTGCCGCACGCGACGAACTCGGTGTAGCTGGTCAGCAGCGTTTCCAGGATGCGCAGCCCGTTCTTACGCAGCGACGAGCCGGTCTCTGTCAGGTCGACGATGGCATCGACGATGTCCGGGACCTTCGCCTCGGTCGCCCCGTAAGACGGCACGATCATCGCCTTGATCCCGCGGGCGGCGAGGAACCGCTCAGTCAGTGAGGGAAACTCGGTCGAGATCCTGATTCCCTCGGGCAGGTCGGCGGCCGTCTGCCACGGCGCGCCGTCCGGCACCGCGAGTACCACCCGCACCGGGTTGGAGGTCGCCTTGGAGTATTGGAGTTCGCCAAGCGAGACGACGTCCGCCTGCGTCTCGGTGATCCAGTCACGTCCGGTGATGCCGATGTCGAACAGGCCGCGCTCCAGGTAGGAGGGGATCTCCTGGGGGCGGAGGAACCGCACCCGGTCGATGCGCGGGTCGTCGATCGAGGCGTGGTAGTCGCGGTCGGACGACCGGCGGACAGTAAGGTCGGCGGCGTCGAAGAGTTCGAGGGTGGCTTTTTCGAGTGAGCCCTTGGGCAGTACGAGCGAGAGCATGGGGAACGTCCTTTTTTATCCCGAACGAGTGGCGTGGTTCCTGGCACAGCGAAGCGCCGCGAAACCCCGGCCGTGCGGCGCGCGAGCGCACGTCAGCACAACGGCAGGAAAAAAGGGGTATGCGCGGCGCTGCTAATGTCGCGAGCTGTCGCCTTTCGGGAGGTCCCCGCAGCGGATGGCCTTGAGAAGCAGGGCGGTGTCGAGTGCGGCCACCACTGCCTCCCATCCCTTGTCTTCGCTGCTGTCCGGGAGCCCGCAGCGGTCACGGGCCTCCTCCACGGTGTTACACGTTAGCACGCCGTTGCCGACCGGGGTGCCCCGGTCAAGCGCGACCCTGGTCAGTCCGTCGGTGACCGCGTCGCAGACGTACTCGAAGTGCGGGGTCCCGCCCCGGATGACCGCGCCGAGGCAGGCAACCGCGTCGTAGCGCCGGGCCAGCTCCTGGGCGACGACGGGAATCTCGAGCGCGCCCGCCACCCGTACTACCAGCAGGTCGGAAACGCCGCAGGCCTTGGCCGCGGCGGTCGCCCGCTCCACCAGCGGATCGGTGATATCCGCGTGCCACCGGGTGGCCACGATGGCGAGCGCCAGGTCGTGCGCGTCAACGGTCGCCAGCTCAGGCCTTCCTTCGCCACTCATGAGGCCACCTCGCTGGCGCTCGGAGTCCGCATTCGCGGACACACAGTGCTTTCCGATTCGCTCGCAAGCTCACTCATGATCAGGAAACCTCGACCGCGGGCAGGGGGGCTGAGTTCAGCGAATCGAGCTGGTGACCGAGGCGGTCGCGCTTGGTCGCGAGGTAGCGGAGGTTTTGCGGGGTAGTCAGCGGAGGCAGCGGGATGCGGGTCACCCCGAAGCCGTGCGCCGCCAGGGCATCGACCTTCGCGGGGTTGTTCGTCAGCAGCCGGACGGAGCGGACACCGAGGTCGTCGAGGAGCTGGGCCGCGACTGAGTACTCGCGCGCGTCCACCGGCAAGCCGAGGCTGAGGTTGGCGTCTACGGTGTCCTCGCCGGCGTCCTGGAGGTTGTAGGCCTGCAGCTTGGACAGCAGGCCGATGCCGCGGCCCTCGTGGCCGCGCAGGTACAGGACCACCCCCCGGCCTCGTTCTGCGATCTTGGCCATGGCGGCGTCGAGCTGGGTGCCGCAGTCGCAGCGCTGGGAGCCGAAGACGTCACCTGTCAGGCATTCCGAGTGGACCCGGGTCAGCACTTCCTCGCCCGCCTCGGCGTCGTCGCTGCCCGCGCTGATGTCACCGAGGACCAGCGCCAGGTGCTCGGCGCCGTCGATGTCTGAGCGGTAGCCGAACGCGCGCCAGTCACCGTAGGCGTTCGGGATCACCGTCTCGGCGACGCGGGTGACCAGGCGCTCGGTCCGGCGACGGTACTCAATGAGCTGCTCGATGGAGATCAGCGCCAGGCCGTGCTCGTCCGCGAATTCACGCAGCGCTGGCAGCCGCATCATCGTGCCGTCGTCGTGGACGATCTCGGAGAGGACCCCGACCGGCGGCAGGCCCGCCAGCGTGGCGAGGTCCACCGCGGCCTCGGTGTGGCCAGGGCGGACGAGGACGCCGCCGTCGCGGTAGCGCAGCGGGAAGATGTGCCCGGGCTTGACGAAGTCGCCGGCGGTCGACCGCGGGTCGGTCAGCCTGGTCAGCGTGGTGGTGCGGTCGGCGGCGGAGATGCCCGTAGTGACGCCTTCCGCGGCGTCGACCGTCACGGTGAAGGCGGTGCGCATCCGCTCGGTGTTCTGCGTGGTCATCAGCGGGAGCTGGAGCCGGTCCAGGTCCTCGCCGCGCATCGGCGCGCAGATGACGCCGCTGGTGTAGCGGACCATGAAGGCGAGCAGCTCCGGGGTGGCCTTGGCCGCGGCAAGGATGATGTCGCCCTCGTTCTCCCGGTTGGCGTCGTCGACTACGACGACCGGCCGTCCGTCGGCGATGTCCTTGATCGCCCGGGCGACCTCATCAAGCGCGATAGCCGCGTCACTGTTCTGCATCATCAGCTCGTTTTCTTGATCCTGCGGGCTCACCTGGTGCCTCCGGTCAGCTTCTCCACGTACTTAGCGATCACGTCGACCTCGAGGTTGACCATGTCGCCGGGCCTGCGGGCGCCGAAGGTGGTCCGCTTCAGCGTCTCGGGGATGAGGCTGACCTCGAACCAGTCGCTGGAGACAGCGGAGACGGTGAGGCTGACCCCGTCGACGGCGATCGAGCCTTTGTGCACGACATACCGCGCCAGGTCAGCGGGAAGCGCGATCCTGACGACTTCCCAGTGCTGTTGCGGGTCCCGGCTGAGGACGGCCGCGGTGCCGTCGACGTGCCCCTGCACCAGGTGACCGCCGAGCCGGTCTTCAAGGCGGACTGACCGCTCCAGGTTCACGCGGGCCCCGGCTACGGCCTCGCTCAGGCTCGAGTGCGCCAGGGTCTCCCCCATCACGTCGGCGATGAACCCGGACGGGCTGTTCACCGCCCCGTGGGGAGGCTCGGGCGTTGGCGGGGCTCCGAGCAGGGCTGTCACCGTCAGGCAGACGCCGTTCACGCTGATGGAGTCGCCGGGACGGGCATCGGTCGTGACAATGCTGCTGAGCACGTGAAGACGGGCGAAATCGCCCAGCTGCTCGACCGCCTGGACCTCACCAAGGTCCTCAACGATGCCGGTGAACATCCGCGCCTCCTCCGGTCCGGCTCCGGGGAACGCGGTTGCCTGCAACCCTCGCCGTGCCCGGGCGACGTCATGCAACGCCTCCGGCCACGGCCAGCGTCAGCCGGCCGCGCGCGTGCTGCCTCCCATCCGGACTTTAACCGTCGGTCCCGGAATTCCACCGGGTCAGCCAGCCGCGTGTGCGGCTGGGTCGCGGACTGTAACCGCCGGTTCGGAGTTTCACCGACCCCGGAGCACGCTTGTTTCTCAATAACCAGTGTGCCACACCCGGTATTCCGGCCAACAGGCATGATGACGTGTTAGGCCGCTTACGTGACGAAACGCACGAAAGTGCCGTCAGCCCGACAGCCGGCTGACCGCGCGCATCTTGTTGGTCGCGTCAAGCGCCGCGACCTTGTAGGACTCGGCCAGCGTGGGGTAGTTGAAGACCGCGTCGACCAGGTAGTCGACCGTACCCCCGCAGCCCATCACCGCCTGGCCGATGTGCACCAGCTCGGTAGCGCCGGTGCCGAATACGTGGACACCGAGCAGTTTGCGGTCGACGGGCGAGACCAGCATCTTGAGCACGCCGTAGGAGTCGCCGACGATCTGGCCGCGGGCGAGCTCCCGGTAGCGCGAGACGCCGACTTCGAAGGGGACGCAAGCGTCGGTGAGCTCGGCCTCGGTCTTGCCCACGAAACTGATCTCAGGGATGGAGTAGATGCCGATCGGCTGCGGGATCTCGCTGGTGGTCACCGCCTCGCCGAAGGCGTGCATCGCGGCTAGCCGGCCCTGCTCCATGCTGGTGGACGCGAGCGCCGGGAAGCCGATGACGTCGCCGACCGCGTAGACGTGCTCGACCTTGGTGCGGAAGAACTCGTCGACGGTGATCCGGCCCCGCTCGTCGGCGGTCAGCCCGGCCGCCGGCAGGTTGAGTCCGTCGGTCATGCCCTGACGGCCCGCGGAGTACATCACGGTGTCGGCCGGGATCTTCTTGCCGCTGCTCAGGTTGGTGATCGCGCCCTCGGGGTGCGATTCCACCGACGCGACCGTCTCGCCGAAGCGGAATGTCACCGCGAGGTCGCGCAGGTGGTACTTGAGCGCCTCGACGACCTCGTCGTCGCAGAATTCGAGCATGCTCATCCGCTTCTCGACCACGGTGACCTTGGTGCCGAGTGTCGCGAACATGCTCGCGTACTCGATGCCGATCACCCCGGCCCCGGCGACCACCATCGAGCGCGGCACCTTCTCCAGGTGGATGATCCCGTCGGAGTCGATGATCGTCTTGTCGTCGAACGCCACGCTTGACGGCCGGGCCGGCTTGGTGCCGGTGGCGATCACGATCTTGTCCGCGGTGGCCTTGCGGGTCCGGCCGTCGAGGTCATCGATCTCGACCGAGTGCGGCCCGATGAAGTACGCCATGCCCGTGATGATCGTGACCCGGTTGCGCGCCAGCTGGCTGCGCACCACGTCATTCTCGCGGCTGACCACGTGCCGCGTCCGCGCGGTCAGGTCGGCGACGGTGATGTCTTCCTTAACCCGGTACGACTGGCCGTAGATTTCCCGCTGGCCCGCTCCCGTGAGGTAGAGGATGGCCTCGCGGAGCGTCTTCGACGGGATCGTGCCCGTGTTGACGCACACGCCGCCCATCATTTCCGGGCGCTCGATCACGGCCACCCGCCGGTCCAGTTTCGCGGCCGCGATCGCCGCCTTCTGCCCGCCTGGCCCGGAGCCAATCACGAGAAGGTCATAGTCATACACGCTCTCAGTCTGACGGTTGCCGAAGGCAAACAGAAGCGTCGTAACGTAGCGTTCACATCATTCGGCTGAGGGTCCACGGTAAAAGTCCCAGCCGCATGAAACCCGTGGCGGGTCGGGAGGCGTCTAAGTGGTGTCCGTAGAAACGAGGCACTGATATGAGCACACCAATCGCATCGATCACACGGCCGGGCCGGCGGGTGTGGGCGGTGGCGACCGGGCTGGTCGTCGCCGGCGCGCTGGCCGCCGGATGCGGGACGGCGAGCGTCAGCAGTACGTCCGCCGGCACGGGAGCCGGCCCAAGCGCATCTGGCGGCACGGCGGCGGGCGGCACGGCAGGCGGCAGTGCAGGCAGCACC
Organism: Trebonia sp.; assembly: GCA_036501515.1. GTDB lineage: Bacteria > Actinomycetota > Actinomycetes > Streptosporangiales > Streptosporangiaceae > Trebonia. The sequence goes on along the minus strand of DASYAD010000091.1, from coordinate 8,644 downwards.
GCGGGCAGCACAGCCGCCGGCGGGACGGCGACCAGCGGCCCGACGAGCGGGCCGACCGCCTCGCCGGCCCCGTCGTCCACGGCCGCGCCGGTGCCGACGGTCAGCGGCGGACACGTCGCGGCCGGAGAGGTCGCCTGCGCCGGCTGGCCCGCCAGCGCGCCAAGCGCGAGCCTGCCCGTGTCGTTCGTCCCGGTGAAGGTGGAGCGGTGCGTGAACGGCGCCGAGACGATCCCTGGCAAAGGCCTGTGGGCGACCGCGACGCTGCAGCAGGCCAACGGGGACCTGGCCGCTCTCATCAGCGCGCTGCGGCAGCCGTCGACAGGACACAAGCCGGGGACCGTCTGCCCGGCTCTGGCCGAGATCCCCCCGGCGGTCCTGCTGATCAGCGGAACCGGTCAGATGCTGATACCCCGGCTGCCGGTCAGCGGCTGCGGCATCACCTCGTCCCAGGTCTTGCTTGCCCTGGAGACGCTGCACTGGCAGCCGGTCTCGGTCCGCCTGGTATCGCAGATCTCCGCGGCCGGCACCACAGCGCAGGGAACCACCGGGCCGGGAACCACCGGGCCGGGAACGACGATGTCAGGAACCACAGTGTCGGGAACGCCGCGCGCACTGCAGACCGTCGGGGCGGGTTCCTAGGCGGCGGGCGGTACATCCCGGGGCTGCGCGCGAAATAGGGTTCTGCGGCGCGGCGGCCAGTTCGTACTATGGCGTTCATGGCGGTTGCGGCGGTTATCTTCGACTGGGGCGGCACCCTCACTCCCTGGCATTCCATCGATCACCAGACGCTGTGGCACGACGTGTGCGCTCCGCACTTTCCCGAGGAGAACGCGGCCGCGATAGCGGCGGCGATTCTGGCGGCGGAGACCGGTTTCTGGCGTCAGTGCGAGACCGCGCACCGCAGCGCCACCCTGGACCACGTGTTCGCGCAGGCGGGGGTGACCGCGCACGACGCGCTGATGGACACCTACTTCCGCGCCTGGGAGCCGCACACCTACACCGACCCCGAGGCTGCGCCTCTGCTGCGCGAGCTTCGCCGGCGCGGTATCAGGGTGGGCGTCCTCAGCAACACCATGTGGCCGCGCACCCTGCACGAGCGGGTCTTCCACCGGGACGACGTGCTCGGGCTCATCGACGGGGCTGTCTACAGCAGCGAGATCCCCTGGACCAAGCCGCATCCGGAGGCCTTCCGCGCGGCGATGGCCGCGATCGGCGTGACCGACCCCGCTTCGTGCGTGTTCGTCGGCGACCGCCCCTACGACGACATCTTCGGCGCCAAAAGCCTCGGCATGCGCGCCGTGCTGATTCCCAACAGCACCGTACCCGCCTACGAAGGGGTCGTCCCCGACGCGGTGATCACCCGCCTCAGCGACCTGCTCCCGCACCTGGACAACTGGTAGCGAGGCGGCAGCCCTGTGGCGGCAGCAAGGCGGCTGGAGGCCGCCGACCCCGTCCTCCGTCCGCCGGGGGTGACCGCATGACAAACGCGCCCACAGCAGCCCGCCCCCGCCGTCCGGCCCACTCGTCCGCCCACTTGTCCGCCGACTCGTCAACCCCACCCGGCCACACCCGTCCCGGCCCCGGGAGGGAACCAGACGATTGGGTGTTGTTACGACCACATAGGGGCGGTAACAACACCCAATAATTAACGGGCGGTTCGTTCTTGCTGTTATCCCGCTGCGAGAGGCAGTGGCAGGTTGGTCGGCGTCCGATCACGATCACGCGGGCGCGCCGCACCGCCGGTGACGGCCGCGCGATATCAGCGCTGATTCACCACCGCGGTGACGCCAGCGACGCCAGGCAGCCACCACCGCGTTGAGCACCGCGACACCGGCACTCCCACACGGCTGCCATGCCGGCTCTGCCGCACCGCAGTGATGCCCGCGCTCCCGCACCGCTGCCTCGCCGGCCCTGTCACACCGCAGTGATGCCCGCACTCCCGCACCGCCGCCACGCCGGCCCCTGCCGCACCACCGTGATGTCGGTGCTGGCCTCACGCTGTCCTGACCCGGCGCCGTTCCGCGGGGCGCAAGGTTGCCTGTACGCCATCTACCTGCTGAAACAGTGCGGCGATGACGCTCGTGGGGCGGCGCGGGAAAAGTTTTTGAAAAAGCCGGCGGAAAGTTGTTGGCGATCGGGGGGTCCGCTCCTCTCTATCTATGAAGACGGGGACGGCCACGGTGCCGGACTGACGCCAGAGGGGGGCGCCAGGCCGGCCTGGCGCCGGAACCTCTGGGGGCGGCAGGACCCCCGGGCTGGAGCGCGAGGGGGCTTCAGCCCGGGCCCTGCCGACAGGCCGCGAGGCCAGCGAGGGGACGGCGGGACAGCGGGTTGCCGCGCAGCGGCACACCAGGCTCCCGCCGAAGCGGGGATCGTCGGGCCCGGGCTGAGGTTAGAGGGGAACAGCAGCCCGGGGCCCGACGACCTTTGGCCGCATGTCAGTCCGGCGCCTGCAGGGGCGGCGCCGGGGGGGGCGGGCGGCCAGATCGAAATGCGGGGCCGGTGATCGGCCCGCGGGCGCTAGCGGGGCGGCGCCGGCGGGCAGGCACCAGCCAGAAAGCCCGGCGGTGCGGCGGGCCGTCTTCGGACCGGAGGCGGCCCGGCTCACGGCCGGACCGTGGCCCGCGACAGGCGCCTGAGGGGAGCGCCCGGCGCGGACGGCGGACAACAAGGCGGGGGCCGGGTCGGGGTCTGCTTGACCTCGGCCCGGCCCTCGTATACGTCCCGGCCCGCGGGCCGGGACGCGTGCGGAACCAGGCCGCCCGCGGGCGGACACGGAGGAACGGGAGACCGTCTCTGCGTGGCGGCAACAGGGCAACGCGGAGGGACCAGTGCGCAGCATCACCGGCACAAAGCACGTCGGTACCGCGTCCGCCCGCCCATACCCAAGCGAAGTAGGTATACCGACTATGCCGTTCCCCTCCCCCCTCATCTGTAACCAAACCACTACCGTATCCACATGCTCCCCCCAGAGGTTGTCACGCCCTTTGCGGCCTGCAGCCCTGGCCGAGGGCGGTACCCGCTGGTCATCGCCGCGCCCGCGGCGGGCCCGCCGCGCTGTGCCGGCCAGCGGCCGGACAGGCCTGATGCCGTGGCGTGGCCGCCGCGGTCCCAGTGCCAGCACAAGCCCCGGTACCAGCGAGAGCCCGGATACCAGCAGAAGCCAATGCCGGCGCGGAGGCAGGCGCCGGTGGTGACCGGCGCGGACGCCGGCGCCGGGGTCGGCGGGCGCACTGAGCGCACTGAGCGCACTGAGCGCACTGAGTTGCGATGCCTGTTCGAGGATGCCGCCGCCGGGTTGAACCTGGGCGACCGCGAGGTCATCGAGCTACGGCTGCGCCAGGGACTCGCGGCGGGCGAGGTGGCCACCGTGCTCGGCGTCTCGCGCAGCCACGCCTACCTGCTGCTGTCCAGGGCCGGAGACCAGCTTGAGTCCTCCCTTGGCGTGCTGGTCGTCGGCCGGGCCGGGCGGGGCGAGTGCGGCGAACTCCGCGGCCTGCTGGCCGGCTGGGACGGCCGGCTGACCGCCGCGCTGCGCAAGCGGGTCCACCGGCACATCGAGCACTGTGCGACATGCTCCGCCAGGCGTGCGCTCGAGCTGCGGCCGACGCGGCTGCTCAACCGCTCGCCTGGCGCGGCCCTGGCGGCGGGCGCGGCCGAGTCCTTCCGGTTCGCGCTTGGCGCCCCCTCGGCCCTGCGGGCGCGCACGATCGCCCTCGCCGCGGGGCACGGCCCCGGCGCGGCGGCGAACCGCTCCGCGGTGCTCGCCCGGGCCGGGCGCTTCGGCTCGCACGGTTTCCCCCGGCCAGCCCGCACCGCGCTGTCCGGCCTGGCCGGACAGCGCGGGATCGGCGCTGTGCGCGGACTGCGTTTCTCCTGCCGGCGACGGCCCGCGCTGACCGCGGTCACCCTGCTCGCGGTGGCCACGGCCGCTGCCTGTGCGCTGGCTGGCAACTCGGTGCACCTCGCGTCCGCCGTTACTCCGAAGCCGCCGGCCTCGGCTCCCGCGCCGCACTCGCACACGCACTCGCACTCTCGCTGGCACTCGCGCCCGGCCAGGCCGGCCGCGCAAGCGCTGCGGGCACGGTCTCCCGCGCCAACGGCCACGCCCGCGACCCCGGTGACCGTGAACAGGGCGCGGCCGGCCCCCGCTACTGCCCCCGTGCCAGGCATTCAGGTGCCCGGCGGCCACGGGGGAAGCACGACGCATGACAGTCCGTTTATCAAACCTCCCCGACAATTACGGAGCTGGAGTGAATCGAACCGGCTACGTTGAGCAAAAGCGCGACAGCGAAGTCGTCGCGTCGATCGTGGCGGGGGAACCCGACGGCCTCGCGGTCGCGTACGACCGGTACGCCAGCGACCTGTACGGTTACTGCCGGTCGCTGCTACGGGAACCCGCTGACGCCGCGGACGCGGTGCAGGACACCTTCGTCATCGCCGCGTCGAAGCTCGGCGGCCTGCGCGAGCCCGACCGGCTGCGCGCCTGGCTGTTCGCCGTGGCCCGCAACGAGTGCCTGCGCCGGCTCAAGTCGCGCCACGCGGCGGCGGCGCTGCAGGACGCCCCCGAGCCGGCCGACGTCAACGCGGACGTCGGTGGCGCGGCGGAGCGGGCCGAGACCATCGCCCTGGTCCGGGCGGCGACCGACGGCCTCAACGACGGCGAGCGCGACGTCATCAACCAGCTGTGGCACGGCCTTGAGGTGCCCGAGGTGGCCGCGGTGCTCGGAGTGTCCCGCAACCATGCGTACGCGCTGTTCTCGCGGGCGCGCGAGCAGCTTGAAGCGTCGGTCGGCGTCCTGCTCGTCGGCCGCGCCGGCCGCCGGGACTGCGCCGCGCTCGACGGCCTGCTCGGCGACTGGGACGGGCGGCTCACCGCCCGGCTGCGCAGGCGCGTCGGACGGCATATCGACCAGTGCATGACCTGTTCCGACCGCCGCCGCCGGGAACTGACCCCGGCCATGCTGTACGGACTCACTCCGGGGGCACTGCTGGCCCTGGCCGCGCTGCGGACGGCGCCCGCGCTCGGCGGCGCGGCCCACCTCAGCGGCCCGCTCGCCGGGCTCCGCGAGACGGTGCTTGCGCTGGCCCGGAACGGCGGCCCGCACGCGGCGACCCTGCAGGCAGGGGCCTGGCACGGCGTGGCCGCGCGGAGCACGCACTCGTTCGGTGCGAACGGTTTTCCCCGGCCGCCGGTGACCGGCCACCTGGCCTTCCTGCCGCGGCCGCACCTGCCGCTCTCCTCCGTCTCCATGGTTGGCGGGACCGCGGTCGCGGCGACCGCGACCGTGGTGGTGGCCGTCGCCGCCCCGCACCCGCGGCCGGCCCCCGACACCCACGGCGGGCGTCCCACGATCAGCGCGCCGCTGGCCGCCGGGGTGCCCGCGTCCCCGTCGGCGGGGACGTCCTGGACCGGCTCCCCCGGCGCGGCCGGCCCGTCGTCGAGGGCGCTGACCAGGACATCGGTCAGCGCATCGGGCAAACACGGCAGCGGGTCCGTGCTCGGCAGCGCGGCCGGGGCGGTGACCGTGAGCCCGTCGGCCACCGGAGCCGGCGCCGTGCTAGCCGGCGCGACAGGCGACGCGACCACCGACCCGGCTGACGACCCGACGACCAGCCTCGGCATCAGCACGCCGACCGCGACGGTGACGGTCGCCACCGGCGATGCCACGGTCGCGGGGACGCTCACCGTCTCGCCCACCGCGGTGCTGCTCGCCCCGCTGACCGCCGGATCGCTGACGCTGACGGCCAGCGGCGGCCCGGTCGACTGGTCGATCTCGGTGCCCGCCACCCTGCTCGGCACCGTCGCGGTGACGCCGTCGTCGGGCACGCTGGCCGCGGGCGACAGCGTCACGGTGGCGATCAGCGTGACGGGGCTGCTGTCACTGGACACGGAGCTGACGGTCGAGCCGGGCGCCCAGGTGGTGACCGTCGTGCTCGGGCTCGCCTGAGGAGAAGACCGCGCGGGCGTGGTGAAGTCCGCGCGGGCGGGCCGAAGACCGCGCGGACTCAGAAACCGTGACGGGGATCCGCGGCGCTGTGCCAGCCGGCCGCCGCCGTCGCCCGCTGCGCCTGCTCGCGCAGGTCGCGCACGGCGCGCGCGGGGTCCTGGGCACCGTAGACGGCCGAGCCCGCGACGAACACGTCCGCGCCGGCGTCGGCGCACCGCTCGATCGTCTCGTCGGACACGCCGCCGTCGACCTGCAGCCATATTTCCCGCCCGGCCGGGCCCCGGCGGGCGTTACGCGCCGCGAGCAGGGCGCGCGTCCTGCGGATCTTCGGCAGCACGATGTCAAGGAACTTCTGGCCGCCGAAGCCGGGTTCCACCGTCATCAGCAGCACCATGTCGACCTCGGCGAGCAGGTCCTCGTAGGGCTCGATCGCGGTGCCCGGGTTGACGGCAAGGCCGCAGCGCGCGCCCGCCGACCTGATGGCCCGCAAAGTGCGCACCGGCGCCTTCGCGGCCTCGGCGTGAATCGTCACGCTGCCCGCCCCCGCCTCCGCGTAGGCGGGCGCGTGCTGGTCAGGCTCGGTGATCATCAGATGGCAGTCAAGCGGGAGCGCCGCATGCTTGAGCAGCGCCTCGACGACCGGCAGGCCGAGGGTGAGGTTGGGCACGAAGTGGTTGTCCATCACGTCGACGTGAAGCCAGTCGGCGGCGTCCTCGACGGCCTTCGCCTCGTCGGCGAGCCGCGCGAAATCAGCCGACAGGATGCTAGGCGAGATCTGAACAGCCATGCTCTTCCCTCCCTGGGGGACGCCACCGTAACTCCGAACCGAAGCCGCCTGGTTGGCCGCGGGCTTGGAATGTCACAACCCGTGGTTAGCATTCTGCACTGGAGCCGGACGCCGCCGAGCGCGGGGGTTCCGGTGCCCCGTCCCCAGCGTATTTGAGGAGTTCCCCGTGGACGCTGACCTTCTCGACCGGGTGCGCAAGCTGCTCACCAAGGCCGAGGACGAGGGCTGCTCGCCCGCCGAGGCCGAGGCGCTGACCGCCAAGGCCGCCGAGCTGATGGCCAGGTACGGCATCGACCGGGCGCTCCTCGGGGCGGTCCGGCCGGAAACCGACCGGCCCGCCGACCGCGTGTTCACCCTCGGCAACCCGTGGGGCGACGTCAAGCGGCACCTGCTCGCGGGGCTGGCGACGGCGCTGCGCTGCCAGTGCGTGCAGACCAGGACTGAGTCCGGCACGCGGCTGCACGTCTTCGGCTACCGGTCCGACCTGGAACGGGCCGACATCCTGTTCACCTCGCTGCTTGTGCAGATGGCACGGGCGCTGGCCGCGCAGCCGGTGCCTGGTTACGGCGGCGGGGCGCGGGCGTGGCGGCGCTCGTGGATGCTCGGCTACTGCTCGGCCGTGGTCACCCGGGTCAGGGAGGCCGAGGAAGCCGCCGCCGCGTCGGCGGCGGGCGAGACGGCCGGCGCCGGCGCGGGCGGGCAGTCGACCGCACTGGTTCTGGCCGACCGGTCGCTGGTGGTGCGGCGGCAGGTCGCGGCGGCCTACCCCCGGCTGCGCCGGTCGCGTGTCACCTACTCGGGCGGCGGGTACGGCGAGGGCTACCGCCAGGGGCAGAAAGCCGATATCGGCGGCGCGAAACTGCGGGCACGCCAGGGCCAGGCGATCGGCCGCTAACCGGCCGCGAGTAGCGTGCCGTTTATGGATCACGCGAGGCTAGGGCGGAGCGGGCTGCAGGTGTCACGGCTCTGCCTGGGGACGATGACGTTCGGACTGCAGAGCGACGAGGCGACCGGGATCGCCGTCATGGACAAGGCCGCCGAGGCCGGGGTGGACTTCTTCGACACCTCGGACGCGTACCCGCTCGGCGGCGACCTTTCTACCAGGGGGCGGACCGAGGAGATCATCGGTCGCTGGATGACCGGCAAGCGCGACCGTTTCATCCTCGCCACCAAGTGCTTCGTACCGACGGGTCCGGCCCCGATGGACGGCGGCAACTCGCGCAGGCACATCATGGCGGCCGTGGAGGCATCGCTGCGCCGGCTGCGGACCGATTACATCGACCTGTACCAGCTGCACGGCTACGACAAGAACACGCCGATCGAGGAGACCCTGTCCGTCCTCGATGACCTGGTACACGCGGGCAAGGTGCGCTACACCGGCTGCTCGAACTTCCTCACCTACCAGATCGTCCGGGCCATCGGCCGGTCGGAGACGCTGCGCCTGATCAGGTTCGACTCGGTGCAGCCGCGCTACAACCTGCTGTTCCGGCAGATCGAGCGGGAAATGCTGCCGTTCTGCGCCGAGGACGAAGTGGGCGTGATCCCCTACAACCCCATCGCCGGCGGCCTGCTTTCCGGCAAGCACGAGCGGACCAGTGCGCCGCCCGAGGGCAGCCGGTTCACGCTCGGCAACGCCGGGTCGATGTACCAGGAACGGTACTGGCACGAGCGGATGTTCGACACCGTGGAGGAGGTGCGCAAGCTCGCCGACCAGGCCGCGGTGCCGATGGTGACGCTGGCGGTGGCGTGGGTACTTGCCAACAAGGCGGTCACCGCGCCGATCATCGGCGCCAGCCGTCCCGAGCAGCTGGACGCGTCGCTCGCCGCCGCGTCCTATGTGCTCGACCCCGACCTCAAGCAGCGGCTTGACGACCTCACCTACGACTACCGCCTGGGCGACGCGGCC
>DASYAD010000090.1:0-5620 GCA_036501515.1 Trebonia sp. | reverse complement strand
ACGAGCTGCGGCTCGGCCAGGACCTGTCCATCGGCTACCTGTCGCACGACGCGGACCAGGTGCGGCTCTACTTCATCGAGTCGTTCACTTTCTCCGTCTACACCACCGAGGCGAGCGTCGCCATCGGCGCCTGAGCCACGGCTGTCAGCCCGCAGGGAACGGCCGGCGCGACACGATCGCGCGGATCGTGGTCTGCGTGTGCCGTTCCACGAGCGGGTTGGCGGACCCGCCGTCCGGCTCGCCCCACACGAGCTCGACCTCCGAGCCGAACTCCAGGTCGGCCTCGTTGATCATCGCGAGGGAGATCCAGCTCCGGACGTTCGACGAGTAGATGGCCAGCGGCGATACGCCGGCCAGCCGGCCGTCCTTCTCGACGCGGTCGACGTGGGCGCCGCCGTAGAAGGCCGCGGGCATCTCGATGTACTTGAACCGCTTGTCGCCAGGCTCGTACATGCTGGCGAAGATCTTCGCGACGTCGCCGGCGTTCCAGAGGAGCCAGACCTTCCGCCGGTGCGGCTGCGACGCCAGCCGCTCCAGCGCGTCCCGGCCGATGAACTCGCGGTCGGACTTGATGATCTTCCCGTACCCGAGGTCCCACGGGGTGACGTACAGGTCCTCGGTCCTGTCGGGCACGTAGCTGCCGGCCAGCGCGAGGTTCCCCTCGAAGCCTCGCTTCGGGAGCCACTCGCGGTACGCCTTCATCGCCGGCCCGGTGTAGATCGCGGGCACGGTGTTGGCGACCCAGCCGGACTCGGTGGCCACCGACGCGTAGGCGCGGGCGCCGATCTGGCGGAGGCCGTGGTCCGCCCCGGCTTCCAGCAGCGTGTCCCGCACGCTCTCGAACTCCTCGTAAGGCCCGAAGAACTCCAGGCCGGGGAACCCGGACATGCGATGGTTGAGCGCGGTCACCTCGTGCTTGCCGACGTGAAACTTGCCCATGTGGAAGAACGGGATCTCGGGCATCGGGCCGCCGTTGACCGCGTCGAAGATCGGACCGGCGAGCGGTCCCTGGAGCTGGAGGCGGAACAGCTCGCGGCCCTTCGGGTTGTTCGCCGTCCGCGGGTCAAGCCGCACGGACACGTCGTACGGGCCCGTCTCGGCGTGATACTGCACCCAGTTCAGCGCGGGCGGCCGCCCGACCAGCCGCACGTGGTTCTCCGCCAGGCAGAACAGGATGCAGTCGCCGACCATGTGGCCGTCGTAGCCGACCGCCACGAACTGCTTCGCCTGCATCGCGCCGAAGCCCTTGAAGCTGTTCGCGCCGACGTCGGACAGCAGCCGGTAGGTGTCAGGACCCTCGACGGTCAGGTCCGACATGTGGTGCGACAGGTCCATCAGCGCGGCGGTGGTCCGCCAGGACTCCTGCTCGTCCCGCCAGTTGGTGAACTCCGACTTGATCGGCAGCGGGAAACCCCCTGACCCGCTGCGCAGCAGCGCGAGCGGTCCGCCGGCCGCGTTGATCGCGTCTTCAAGACTGGGCATGCTCTCTCCTCGTGCTGGCTTCGATGCCGCGGATGCAGTGCCCTCATGCTAGGAGGCTGACAAGTACTTCACAAGTGGTTGCCAAGTACCTGTTTTAAGTTCTCAGAGTGGTACTCTCCTGCCCATGGCCGACCGACAGGCCAGGGAGGCCCTGGCGAGCGCGTCGCAGGCGCCCGCGCACGCCTGGCCCGGCGATAGCGTCGGCTACCTGGTCTGGCGCGCTCACCTGGTGTTCCGGCGCGCCTTCGACGACGGGCTCGCCGAGCTCGACGTCACGATGGCGCAGGTCGGCCTGGCCGGCGAGCTCATGGCGCGCGGTCCCCGGGCGGTCGCCGACCTGGCCCGGGTCATCGGCATCACCCCGCAGGGCGCCGCGCTCGCGATCGGTCATCTGCGCGACCTCGGCTGGGTGACCGAGAGCCAGGCCAAGGGGCGCGGCCGGGCCATCCTGCTGGAGATCACCGACAAGGGCCGCGACGGGTACCTCAAGGCGGCCGGCGTCGTCGAGCAGGTCGACAAGGCGATGACCAGCCGCTTGACCCCTGCCGGGCGGGACGCCGCCCTGACCGCCCTGAAGGTCGTCACCGATACGGCCGGGCCGAGGTAACCGGGCCCGGGTTCGCGACGGCCATGCCGGCGCCGGCCTGGGATGGAGGCCAGCAGGCCGGCGCCGGCATGGGCTCAGGGGGACAGCGCGGCCCGGTCAGCCGGCCGCCCGGTAACTGGTGCGGGCGTGCGCGCTGTAGGGCGCGGGCGCCACGGTGGCGCGGATGCGCGGGAAGCCCAGGTCCGCGTCCGGGGCGGTGCCGTGTCCTGGGTGCTCGCCCCAGCTCGCGGTCACCCCGGTGCCTGGCGCCGCGTACTGGCTGTCAACGACCGCCAGGGACAGGACCGCGTTAGCGGGAGCGAGTGAGGCCGTGTGATAGGCCTGCCCGGCCAGCTCACCGCCGGACTCCACGCGGTAGCGGCCGTTGCTGAGCGCGAGTTCCTGGCCGGGGGCGATGGCCAGGGCCGCGTCGGCGGGGCCGAAGACCAGCGTGACCTTGGTGCGCCGGACGGTGTCCTTGGCCTTGAGCAGGGCGTCGCGGCCGATGAAGTCGTGACCGAAGGAGATCGACCGGCCGTAGCCCAGCTCGTGCGGCGAAACGTAATAGTCCTTGATGCTGTCGGAGAAGCTGCCGTACAGCGGGTTCTGGCCCTCGAAGGAGTACAGGCCGAGGTATTTCCGGTAGCCGGCCAGGTCCGGGCTGGTGTAGATCGCCGGAACGGGGGCGGCGATCCAGCCGCTCTCCACGCCGGAGGTGGGGTAGGCGAGCGCGCCGACGTGCACCAGGCCAAGGGGCTCGCCGGCGGTCAGCAGGGCTTCCTTCACCGCCGCGCCGTCTTGCCAGTCGCCGATGAACTCGTACCCGTCCTGCCCGGCCATGTTGTGCCGCAGCGCGCGGAAGCGCCGCCCCGCGAGCGTGACGGGGACCGAGTGGAAGAACTTCACCGGCGGCAGCGGGCCGCCGAACACCCGGGCCGCCAGGTCGGCGGCGAGCGGGCCCTGGACGTGGTACCGGAACAGCCGCGGGTCCGCGCCGCCGCGGAACAGCGACTGCGGATCGGTCACGCAGGACACGTCGCGGCCGCCGGCGTCCGCGTGGTACTTCACCCACTCCTGGGCGGCGGAGACGCCGCTGAGGATGTACTCGCGGTCGCCGGTCCGCAGCAGGATGCCGTCGGTGACGATGTTGCCGTCGGCCGCCACGGGGACGAACTGCTTGGCGTGGCCGACGGCGAAGTTCTCGTAGTTGTTCGCGCTGACGGCCGCCAGCAGCCGGGTCGCGTCCGGCCCCTCGATGAACGTGTCCGACATGTGGTGGGACAGGTCTGCGATGCTCACGCCCTCGTGCCAGGCGGCCTGCTCCTGACGCCACCCGGCGTACTCCGGCTCGATCAGCTCCGGGGTCCACGGCGGCGAGCCCGGCTTCCATAGCAGCCTGACCGGCGATCCCGCCTGGTCGATACCGTCCTGCAGGCTCGGCGCCGCCATCACGCGTCCTCTCGCGGCCGAATGGGACGTGACCCGTCTGGACCGACCTACTAGACCGATCTAGCGGCGACTGTAGCAGGCGGGGAACCCGGTTGGAAGATCCCGCGAGGATACTCCGCGGGCGCCGGGACTCAGGCGGATTCGCGAACGATCACCTGCGCGGGCGCGGCGGTGAACCCGTCGCCATCGAGTCCCAGCACCAGGCGCGCCGTCCGGCGCCCGTGGTCCTCGGCGTCGATGTACACGGTGGTGAGGGTGGGCGAGAACAGGGCGCCGTAGGCGGTGTCGTCGAAGCCGATGACGGCCAGCTCGCCGGGGACGCTCAGCCCGATGTCACGCGCGGCGGCCAGGATGCGCAGCGCCACGTCGTCGTCGAAGGCGGCGAATGCCGTCACCGCCGGGTGGGTATCGAGGAACGCCCGGATCGCGGCGGCGCCGCTGTCGCGGTCCCGCGGCACGATGAGGGGCAGCGGCGCGGGCAGCCCGATCCTGGCTGCCGCCTCGCGGGCGAACCGCAGCCGGACCGGGCCCAGCGGCGGACCGCCGTCCGGTATCGCGACGGCGATCCCGGAGTGGCCGCGGCCGGCCAGGTAGCGCAACTGCACTTCGACGTTCCCGGCGAGGCCGCCGTACCAGCCGCCGTCGTCGAACTCGTGACCGGACGCCAGGTAGTCCGGCATCCGCAGCACCGCGCGCGGTGAGATGGCCTCGATGAGCCGCTGCTGCGAGCCAGGGGCGGAGTGGCCGTGCCTGACGAGCAGGACGTAGTCGTGCGCGGCCAGTTCCTCATCCAGTCCCTGGGTGAAGGTGCGCAGGTAGTTCCCTTCGTAGCCGGTGTCGATGCTGAGCACGACGATCCGGGACGACCCCTCGCGCAGTGCACGCGCGATCGAGTGCGGAACGTAGCCGAGACCCTGCGCGGTCTCGCGGACACGCTGCCGGGTCGCCGCGGAGATCGAGATGCCCGGGGCGTCGCTGAGCACGAATCCCGCGGTGGCGCGCGACACCCCCGCCGCCGCGGCCACGTCCCGCAGCGTCACGCGCTTTTCGGCCACTCACCACGCTCCGGATCGCCTAAACCGCAACCTTAGCATTCCGGCCCGACCGGTTACGGCATGTAAAACCTTGCGGTTACAGTCGCGGCTAGATCGATCTAAAGGACCGGTCTAGCCCAACCGGCTGGATATGCGGGAGTAAAAGCAATGACGCTCATAGGGAAGAAATGGCTGGTGCCGGGGACGGCGCTCGCCGCCGCGGCACTGCTCGCGGCCTGCAGCTCAAGCTCGAGTTCGACCACGGGCACCACTAGCGGCAGCAGTTCGGCGAGCACCTCCGCGTCGGTCGGGGGCCCGACCAGCCCGGCCGATGCCGGCGTGGCGCTCGCCCAGCAGACCGTCACCAAGCTCGAGGCGACCACCAGCAGCTACCCGGTCCCACGGCGAGCGTGCCCGGCGTGTCGAAGCTCAAGGGCCGGACCGTGTTCTACATTCCCCTGCTCCAGGATGTGCCCACTTTCGCCGTCGCGGCCCAGACCATGAAGGCAGCGCTCACTAGGGCAGGACTCAAGCTGCAGGTCTGCGACGGCCAGGCCCAGCCGACGGCCGTCGCCGCGTGCGTCCAGCAGGCAGTGGGCGCGGGCGCTGCCGGGATCGTCCTTGATGCCATTCCCTACGGCATGGCCTACAGCGCCCTCAGCGCAGCGGTGGCCAAGGGCGTGCCGGTCCTCGTCGCCGACCAGGTTCCCCAGCCGGCCAGCACGCCCAATACCGACCACGTGAGTTACCTGCCCGGCGCCCAGGACCAGGCGAGCCAGATCGCCTGGTGGACGATCGCGGACTCCAATGGCAAGGCCAACGGGATCATCGCGGAGGAGATCGACAATCCCTCGTCTATCGCGGCCGTGACCGACTCCCTCGCGATCTACAAGAAGTACTGCCCGGCCTGCGTGATCACGGTCAAGCGGATCAGCGCGTCGACCACCGCGCTCGAGGCCGCCGCCGCCAGCTCCAACCTGCAGACCCACCCGGACGCCACCTACTACTACACCGAATTCGAAGACAGCCTCCAGCCGACGGTCCAGGGCATCCAGCAGGACGGCAAGGC
>DASYAD010000089.1:0-11504 GCA_036501515.1 Trebonia sp. | reverse complement strand
TCGCGAGCGCGTCCAGGTCGGGGTCGGCGGGAACCGCGGCCGCGGCGAACTCGGCCAGGGCGTCGCTGATCGACGCCGCCCGGCGCTCGATCAGCCCGTCGGTGTAGAAGAGCAGCGTGTCCTCGGTACGGAGCTGCAGGTAAAGCTGCTCGTACTCGGTCTCAGGCTGCACGCCGAGCAGCATGCCGTCTGGCATCGGCTGCACCGTCGCGGTCCCGTCGCGGACGAGGACCGGCGGCAGGTGCCCGGCCCTGGCCCAGCGGAGCACCCGGCTCTCCGGGCTGTACCTGCCGCAGATCACGGTGCCGGTGACACCCTCGGCGAACAGGCAGGTCATGTAGTTCAGCTTGCCGATCAGCTCGTCTGGGTCGGCGCCGGTCACGGCCAGCCCGCGCAGTGCGTTGCGCGCCGTGACCATGCCGGTCACCGCCTCCATGCCGTGGCCCGCGATGTCTCCGACCACGAACAGCAGGTCACCTCCTGGGAGCTGGAGGGCGTCGTACCAGTCACCCGCGACCAGGGAGCCCGGCCTGGCCGGAAGGCAGCGCACCGCGATGTCGACGGCGGCGGTGGCCAGCAGGCGGACACCAGACGGCATGATCTCGCGCTGCAGCCGCAGCGCGAGCTCGTGTTCCTCCGCGGCCCGCTGCTCACTGTCGGCCAGCAGGTCCCTGGCTTCGGCGAGCTGGACCCTGGTCTGGTGGAGGAGACGGAGCGCCTCAATGGCGGGGATGGCCGGCTCCGTCCCGGTGACTTGCGGCACCGCAACGCACGCCTCTGGCCGGTGGTCACCGCCGCCGGTGGCCACCGTCACCCTTCCTCCGGCACAGTCGCCGCTACCCGACGTGACATTTCAAGCACGCTACCATCGCGCCTGGAAATTCCGTCTGCTAACGGCTGAGGTATATCCGAAAGAGACCCAGCAGGCACTGGAATTCAGCCACGCTTTGCCTGACCCACATGTGCTCAGAATGCAATTGCATTTGCACTTGCTATTTCGTTGCGTCAAGGCCGGCCGCGCGGTCCAGGCCACCTGCTTGCCGGCCGTGCTTGCCGGCCGTGCTTGTTAGCCCTGCTTGTTAGCCCTGCTTACGGGCGATCGCCTCCGCGACTTGCTCTTTGGTCATGGTGGACCGGCCGCGCCCGTCAAGCTCGGCGGCGCGCTTGCGCAGCTCTTCCTTGGTGTGGCCGTAGAGGTCAACGCCGCCGGAGGACTTCCCGCGGTTTTCCCTGGCCCTCGGATTGGCTGCGCAGGTCGGACGGCCCCTTGTGGTCTTTCTTGACCCACCGGTCGCCTTTCTTGTCAAACGTGTGCTTGAGCGCCGAATAGGCGACCCGGTACGGGCGCTCCCCTCGCCATCGCTCCGCGGTGTCAGCCTCGGTTCGGTGTGCTCACGAGGTACCTGGCGCTGAAGTCCCTGTCGCCGTGTTCCTTGGCGGCCTCGGCGAAGCGCCGCGATCGCCTCGACGAGCGGCAGGTCGAGGTCATACTCCTCGGCCGCCCGACGCACCGGGCCGGCGTCCTTGGCCGCCAGCGCGAGCCTGAAGTCCGGCGCGAAGTCCCGCCCGGTCATCACCCGCCCCTTCATCCGCAGGTACGGGAGGTCGAGGGGTGCCGCCCTCGATGGCCTTGAAGAACAGGTCGGGATCGAGGTCAAGGCCCTCGGCGAGGGCGGCCTCGCCTCTTCCGGCCCGACTCGAGCACCACGAGCTTGCCCTGCTCCGCAGGCTGACGGGTGCCGAAGACCGGCGCGTCCACAAACCCCACGCCCTTGCGGTTCGCTAGGGCGGCGCAGCGCTTGGTGGCCGCCAGTCCGATCGTGCCCACATCCTCGTCGGCGAGCATCGTGATCACGATGCCCGCGCCGAGTGCGGCATCCCCCGGCGTCCGCGCCAGGTAGGAGCCGCCGGCCGTGAGCGGCCTCGCCTTGTCGCTCGTCCTGTTCCACGCGCGCGTCGGCAGGCCGGCGCGGAGGGGAATGTCATATCGGGAAATGTCCGTCTAATGCCGTTGGTACCCAATGGCTGCCGATTAATTTCCACGGTGATCGTTTTCATGCCGGATCACCGGGTAGCGGCGACGGCTATCAGGCAAACCGGATCCGGTACCCGAGACACGCAGGTCCGGACACAAGCAGAACTTCTGAGCCGACACGGCCGACGGGCGTCTAGACGGGCACCGTGGCGCGTGAACTCAGATAGGAGGCTGAAATGAAGGGCAGCATGCAAGCCGTCGCCGCGCTCGGCATCGGCTACGTGCTCGGCCGCCACCGGAAATTCCGTACCGCCGCCCTGATGGCGGCCGGGATGAGCGTCGGTGGCACGAGCGTCGGGAGCCTGGTCATGAAGCGCGGCATGAAGGTGCTCGGCTCCACCGAGGCGATCCAGAAGATGGCACCGCAACTCGGCGACCTCGCCGATACCGTGCGGGACGACCTGGTCGCTGCGGGCAAGGCCGCCGCGACGGCCGCCGTCGCCAACCGGGTCGATGCGCTGACCGACACGCTTCACGACCGCGCCGACCGCCTGCGCAACCCGGCCGACACGGTGGCTGAAGCAACGGAAGAGGCGGCCGAGGCCGGCCGGACCGCGGCCCGCACCGGGGGCCGGGCTGCGGCGGGTACCGCCAAGCGCGCTAGCGATTCCGCTGGCGGCACGACCCGGCGACCGGCCGGGCGCGGTCGGGCCGCGGACGCCGAGGAGAACGAGACTGAGGTGGACGACGACTACGAGCCAGACGACCACGAGGACGACGAGTACGAAGACGACCAGGCAGACGAGGCGCCCGAAGACGACGACCAGGCAGACGAGGCGCCCGAAGCGCCGCCGACCCGGCGCACGGCCACGCGCCGCCGGTCTCCGGTCGCCCGTGCGGGGAGGTGAGTGACATGGCACGAGCTGAGAGCAACATGCCGATGGACAGGCTCAAGGCTGAGGCGGGCGGCCTGGCTGGCGCGCTCGCCGAGCGGGCCATGTCCTCGGTGCGCGACCGGGTGGAGTCCACGACCGGCCGGCTCACCGACTACGCGGAGGGCGACGGCGGACCTGGCCTGATCGCCGCGGTCACCGGCGCGAAGAGCATGGCCGAGGGCAAGAGCCCGGGCCGGTCGATGTTCAGCGCCGGCTGGGCCGGCCTGAAGGAGAAGGTGTCCGGCGCCTTCGGCAAGGGCAAGGGCAAGAGCGGCGGCAAGTCGAAGCTCAAGCTCACCAACATCGTCGAGTCCATCGAGGTGGGCGTCCCGCTGCAGCTCGCCTACAACCAGTGGACCACTTACCACGACTTCCCCACCTTCACGAAGAAGGTGGAGAACGCCGACCCGAGCGACGAGAACAAGAAGGTCAACTGGAAGGCGCAGGTCTTCTGGTCGCACCGGGAGTGGGAAGCCACGATCCTCGATCAGCGGCCCGACGAGCGCATCATCTGGCGGTCCAAGGGCCAGAAGGGCCATGTCGACGGGGCGGTGACGTTCCACGAACTGGCCCCCAGCCTGACCAAGATCGTCGTGGTCCTCGAGTACCACCCGCAGGGCATGTTCGAGCGGACCGGCAACCTCTGGCGGGCTCAGGGACGGCGCGTCCGGCTTGAGCTCAAGCACTTCCAGCGGCACGTCATGGCCCACGCGCTGCTCAACCCGGATGACGTCGAGGGTTGGCGCGGCGTGATCGAGGAAGGCGAGATCGTCAAGGACCACGAGACCGTGCTCGACGAGGAGGCTCGCGAGCGCGGGGATGAGCAAGAGCACACGACCCGCGCCGACAAGGCCGACGAGGTCAACGCGGCCGAGGAAGCGCCGACGGACGAGACCGTGCCCGCGGACGACGAGGCCCTGGACGAGGAAACCGCTGACGAAGAAGCGGAAGAAGGCGCGTCGGCTGAGGCGAACGGTGACAGGGGTCGCCGCCACGCGGCGGCGCGCGGTGGAAGCCGCGGGCGCGCGGCCGCGCGTGCCCGTTAGGACGCGGCTCGCGGCGGGGCGGGATAACGCCTCGCCGGGAGCCGCGTCGCCCGCGGGCACGTGAACGCAAGTAACGGAGGGAATTAAGCAATGACTAGCGCAACGCAGCCGGGCGGTGGGAACTCGGCGCGGCCGCAGCCGTCCGGGCTCGCCGACGTCATCGACACGATCCTCGACAAGGGCCTCGTGGTCGACGCCTACGTGCGGGTATCACTGGTCGGCATTGAGCTGCTCACGATCGACGCCCGCGTCGTAATCGCCAGCGTCGACACGTACCTGCGGTTCGCCGAGGCCGTCAACCGGCTCGACATCTCACAGGAGAAGGAAGGCCTGCCCGGGCTCGTCGGTGGCCTTGAGCAGAACGGCGCGAAGAACAAGACTAAGGGCGCCCTCGATGCGGCAGGCGACAAGCTCCACGAGTTCGCGGACGCTCAGGGCGGAGAGCGCACCGGGCGGCGCTCCCGCCGGGAGGGAGACTGACATGGCCGCGCAGACGGAAGACACGCAGCCCGCAGGCGGCCCTAAGGGCGTCTACGTTTACGGAATCCTGCCAGGCGACATCGAGGTTGAGTCCGGCGCGGCGGGCGTCGGCGACCCACCTGGCGAGATCCGCGTCGTCCGCCACGGCGATCTCGCGGCGCTGGTCAGCGACGTGGCCCTAGACCGACCGCTGGGCCGCGCGGAGGACCTGTTCGCACACGAGGAGCTGCTCGACTCAAGCGCCGCCGACATGCCGGTGCTGCCGCTCCGCTTCGGCTCGGTGGTAACGAGCGACGAGGCGGTGACCGAGGAATTGCTGGGCCCGCACCATGACGAGTTCGCCGAGGCCCTGCGTCAGCTCGAGGGGCAAAGCGAGTATGTCGTCCAGGGCCGCTACGTCGAGCACGCGATCCTGCGCGAGGTCCTCGCCGAGGAGCCCGCGGCCGCGCAGCTCAACGAGGAGATAAAGGGCATGGACCCGGACGCCACCCGCGAGGATCGGATGCGGCTTGGTGAGATCATCAGCAACGCGATCGAGGCCAAGCGGCAGGCGGACACCGAGGCGCTCGGCAACGCGCTGTCCGGGCGGGTGACGGCGAGCTTGGTGCGGCCCCCGTCGCATGAGCTCGATGCCGTCTACGTGGCTTTCCTCGTGCAGGCCGGCAAGGCGGATGCGCTGCGGCAGGCGGTCGACCGGCTCGCGGAGGAGTGGCAGGGCCGGATCGAGCTGCGGTTGATCGGGCCGCTCGCCGCCTACGACTTCACGGGCACCGCGGCATCGGCGGCGGGGAGCTGAGGGCGATATCCGATGAACCCGCTGACTCTACTGCTCCGGTTGCCCTTCCTGCCGGTCGAGGGTGTCTTCAAGCTCGGCGAGGTGATCGAGGGCGAGGT
Source organism: Trebonia sp. (assembly GCA_036501515.1). Lineage (GTDB taxonomy): Bacteria > Actinomycetota > Actinomycetes > Streptosporangiales > Streptosporangiaceae > Trebonia. The sequence goes on along the minus strand of DASYAD010000089.1, from coordinate 6,174 downwards.
CATCAAGCTCGCTGAGGTGATCGAGGACGAGGCCGAGCGCCAGTTGCATGACCCGGCCAGGATCAGGCGAGAGCTTGAGGAGGCGCAGCGGCTGCGCGATGCCGGCGAGATCACGGACGAAGAGCTGGCCCGCATCCAGGACCAGCTCGCCGAAACCATGGTAGAGGTGCCTGCTCACCCTTCCGTGGTTAGGTCGAGTGACGACGGGAGCTGAACGAAATGGCTGAACGACGGGCCGTCCACCACGCTGAAGAAGAAGAAAGCGCGGCGGATCGGCAGCGGCTGCCCGCCGCAGAGGCGGGACAGGTGGGACTGCGGCAGATCACCGAGCTCACCGGCAAGGACCCAGAGGGAGTGAGCGGCGTCGAGCCATTGGATGACGGCTGGCGCGTCACAGTCGAGGTAATGGAAGACAGCCGGATCCCTTCCTCGACTGACCTGCTCGCGACGTACCAGATCGAGCTGGATCCGGACGGGGAACTGCTCGCGTACCGCCGGGTACGGCGCTACGCGCGCGGTCGCGGCGACTCGGACGGAGACGTGTGAGATGACCATCGGTACCCCAGAGCCCGGGACGAACGCGACGGCGGCCGGCGGCATGGCGGGCGGCGCCGGGCGGGCGCCGGCCAATCTCGGCGACATCCTGGAGCGGGTGCTCGACAAGGGACTGGTGATCGCGGGCGACATCCAGGTCAACCTGCTGGACATAGAGCTGCTCACGATCAAGCTCCGGCTGGTGATCGCCTCACTCGATACCGCCCGCGAGGTTGGCATCAACTGGTGGGAGAACGACCCGTGGCTGAACGCGGACGCCGAGCGACGCTCTGTAGGTGGGAAACCTAGGCACGGGGAAGCCGTGCGCGGGGAAATCGACGACGGGGACGACACGGGGAAGCTGCGGAGGGAAAACCGCCGCCTGCGCCATCGGGTTAGCGAACTGGAGTCAGGGCGATGAGCGGGGACACGGGGGTATGGGCGTACGCGATCACCGAGCACAGCCACCTTTCCAGGCCCGACGGGGACGTGGACCTGTCCTGGCTCACCGGCGTCGGCGAGGCGAAAGTGCGCACCACCTCCTGCGAAGGGCTGACCGTGCTGGTCAGCGACGTTACCCTGGCCGAGTTCGGTGAGGCGGCGCTGCGGAGGAACCTGGAGGACCTGGACTGGCTGGATGAGGTCGCGCGAGAGCACCATTACGTCATCGACGCCGCGGCGCGGCTGTTCCCGTTGCTGCCGACCAGGCTCGCCACCATCTACGCCAGCGACGCCGCCTTGTGCGGCGCGCTCGCCAGCCGCCAGGACCAGCTGCGCGACGCGCTACGTCGCGTCGGGGGCCGCGTCGAGTGGGGCGTCAAGGTGTACCCGGCACCGGGAGCGGATAAGGCGGAGCGCGCTTCGGCGTCGGGGGACCGTGCCGACGCGGGCGCCGGCCAGGACGCGGAGCCAGGCGGCGGGGCCGGGCTCGCCTACCTGCAGCGACGGCGCGGCCAGCTCACCTCTGATCGGGAGGTCAAGGGTGCCGCGGTGAGCGCCGCGCAGGCCATGCACACGGACCTGACCGCCAAGGCCACCGACACGAGGCTGCACCCGCCGCAGTCCGCCCAGCTCAGCGGGATCCGGCAGCCGATGCTGCTGAACGCCGCCTACCTGACCGACGCGGCCGACGGCCCGACCTTCACCGCGGCGGTCGGGGGCCTGGCGACTGCCCATCCTGAGCTGCGGGTCGAGCTGACAGGACCATGGCCACCGTACTCGTTTGCCGGCGATGACGATGACGGACACTAACCTTGCCACCACCGGTTATCACGCCGAGCGTATATCGCTCGTTGACCTGCTTGACCGACTCCTTGCCGGCGGAGTGGTGATCACCGGTGAGATCACGCTGTCGATCGCGGACGTCGATCTCGTGGTCATCTCGCTGCGCGCGCTGCTCACCTCGGTCAGTGCCCTCGCTGAACCAGAGGCGGAGGAGGAATGACGAGTCAGCTGAGCCAGGCGGGGCGGGGAGACCAGGCGGGCCAGCGGGTGCGGTACCGGCTGGACGCCGACGACGATCCCCAGGCGGCCGAGCGGGGGCTCGCGGCGCTCGTGCTCACGATCGTGGAGTTGCTGCGGCAGCTGATGGAGCGACAGGCGCTGCGCCGCGTCGAGAGCGGGACCGTCACCGACCAGCAGGCCGAGCGCCTCGGCTACACGCTGATGCGGCTCGAGGAGCGGATGAGCGAGCTGCTCGACGAGTTCGGCCTCGAATGGGAAGACCTGAACATCGACCTCGGTCCCTTGGGCCCCCTGCTGGACAAATGACGAAGCTAGCGACGCCCCCGTGAGGCCAAGCCGTTACGACCGGTTCCGCCCCGCCAGGTCCTGAAGGGACCGCGCCTGGTCGGGCGTTGCGCCGACGTCGATGGTCAGGGCGGCTGACCCGGTCACGGGGGCGTGCCTTCGTCGACCCAGCGGGCGAACACGGCGATGCGCTGGTCGGGCCAGGCACCGTCGCAGGGCATGGTGCCGGCGCGGAGCCGGGCCAGGATCGCGGCCGCGTGGGCGGTGACGTCGGCGTGGTCCCACAGGTCGAAGGCGAACAGCATGGAGCGCCGGTCGCGGTCGCGGAACATTGTCGTGATGTGGGTGGCGAAGCTGACCTGCTCGTCGCCGGCGGGGAGCACCACCGCCGGGTCCGCCGGCGCCGGCGACTCGCCGGCGGGGCGGGCAGGGACGCGGGAGCCCGGTGGGCCGGCGGCGGTCTCCCAGTCCCAGCGGGGCACGGGCATGTGCTCAGCGGGCCGGGAGCCGGCTTGGGAGTTGTCCACGGCCAGCCGGGAGCCCCATTCGATGTACGAGGCGAACAGCGACCGGAACTCCGCGTCCTGCGGCAGCCCGGCATCGTCCGCGGAGCGCGTCAGCAACGCGACCCAGCGGGCCCGGTGCCGCTCGTCGATGCCCTTGCCGATGTGCTGGGACAGCATGCGCGAATAGCCGCCGTAGTGGTCGCTGTAGGCCTGCGGCCCGCCGAATACCTCGGCGAGCCAGGCCGCCACCCGCTGCGGGTGGTCGGCGGACATCGACGCGAACAGCGGCGCGAGCAGCTCATCGACCGGCACGTACTTCTCGTAGAACAGCCGGGTCATCCGCTCCAGCCCGGGCAGCCCGCCGGCCCACTCGAAGACCGACGGCACGACGGCCGGGTCCGGGAGCGGGTCGTGGAAGTCGACGTAGTAGTGCATGCCTGAGCAGAACGGCTTGTTGCGCGAGTGCCCGCACCGGCACAGCGCCGCGTGCTCCGCCGAGGCGCCAAGCGCCCGCTGGGCCGGCCTCTCGTCGCCGTCCACGATCTCCACCCCGCCGGTCAGCCGGTACGGCCCGTCCTTGCTGATCAGGATCGCCGGCGGCCGCGTGCCGCCCCAGTCGGCCTGCCCGCGGGCCTCCGTCCCGTCCACGGCGAATGACAAAGCCCCCGAGGGGCAGTCGCGCGCCGCCCGCACGATCTCGTCCATCCGGCCGCCGCTCGGGGTGACGAACGGCTCAGAGCCGGCGTGGAACACCCCGGGCAGCCGGTCCGTGCAGAACCCCGAGTGCTGGCAAATGCCGCGGTTGTCAAACACCGTCACCTGCTGCCCCGCATACGTGTCGCGCCGGTCCGGCACCCGTTGCGGGTCCTTAGCGTCGTCGAACCCGCTGCGCACGCACGCCGCGTCGCAGCGCGGCTTGCTCCGCGACTCCCCGCACCGGCACAGCGCCGTCACCGCGTCGTGCTCGACCGGTCGGCCCAGGTGATCCAGGACCTGCAGGACGCCGGTCGCCAGATAGGGGCCGCCGCGGACCACGGTCACCCGTGCGGCCTTCGCGGTCACACCTCCGCGCAGCGCGCTGAGTACCGCCGCCGGCCATCCCGCCCGCCGGCCCGCCTCCGCCAGGCGACTCGCCGTGTCGCGAGCACTCATCCGCATCACCTGTCCCTTCGTCCTCTCGTCGTCCACCGGCCACTGGGACCCCAAATATCAATACAATGCAGTATTGGATTGATACTATACCGCCTATGGCCCGGAGTGCGTCAACCCAGCAGCGTCGCGGGCCCGGTCGTGCCCGGAACCCCGAGATCGACGCGCGGGTTCTCGCCGTCGCCAACCGGCAGTTGTCGACGCTCGGTTACGAGGCGATGTCCCTGGCCGCGGTCGCGCAGGAGGCGGGCACCACCCGGCAGGCGCTCTATCGCCGTTGGCCGGACAAGGCCAGCCTGGCCGCGGACGCGCTGCTCGCCGCGGCCGCCGCGGGCCCCGCCTCGGCCACCGCGGACCCGCTGGCCGACCTGATCGCTGAGCTCAGCGACTTCGAGCGCGGCGTCTCGCTGCCCGGACGGCTCTCGCTGGTCGGCACCATGCTCCAAGACGCGACCGCCGCCGAGGCCCGCGCCCGCTACCAGGCGCGCGTGATCGCCCCGCGGCGCGCCCGGATCTGGGCCATCCTCGAGCGCGCGCAGCAACTGGCCCTCATCGACTCCGACGCCGACCTGGAGGTGGCCGTGACGCTGGCCACCGGCGCCTGGTACGCCCGCGCGCTCGCCGGGCTCGAGCCGCCCGCGGACTGGGCCGCCCGTACCGCGCGGCTGGTATGGCGCGCGGCCGGCGGCCAGGCGGCCGGCGGCCGAGGCGCCCCGCGGGCGGCAGAGCCCGGCCCGCGCCGGTCGCCGCGGGACGTCAGCGGATGATGAGGGCCAGGATGCCGCCAAGCGCCGCCACGCCGGTGACCAGCCAGGTGATGTAGTCGTTGACGACTCCGCTCTGGAAGCGCCGGGTCGCCGCCGTGACGCCCGCGCCCGGCTCGTGGCCGCGCCGCAGGAGCGGGAGGCGGCGCCAGTACAGGGCCGTCAGAGCCAGGAGGACCGCGCCCGCGACCGAGCACAGGGCGATGATGACCGACGCGGCCGTGACAGTCGCCGGGGCCGGGGCGTACAGGGCTGTGGGGTGCGCGGTCCGCACGCCGTTCAGGACCAGGGACGCGTAGGCGCCCTGGTCCTGGAAGCGGACCGCCGCCGCTTCCACGGCGGCGGCCCACCGGGGGGTCATGGCCGCGATGCCAGCCGCCACCCCGAGGGCGACCAGCACACCGGTCGGGATGAGCATGGTCAGCGGGGTTCGCTGCCTGCCGGACTCGGTCTCCCCCGTCTCCTCGTTCGCCTCGGCGGCCATCTGGGAGTCCTCCCCCGGCGGGTCACCGAGGCCGTAGAAGACGCCGCCCGCCACCCGGAGTACCGCGCCCGCGGTGAGCACGGTGCACGCACAGAACACCGCCGCCAGCCAGGGGCCGCCGGCGACAGTGTCCGCGCTGTCGGTGATCCAGCCCTTGCCGAGGAACGTGCCGAACGGCGGCAGGTCGGCCAGGCCGAGGGCGGCCAGCGTGAACATGACCCCGGTGACCCGCAGATGCTTACCCCGGCCATGCAGCCAGGTCTCGTTGACCGAGTGGAGCCGGTGCAAGACGATGCCCGCGCCGAGAAACAGCGCGCCCTTCACGAAGGCGTGGCTGAGCACGGACAGCGCCGCCCCCGCCAGGCCGAGCGGGGCAAGCAGCGCGAACCCGGCGAGGAACATGCCCGCGTGGCTGATTGTGGAGAACGCGAGCAGCCGCTTGATATGTCGCTCGCGGAAGCAGTACAGCGCGCCGACGACGGCGGTGAGCACGCCGAGGGCGAGGAACACATGCGAGATCGCGGCCCGGTGGCCGAGCGCGGCGCCGAACACGGACCAGTACATCCGGGCGATGCCGTACAGGCCGAGCTCGACCATCACGCCGGAGAACATCACGCAGACCGGGGTCGGCGCGACCGCGTGCGCGTCGGCGAGCCAGAAATGGAACGGCACGATCGCCGACTTCACCAGGAGCCCGGTGATGATCAGCAGGAACGCGATCACCACGAGGCCGTCCGGCCCGTGATTGGAGATGGAGTGGCTGGAGACGTAGCGGGAGATCTGCGCCATGTTCAGGGCGCCGGTGCGGCCGTAGATCAGCGCGATCCCGGTCAGCGACAGGTAGGCCCCCACGCTGTTGGTGATGGCGAAGTTGAGCGCGCCCTGGATCGGGCCGCGTTCCTCGGGGCGGTAGGCGGTCAGCGCGTAGGCCGAGACGCCCATCAGCTCGAACCAGACGAACAGGTCGAACACGTCGCCGGCCAGGCAG
>DASYAD010000088.1:0-29393 GCA_036501515.1 Trebonia sp. | reverse complement strand
TTCCTCCGCCGCCTGCTGGGCCGTGGCGGCAGCCTGCGGCAGGTCAAGGACCATGCCGCGGAGGTTGTCGTTGGCCCGCATCAGCTCGCGGACGACTTCTCCGGTCGCCCCGCCCACGTCGACGGCCAGCGACACGCCGGACGTGTCGATCAGCTGGGCGACGTCGGCCGCGTTGGTCGAGGTGATCTCCGCCATCGAGGCGGAGAACTGCGCCGCCTCCTCGGGGTGGCCGGCCAGGTAGTCGAACAGGCCGGCGCCGAGCACCGCCTCCGCCTGCGTTCCGCCCTGGCGGACGGCCTCCGGCAGTTGTCCCCACGGCAGCCAGTGCCCGGGGGCGCCGAAGACCAGGGCGGTCTCCCGCAGCGACCCCGGGGTGCCAGAGCGCAGCAGGGTCCCGGAGGGCGTCACCGCGAAGCGTCCGTCCTCGTCCAGGGTGAGCAGGCCGATTCCGGCGCAGGCGCGCATCAGCCGGTAGGTGGTGGCCGGGTCGCTCGACTCCCGGGCGGCGATGTCGGCCGCCGTCAGCGGGCCGTCGGTGAGGTGGTCGGCCAGCCGCAGGTCAGCCGCGGTCCGCACGACCTGGCTGATCCAGTAGCCGTGGATCAGGCCGAGCAGCTTCAGCCGGTCCCGGCCAGTCGGGCCGGTGTCCGCCGTGGTGCCAGCCTGCTGAGCCCCTTGCGAGTCGGACTGTCCCATGAACCGTCAGCTCCCCCTGCTTCCAGCCTGAGCGACCGATGCCCGGCAATGATGTCCGCTATTCACCCTGAGACGGATTGGACGAATATATCCACTGGGCACCTAATGCACGGGTGGAACCCAAGTGTGCACGATCCGGCAACATAGCCGAAACAAAGTACTCCTAGTTTTGGCGCAGTGAGCACGCCGAGAAGGACGCCGAGAAGCACGCCAAGCAGCTTCTCGGGCAGCAGCCCCCCGCTACTGCCGTGGCACGGTCCTGATCAGGTTGTAGCTGAACTTGGCGCAGCTGTGGAACTCCCTCGCCGCATAAGCCCGGCTGCTGTGCCGCGATATCCCGGTCAGGTCGAGCCGCAGCACCGGCGTACCAGGCGCCAGGCCGAGCAGCGCGGCCTCGGACGGCGGCACCGCGCAGGGCGCGATCGTCGCGCCCTCCCACTCGACCTCCTCGTGGCTGAGCCGCCGGGCGATCTCGAAGATGCTCAGCGCGGGGTCGACCGGCTGCCGGGACCGGCGGCGGACGGGCACCAGGTCATGGGCGACCATGACCGGCGTCCCGTCCGCGGTCCACAGCTTGACCGCCCTGAAGGCCGGCGCTCCCGCGTTCATCTCGAACAGCGCCGCCTGCTCGCCGTCCAGCGTGGTCTCGCCCGAGTCGACGACGGTGACGGCAGGCTGGTATCCCGCCGCGGACAGCATCTCGGAGTACTCGAAGCTCTGGTCGATCCGCATCGGCAAGCCGAGCGCGGTGACATTGGCGAAGGTGCCGGCCCCCGGCCGGCGCTGGATGAGGCCCTCCGCCTCCAGCCGGACCATCGCCTCGCGGACCCGCGACCGGCTGGCGCCGAAGCGCTCCACCAGCTCCGTCTCGGTCGGGAAGGCCGCCCCCGTGGTAGCGCTCTCGAACCAGACCGAGCGCAGCTGGCGGAGCAGGGAGGTGCGGCGCTGCCGCTGCTGACCGCCTTCGACGGCCGGCTCGGCGTTGCTCATGTCCCGAGCGTAGCGGGGACGGCGCGCCTGTCAGCCTGCCCGGCCGTCGAGCAGCCGGGCCGCCCGCGCCGCCGACACCCGGGCCGCGTCGCTGGCGCCGCCACCGAGCCGCAGCCCGACCTGGCCGGAGCCGAGCGTCAAGGTCACCAGCGGCGGCAGCGGTTCGCCGCCGGCCGCCCGGCGCACCAGGCCGGCCAGCGTGCCGGGAATGTCGCAGACGACCGCGCCGGTCTCGCCTTCGCCCGGCTCGCGCAGGAACGACACCGTGGGCGCGCCGGCCGCCCGGGCCACCTCAAGCGCGGCCGCGCCGGCGCCGTCCGAGGACGAGACGTACAGGGCGGGCCGCCCGGTCCCGAGCGCGTCCTTGACAACCTCGCGCGCGGTGGCCACGTCATCGAACGACGGCAGGTAAGTGACGTGCACCGGCAGCGGCCGGCCGCCCGACTCGAGCAGCCCGGTCAGGAACGCGTCCACCAGCGAACGCTGCGTCGGCACCGCCGCCCCGGCGACGAAGACGACCGCGCGGCCGTCGCCCGCCAGCTCGCGGGCCGCGAACCCGGCGCAGAAGAACGCGTCTGGCCAGCCCCAGTCGATCTCGGTGACACCGGAGATCCCCGGCGGCAGCACGTGAGCGTCGCTGACGATAACAACCCGGGACGACAGCGAAGCCGGCCCGAGCGCCGGCGAAGCCGCCAGCCCCGCGTACTGCCCGCCGTGGCAGACCGCCACCGACCAGTCGGCGGGGATAGCGGCGGGCATCCCGGTGATGACCTCGGTCGCGAAGCCCTCGTCCGCGAGCAGGCGGCGGGCGGCCAGTGCCCCGTCAACCCACGTTCCGTCGCCGCCAGGTCCGGGGACGATAAACCCTACGGTCACAGTCGCTCACCTTCCAACTAAAGCAACTAAAGGAACTAAAGGAACTAAACCGAACTCAAGCAAGGGTAACCACATGAGTACCAGCACCATCCCGGCCGCCACCCTCCCGCTCGTTGGCAGCTGCCCGAAGTCCATGGTGCTCGGCCCCTGCGGCGGTGTCGCGGCCGACGGGGGGTGCGAGGTCGACGCGGCGCACTCGTGCGCGTTCCTCGATCCCGCCCGGGCTGAGCGCCGGGACGAGGACGAACGAGCCGCGCTCGCCGCCGCACTCGCGCCCGATCCGGCCGCGCTGCCGGTCAGCAGCTTCAGGCAGCGGCTTCAGTCCGGTGCGTTCACCGTGGTGACCGAGCTGAACGGGCCTGACGGGGCAGCGCTTGACGGGTACGTCGCGGCCGCGCTCGCGATCGCGGCGCAGAGCGACGCGGTATCGGTCACCGACCACTCGGGCGCCAACGTGCACATGGGCTCGGTGGCCGCCGCCGGCCGGCTGCGGGCGGCCGGCATCGAGGTGATCGCCACGTTCGCGTGCCGCGACAGAAACCGCATCGCGCTGCAGGGCGACCTGCTCGGCGCGGCGGCGCTCGGCATCGGCAACATCCTGTGCGTGACAGGGAACCACGTGCTCGTGGGCGATTCGCCTGACGCCAGGCCGGTGTTCGACCTGGACGGCTCGCGCCTCATCGGCCTGGCCGACCGGCTGCGCAAGCGCGGCGCCTACGACAACGGCCGCGGACTGGCCGACGCGCCCGCGCTGTTCCTCGGCGGGACCGCGCACCCGTTCGCGCCGCCTTACGAAGAGCGGCCGCGGCACGTCATCCGCAAGGCGCGCCTGGGCGCCGACTTCGTCATCTCGCAGCACATCTTCGACCTCACCCGCTGGCGCGGCTTCGTGCGCGGCGTCGACCAGCTGCGCGGCGAGCCCGGGGTGCCGGTCTTTCACCTGCTCGGCGGGATCGCCATCCTGCCCGACGGCGGCACCGCGCGCCGGGTCAACGCGGGGCTGCGCGGCTTCAGCATCCCCGAACAGGTCCTGCGCCGGCTTGACCAGGCCGCCGACCCGCAGCAGACGGGGATCGACATCGCCGCGGAGACCGTGGCCGAGCTGGCGGGCCAGCCAGGCGTGGCCGGCTGCCTGCTCGCGCCGGTGGTCAACCGGGGAACCAACGCGCTGACCGCGACGGCCGAGCAGTCCGACGTCATCCGCGCGGTGCGCCAGCAGGCGGGGGTGGCCGCGCATGCCGCTTGACCAGCCCGTAACCCCGGCCGGCCCGCTTGACGGCCTCGTCGTCACCACCGTGCTCGGCGACATGCCGGCCGCCGGACTCGGCGTCACGCTGCCGCATGAGCACCTGCTGGCCGACGCGACCAGCCAGTGGATGCCGCCGGAAAACCCGGCCGACCTGGCCGACCGGGTGCAGCCGTTCACCCCCGCGCTGCGCGGCCGGGTGCAGATGGACCCGTTCGCCTTCCGTGACGCCATGCGCCAGCAGGACCTGGCCGCGGCCGCGGCGGAACTGCGCGCGTTCGGCGCGGCGGGCGGCGCGACCGTGGTCGACCTGGGCAACGCCGGCTACGGCCGCGACCCGGCCGGGCTCGCCGTCCTCGCCCGGCTGACCGGGCTGAACGTCGTCATGGGATGCGGCGAGTACGTCGCGTTGGGGCACAGCCCCTACGTGCGCCACGTGCCGGCCGAGGTCATCCGCGACGTGATCGTGGCCGAGCTGACCGAAGGGGCGGACGGCACCGGCGTGCGGGCCGGGGTGATCGGCGAGATCGGCACCGGCAACCCGCCCGTCCCCGACGAGCTCAAGGTCGTCCGGGCGGCGGCGATGGCTCACCGGGAGACCGGCGCCGCGGTCAACCTGCACCGCTCGATCTTCCCCGACCCGCTGGCGGGCCTGGTCGCCGTCGACGCGGCCCTGGACGCCGGCGTCGACCCGGGCAAGCTGATCGTCAGTCACTGCGACGAGCGCCCCGAGCCCGAGTTCGCGCTCGAGGTCGCGCGGCGCGGCGCGTGGGTGGAACTCGACACGTTCGGCATGGAGCAGTGGGCGGTGTCGGCCAGGCGCGGCGCCAGCTACCCGCAGCGCGCCCTCGACAGGGACCGGGTCCGGCTGCTGCACGTGCTGCTGGACGCCGGGTACCGCGAGCAGGTGCTGCTGAGCCACGACATGGCGATGAAACCGCAGCTCACGACGCACGGCGGCTGGGGTCTCACCCACCTGTCGCTGAACATCGAGCCGCGGCTGCTGTCCGAGGGGATCACCGCCGCCGACCTCGCAGTCATGCGGGTCGCCAACCCGGCCCGGGCGCTCGGCCGCCGGGCCTGAAAGCCCGTGGCGGGTGAGGTGGAACATGCTCCCGTTCTGGATGATCGCCTTGATTTTTCAGAACGGGAGCTGGCTCAACCCCTCCGCTAATTCCCCAGTACTGCCTGGTCGGCGTCATCCCAGGCGGCCAGCGTCCCCCGGTCCACCAGGGCGGCGAACCCGCCAGGCAGCGCCCCGGCATCGTGGGCCATGATCGTCACGGTGTAGAGCCGCTCGGTCGGCGAGGTGTTCACGATGCGGTGCACCGACCCGGGCGGCAGCACCAGCACGTCGCCCGCCCGCAGGTCGACGCGGTGCTCGTCGCTGAACGCCTGCCCTTCGCCGCTGAGCACGACGAAGATCTCGGTCGAGTCCTGGTGCGAGTTCGGCGGCTGCGCGCCTGACGGCTCCCAGACCTCGTAGAACACGCTGGTCCCGGTGCCGTCGGCCGGCCGCACCAGGGTGGCCAGCCGGACGGTGTCGCCCGGGGAGATCAGCCGCGGCTGGACGTCCTCGAGGTGCCTGACGACCGGTGGGGTGCTACTCATCGGGGGCCTCCTGAGCCAGGGCGGTGAGCACCTGCGCGGTGCTCGCGGTGAAGCCGAAGCACTGCCTGGTGTTGTAGATCGTCGCCTCGTGACAGTAGGCGGGCGAGGTGGTCGCGGACGCGTCGGTGAGCAGCACCACGTCGTAGCCGAGGCAGGCCGCGTCGATCAGCGTCGCGTACACGCACTGGTCGGAGTTCACCCCCGCGAACAGCAGCGTGTCGACCCGGAGGTTGCGCAGCACGCTGTCGAGCTCGGTATCCCAGAAGCCGCTCATCCGGTACTTGTCGACCGCGATGTCCCCGTCCCGCGCCTGCAGCGGCGCGGTCAGCGCGGCGCCCCAGCTGCCTTTGGTGAGCACCGCGGCGCCGCTGGCGGGCAGCACGTGCCCGATGCCCGTTCCGGTGCCTTCCGGGTCGTAGACGTGCGCGACCCCCGGCGGCAGGTTGGCCTGGTCGGGGCGGTTGCCCCAGTTCAGCCAGATGACCGGGACGTCCGCCGCGCGGGCGGCGGCGGCGAGCTGGCCGCTGAGCGCGACGGCGCCGGACAGCACCGACACGTCGACCCCGATGGAGGCGAGCCAGCCCTGCGGCGCGCAGAAGTCGTTCTGCAGGTCCACGATCACCACGGCGGTGCGGGCCAGGTCGAGCAGCACGTCGCGCGGGCTGGCGGTCAGGGTAGCGGGGCGCGAATCGTCCGGGCGGCGCAGGTCGACGGGGCCGCCGCCGGCCGGGATCGTCCAGCGGTTGCGGTGCGGCAGCGGCGCGCGGGTGGCGGTCACGGCTTCTCCGGACCTTCGAGGCGGGCGGCGAGCCCGAGCAGCGACGCGTCCGTGCCCGGTGCGCCGATGAGGCACAGGCCGACGGGGCCGGCGCGGCCGGCTTGCGGGAGGCTGACCGCGGGGGCGCCGGCCAGCGGGGCCAGGCAGCTCATCCGCAGCGTGCGCCCGCGCACGTCGTCGATCTCGGCCGGGTCTGCCGTCCGCGGCGGCGCGGGCCCTGGTGCGGTGGGCATGACCAGCACCGCCCCGTCGAGCCAGCCGGTCAGCGCGGCGCGCGCGCTGGCTACCGTGGTCCTGGCGTCCGCCGCCTGCTCGCCGGTGACGGCGGCGGCCGCGGCGAACCGCTGGGCGACGTCGTCGCCAAGCGCGCCCGGGTGCGCGGCGATCCAGGCGCCGTGCGCGTGCCACGCCTCGTACGCCTGCACGGTGCGGAACGCGGCGAACCACTCGTCTACCGTCTCAGCCGGCAGGCTGACGTCCGCTGCTGGCGGCAGCAGCCCGGCGTCCGTGGCCCGGGCCAGGAAGCGGCCAAGGAGCACCTGGACCTCGGGATCGGCTAGCGCCTCAACGCCGGGCAGGCGGATCACCCGGGTCGCCGGAACCGGGATCCGGGCCAGGGCCGCTTCGTCCGCCGGCCAGGGCAGCAGTACCCGCGCGACGGCCTGGCTGTCGGCGACGTCCCTGGTCAGCCAGCCGACGGTGTCGAACGAGGGCGCGAGCGGCAGGACTCCCTCGGCGCTGATCGCGCCGTGCGTCGGCCGGAAGCCGACCAGGCCCTGGTAGGACGCGGGGATCCGGATCGAGCCGGCCGTGTCGGTGCCGAGGCCGACGCGCGCCTGGCCGAGGGCGACGGCGGCGGCGGGGCCGCTCGACGAGCCCCCGCCGAGCCGGCCGGGGGCCGCCGGGTTGGGCGGGGCGCCGTAGTGGACGTTGCGGCCGGCGATGCTGTAGGCGAACTCGTCCGTCTGCGCGATCCCGGTCAGCTCGGCGCCGGCCTGCTGCAGCGCGGTCACGGCGGCAGCCGAGGCCAGCCGCGGCGGCTGCCCGGCCAGGAAGCCGGGCACGCCGCCGCCGACCGGCTGGCCGGCCACCGCGAACAGGTCCTTGACGGCGACGTCGTACCCGTCGAGCGGGCCGCGGGCGAGCGCGGCGGCCAGCGGTGCGCCGACCACGCGCCACACGGAACGGTCGAACGCGGGCTGGCCGCCCGCGGGCGGGAAGGCTGGGGGAGCGGCGGCGGGCGGCGCGTGCGACGGCAGGCTGACGTGGGCGGCGGCGACCCGCCAGCCGGCCCCGGTCAGCTGCCAGACCTGAGTCTGCAACCCGGTGGCGGCCCCGTCGGCCGTCCTCGCCATGACCAGCGCGTGTCCGGCGGACAGCACCCGGACGTGCAGCGCGGCGATCTTGCGGACCGGGATCGCCGAACGGGCCGAACGGAACCCGCTGATGGCGGCGTGCCCGACTAGCAGGTTGCGCCCGTCGCCGCGCAGGGTGGCCGGGCCAGGCAGGAACAGCTCGTCGAGGACGGACTTGTCGTTGGCCAGGAGGGCGGCGTCGTAGCGCCAGAACGCCTCGAGCAGGCCCGGCGGTACCGGGTCAGGGCTGTCGATTTCCGTACCGGGTGTTTCCGACCTGGCGCTGCCTACCATTCGCTGCCTCCGCTCATCGGGAAGTCCGCCAGCCTGATCCGGGCGTGCACGCCCTTCACCTGGTCCACGACCTGGGAGATGTCGAAGTCGGTGGCGGCGCTCAGGTACGCGTAAGCGTGCTCGCCGTCCATGCCGAACCGGGCCGCGAGCAGTTCCACCGCGTTGGCGGCGCACCGCGCCACCGCGACGTCCAGGTCGGCGTCGAGTCCGGTCGGCACGACGAAGTCCGGGGTCCGCACCACCGGGCCTGCCGCGGCGCCGAAGCATTCCCGGGCCCGGGCGCCGTCCATCAGGCCGATCGTGAGGGTGGCCGTCAGCGGCGCCTCGAGTGCGGTCAGCGCGATCTCCCCGTTGCCCTGCGCGTAGTGCGGGTCGCCGACGTAGAAGCCGGCCCCGGGCACCTCGACCGGCAGGTAGAGCACCGATCCGGTGCGCAGCAGCGCGATGTCGAGGTTGCCGCCGAACTCCCCCGGCGGGACGGAGTGCCTGCGGCCTGGCCCGCGCGGCGTGACGCCCATGATGCCGAGGAACGGCGCCAGCGGGAACCGGACGCAGTCGCCGGCGTCAGCGTCAGCGTCGGCGCGCAGCGGCAGCACGCCGTGCCCGTCCTCGGTGCGGCAGAAGACGCTGGTGACCGGGCCCGAGGCGGGAAACCGGTCCGGCAGCGCGCCGCGGCCGTGCCTGCTCGACACGATCCCGTAGGCGGCCCGCGGCCGCAGCTCGCCGACGCGCACTACCAGCCGGTCGCCCGGGCGGGCCCCGCGCACCGCGATCGGCCCGGTCACGACGTGCGGGCCGCCGCCTGGCAGGTGCTCGCCGTTGGCGGCCAGGTCCACGGCGTCCGGCAGCACAAGGGCCGGGGCGACGCCGTGCCGCCCGAAGAACGCGACCGGGTCGCGGCCCTGGTCTTCGAGGATGCCCTCGTGGCTGACGGTGTCGACGGTGACCTGCTGGCCCGGGTCCACGGTCAGCACCGGGGCGTCGTCCTCACCCGGCAGGTAACCCCAGAGCGTCGTCTGCCGCGTCGCGGGCAGGTACAGTCCGGTCATCCGAGCACTCCCGCGGGTGAGGCCGGCGGGCGCATGCCCGCGCGGCCGGCCGCCGCGATCACCCGGGTGTGCAGCTCGCGCCTGGCGGCGGCGGCGAGCGGGCCGTGCACCACGGCGGCCTCGCTGACCAGCCGCCCGCCGACGTAGACGGCCTGCAGGTTGCGCAGTCCGCAGGCCTGCACGTAGGTGGCGTAGGGATCCCACACAGGCCCGGTGTCCGGGCAGGCCGGGTCCACGACGAGGAAGTCGGCGTAGCGGCCGGGCGCGAGCGACCCGACCCGGTCTTCGAGGCCGAGGACCTCGGCCGAGCCGAGCGTGTGCAGCCGCAGCATGTCGCGGGCGGTCAGCACGCCGGGGTCGGTGTACCTGGCGCGCTGGGAGTACATGCCGAGGCGCATGTTGGCGAACGGGTCGGACGTGTCGGTGCAGGACTGGTCGTCGAGACCCACGCCGACGCCGATGCCGCGCCGGCGGTAGCGCACTACGTCGGCCACCCCGGAGCCGAGCCGGCCGTTCGAGGTGGGCTGCCAGACCATCCGCGCGCCGCTGCGGGCGACCGCGTCCACGATCTCGTCGGTCGGGTGCACGAAGTGCCCGAAGATCATCCGTTTCCCGAGCACGCCGGCCTCGGCGTACCAGGCGAACTTGCGCCGCTGCCCGTCCAGGTCCTCGGACGTCTCCAGGAAGTGCGCCTGGTTGAGCAGGCCGTGCTCCGCCATCAGCTCGGCCTCGAGCCGGGCGGTGCGCGGGCCCGCCGACCACTGCACCGCGCCGTAGACGGCGGTGCCGAGGTGCCGTCCTGGCGGCACCCGGCGTTCCTGCTCCGCCATCAGCCGGCTGAACCGCGCGTGCACCTGCTCGTCGGTGCGGCCGCCGTCGGCCTCGTCGTCGATCCTGATCGCGCCCATCACCCGCAGCCCGCTGTCACCGACGGCGTCGAACTGCCTGGTCAGGTAGTCCTCGGGCTTGCGCACGCTGGTGTTGCCAGTCGCCGGGTCGTAGAGCGAGAGGACCTCGATCTGCGGGAAGTTGAACGCCGTGGTGATGCCGTTGGCGAGGAAGTCGAGGCAGCCGTGCAGCACGAACCAGTACATGTCGTCGGGCTCGGCGCCCATTGTGAGGCGCACGCAGGACCGGACCCAGGAGTACAGCTGCTCGTCGGCCGCGATACCGCGCATGCCCGAGGTGTGCAGGTGGCTGTGGGCCGAGACGAACCCGGGGGCGATCATCCGGCCGCGGGCGTCGAGGACCTGGCCCGTCTCCGCGGGCGGGCGGCCGGGGCCGACCGCGATGATCCGCCCGTCGGGCCCGGCCGTCAGCCAGCCGTGGAACGGGTCCTGCCCGTCTGTCATCGTCAGCAGCAGCGCGTTGACCACGGTCAGTGCCGGCGGCCCGGCTAGCGCGCTCATGCTCGTGCCCGAAGGCGCACAGTCAACTGCATTCCCCTTCCGCTCTCCCATCACCTTCGGACAGTCATGTTTCGGGAAGATTTTCCGAAGTAAAATTTCGTCGTTGCACCTGTTCGTCCGGAATTTTGCACCGTACCTTTCTCGGCATGGCAGTTACCCAAGGCGCTGACGTGCTGGAACGGATGGTCACGGTCGTCAACCACGGCTGGCTTGCCCTCGTTCTGTCGCTCGGCGAGCGCACCGGCCTCCACGAGGCACTCCGGGACAATCCGGAGGAAGCGGGTGTCATCGCGGCCCGGGCCGGCTGTGACGAGCGGTACACGGAGATCTGGCTGTGGGCCATGGTGGCGGGCGGCTTCGTCGCGGCGAGCGGGAACGCGGCTGACGGCTACCGCTTCGCGCTGTGCGCTGGCGCAGGCGACGTGCTGACCGCGCGCGGCGGGCCGCTGCACTGGGCCAGGATCACCGAGCAGATCACCGCCTTCGCGGCCCTCGAAGACGAGCTCGTCACCGCTTTCGCGGCCGGCACCGGGCTGCCCGCCGCCCGCTACGAGGGACGGATCACCGACGTGCTGGCGGCCGAGAGCGCGCCGATCTTCGAGCGGACGGTGCTGGCCGAGGTCTTCCCCCGGTTCGGTCTCGACCGGCTGGCCGACGGCGGCGCGCTGGTGGCTGACCTCGGCTGCGGCAGCGGCGAGCTGCTGTGCCTGCTGGCCGGGCGCTTTCCCCGGTCCGATTTCACCGGCGTCGACCAGTCGCCCGACGCGATCGCCCGGGCGGCCGCCCGGGCACGGGCGGCCGGACTCGGCAACGTGCGGTTCGCGGTGGCCGATCTCGAGGACGAGCTCGACGTGTCCCGCCAGGACCTGGTCATCGCGGCCAACGTGGTGCACGACATGGCCGACCCGGCCGGGTTCTTCGCCCGCGTACGCGGGCGGCTCCGTCCGGGCGGCACGTTCTACCTGCACGAGCTGTCGTCGGACGACGACATGGCGGTCAACGCCGCCAACCCCCATGCCATCGGCATCCTGGCGTTCTCGCTCTACCACTGCCTGCCGCTGGCCAAGCGCCGCCCGGGCCTCGCACCCGGCGGCATGTTCGGCACCGGCCGCTACGTCGCCTGGCTCGAGGCGGCCGGGTTCGCCGACGTGCGGGTGTTCCAGGCGCCCTCCGACCCGACCAACGACACCGTGATCGCCCGATTGAAAGAGAGCTAATGCAGGCTTACCCCGGAGGGGCGACCCCCCAGGCCTTCGACCGTTTCGTGGTCATGCCGTACGCCGACGAGATCGCCCAGCTTCCCGCCAGTTACGCGCGGGCGCTTGAGCACGACGTCAGCGCGTTCGCCGGCTGGCTGCGGGCGCAGCGGGACCGCTCGCTCGCCGCCGTCGGCGCGGGCGGCTCCCTGTCGGTCGCCCAGCTGGCCGCGCAGCTGCATGAGCAGGCGACCGGCCGGGTGTCGCGGGCCTGCGAGCCGATGGACGTGTACCTGGCGCCCCGGCCGCTCAGCGGCGCGGCGGTGCTGCAGGTGACCGCGGGCGGCTCGCACGGCGACGCCCCGGAGATCGCCCGGTCGGCGCAGCGGTGGTCGGATCAGGTCGGGATCTTCTGCGGCGTCACCGGCTCGCTGGTCGCCCGCGAGTTCGGCGCCGACATCCCGGTGTTCGCCTACCCGCTGCTGCCCGCCACGCACGGCTGGGTCGCCGTCAACGTGCTGCTCGGCCAGGCAGTGGTGCTGCTGCGGGCCTACCACGAGGCGTTCCCCGACGTCGTGGGCGCGCTGCCGCCGAGCCTGGACGTGTTCCTCGAGCACGGCGCGACGGTCGAAGACAACACCAGGTACTGGGCCGCGGCGTTGCGCGACGTCCTCGCCCGGCCGGCGCTCTTCTGCCTGTTCGGTCCCGAGACCCGGGCGCTGGCGATCGACCTCGACTCCAAGTTCACCGAGTCCGGCCTCGGCGAGCTGAACCTCTCCGAGTACCGCAACTTCGCCCACGGGCGGTACCAGTCGCTGCTAAGCCGCCGGGACGAGATCGGGGTGATCGCCTTCTACACGCCCCGTGAGGCGGTGATCGCGCTCGATGTCGACCAGAGCCTCGGCGGCTGGGTGCCGCACGCCGCCGTTCCCATCGGCCACGAAGACGCGGCCAGTTACCTGATCGCACAGCTGGTGCAGCTGTTCGTCATCGTCGGCGCGCTCAGCGAGGTGCGCGGCGCCGATGTCGGCTGGGGCAGCAGGAACAGCTTCGGCGACCCGCTCTACGAACGGGTGCCCGCCATTCCGCCGCTGCCGACAACCCCCTAGAGAAGGAAATGAAATGAATAGAAAGCGCCTGTGGGGCACTGCCCTCGGTGCCCTCGCCGCTGGCTCACTGCTCGCGGCCTGCTCAAGCAGTTCGTCGAGCTCAACCGCGTCGACGGCGGGCAGCACCGCCGCCACGGCGGTCAACCTCCAGCTCAACTGGACCACCGACGCCACCTGGGCCGGCAGCTACGAGGCCGAGGCCCAGGGCTACTACAAGGCCGCGGGGCTGAACGTCGACATCGAGACCGGCGGTCCGAACGTCGACTACATGGCCCAGCTGAGCGCGGGCCACGCGCTCATCGCGTTCGCCGGCTTCAACGACCCGGCCACGCTCAACGCCAAGGGCGGCGACTTCCGGGTCATCGCGACCATGTACCAGCGCAGCCCGATCGGCATTATCTCCAAGAAGGGCAGCGGGATCACCGATCCCAAGTCGCTTGAGGGCAAGACCCTCGGGCTGGCCAGCTCGTCGCTGCTCAACTGGCAGCAGTTCGCGAAGATCAACGGCGTCGACACGTCGAAGGTCAAGATCGTCAACATCGAGGACGGTCCGAGCGCGCTCGGCTCCGGGCAGGTCGACGCCTACATGGGTTACGTCACCGAGGCCCCGTCGCTGCTCGAGGCCAAGGGCATCGCGTCTCAGTCATTCCTGCTGCAGAGCTTCGGCTTCGGCTACTTCGTGGACGTCTACGCGGTGCGCGAGAGCGACCTGCAGAACGCGGCCAAGCGGGCGCTGATCGAGAAGCTGCTCAAGGCCGACCTCCAGGGCCAGCTCTACGCCGTCGAGCACCCGACCGCGGCCGGCGACCTTACCGTCAAGCTCTACGGCAAGTCGCTTGGCCTGACCACGGCGACCCAGGTGTCCAACGCCACCGAAGCGGTCCCGTTCTACTGCTCCGCCACGACCGAGGCCAAGGGCATCGGCTACATGGGCGGCGACGAGCTGAAGGTCGCCGTCAACACCGTCAACCTCATCAGCGGGGTGAAGGTGCCGGCGAGCGGCGCCGGCCTGGTCGACATGTCGGTGCTCAACGACATCGACAAGCAGGACCCGTCCTTCGGCAAGATCCCGGCCGGGATCTGCAGCAGCTGACGGGGATCCGCTCTCATGACGACCAGGAAGCCCGCATGGTGAGGATGCCCTCGTGGTGACCAGAATGACTGAGCAGGCTGGCCAGACTGGTCTGGAGGTCACGGTGGCGAACGTCTCCAAGACGTTCGCCGCCGGGGCCGCCGACCCGGTCACCGCCCTGACCGATGTCTCGTTCGCGCTGCCTCCGGGCACGTTCCTGTCCGTGGTCGGGCCGAGCGGCTGCGGCAAGTCCACCTTGCTGCGCTCGATCGCCGGGCTGGAGGAGCCCTCGGCGGGCGAGATCCTGCTCGGCGGCGAGCCGCCCCGGCGGCGGGTCAGGCAGTTCGAGATCGGGATGGCGTTCCAGGATCCCGCGCTGCTGCCGTGGCGGACGGTACAGAAGAACATCGCCTACGCCCTTGAGCTGGCCCGCAAGCCGAAGGACCCCGCGCTCATCCAGTCGTACATCGACCTGGTCGGGCTGACCGGGTTCGAGAAGGCCCGGCCGGCCCAGCTGTCCGGCGGCATGCGGCAGCGGGTGTCGATCGCGCGGGCGCTTGTCCGCCATCCGCTGCTGCTGCTGCTCGACGAGCCGTTCGGCGCGCTTGACGAGCTGATGCGGCAGAACCTCAACGTCGAGCTGCAGCGGATCTGGATGCGCGAGCGCATCACCACCGTGATGGTGACGCACTCGGTCAGCGAGGCCGTCTTCCTCAGCGACGTGATCATCGTGATGAGCCCGCGGCCCGGCCGCATCCTCGCCACCATCCCGGTGCCGTTCCCGCGCGGGCGCGCCCCCGAGCTGGTCGACACCAAGCCGTTCACCGACCTGTGCGCGGACGTGTCCCGGGCACTGCGCGGGGTCAGCCGGTGAGCGTCAGCGCACCCCGCCGGGCCCGGGTCCGCCGTCCGGCCGGCCGCCGCACCGGCGCGGGCCACCCGGATCCCCGCCGGACCAGCTGGCTGGCCCGGCTCGGCTACGCGCACGGCCCCTGGCTCAGCTGTGTCGCGTTCATCCTGGTCATCTGGTACATCGGGGCCGAGACGGTGGCGGGCAACGGCCTGGTGCTGCCCAGTCCGCTCGCCGTCGCCCGCTCCCTGGTGACGGACTGGTGGATCATCGGGCCTGCCCTGCAGGCGACGGTGCTGAACACGCTGCGCGCGCTGCTGTGGGGGGCCGTGATCGCGGTGGCGGCCGCGGTCGTGGCCGCCTCGGTGCGGCCGCTGCGCACGCTCGTCACCAGGCAGCTGACGCTGGCGTTCTGCCTGCCGCTGTCCGCGGTCGCACCGCTGATCTTCCTGCTCGCCACCGATCCGGGACCGCAGATCATCCTGGGCGCGATCGCCACCGTCTTCCCCGTCTACATCACCGTGCTGCAGGGCCTGACCGGGCGGCACCGGGACTGGGAGGACATGACCGCGGTCCTCGGCGGCGGCCGGGTGCGCTACTTCCTGCGGGTCCAGGTGCCGGCCGCGTCGGGCCAGCTGCTCGCCGCCGCCCGGCTCGCGTTCCCCGCCGCCGTTCTCGGCGTTACCCTCGGCGAGTACTTCGGCGGCACCAACGGAATCGGGGTGCTGCTGCTGACCAGCGCCTCCCAGCTCGACGCGCCGCGCGCCTACGCGCTCGGCCTGGTTGTGATCGCCCTGTGCAGCGTGTCCTACCTCTTCTTCCTGGCACTGGAACGCCGGCTGCCCTGGGCCGCGACGTCCGCCCTGGCGGAGGCCGCGCCGGCGGGCGGCCGGGCTGGCCGCGTGTGGGTCTCGGAGATCGGCGGCGCGCTGCTCGCCCTGGTCGTCATGTTCGCCGCCTGGTGGGTCGCCTTCCTGGTTATCCCCGCGAACACGTACCTGGTGAGCCCGCTGGCGGCGCTGCGGGCACTGGGCGCGGGCGCCGGGCCGCTGCTGCCCGCGCTCGGCCAGAGCGCGCTTTCCGTGCTGGCCGGCTACTGCATCTCGGTCGTCGTGGCGTTCGTGTTCTCGGCCGTCACGGTGTCCTCGCGGTTCGCCGAGCGGGCCGTGATGCCGCTCGCGCTGCTGATCGGCAGCGTGCCGATCACCGTCGTCACGCCGCTGCTGCCGCTCATCCTCGGCCGCGGCACCGCCACCACCATCGCGATCTGCGCGATCGTCAGCCTGTTTCCCGGCTTCGTCTCGATGACCACCGGGATGCGCTCGGTCCCCGCCGACCTGGTCGACTACGTCCGGGTGAGTGGCGGAAGCCGGCTGGCCGAGCTGTTCACCGTGCGGGTGCCCGCCGCCGTGCCGTCCATCGTCTCGGCGGGCAAACTAACCCTGCCCGCGGCGCTCAGCGGCGTCATCCTGGCCGAGGTGATCGCGACGGGCACCGGCATCGGCAACTACATCAACTTCGCCAAGGCGAACTTCGACTACGCGCAGATGTGGGGCGGCATCGTCGCCGCCCTGGTGCTGTCGGTGCTCGCCTACGCCGTGCTCGCCGCGTGCGAGCGGGCGCTGGTCAGCCGGTACGGGCCAGCCGCGCCGGCTTCGGCGGGACGCCGATGAGCGGACGGGCCGTCGTCATCGGCAGCGTCGCCCTGGACCTGGTCGCGCCCTCACGCGGGGCGGCGTCAGCGGCCGCGTCCGCCGGCAACTCAGGCTCGAACATCGCCATCCGGCTGGCCGCGGCCGGGTGGCAGGTGACGTTCGTGACCGTCGTCGGTCCCGACCAGGCGGGCACGCTGGTCCGCGCCGACTGCGAGCGCTGGGGCGTGGACACGTCCGGGTTCACCGTCGATCAGGACTATCCCACGCCGCGGGTCTTCGTGGTCAGCGACGGCAGCGGCCAGAGTGAGCTGCTGTTCCGCTGCCCGGGCTGCGACCGGGAACGCGGCCGGCCGCTGCGCGTACCCCGGCCGGACCAGCTCGGCCGCCGCTCACTCGACGCCGCCGCGGCGGCTGACCTGGTCATCGCCGACATTCCCGGCCCGGCGGTGGCGCAGCTCGCGGCCGCGTCGAGCTCCGGCCTGGTGTGGTACGAGGCGAGCATGTTCGAGGCCGCCGCGAGCGACCAGCGTCAGCTGGCCGACGTGGCCGACGTGCTGAAGTGCTCGCGCGAGGAACTGCCGCACTACGCGGGCCTGTTCGCCGACCCGCCCCCGCGCACCAGGGCCGCCGTCATCACCGCGGGCGCGGCGGGGACCGACGCCGAACTGCTCGGCGGGGCCGGCCGTGCGCGGCTCAGCCTGCACGTCGGCGCCTGCCCGGCCGACGTGGTGGACCCGCTCGGCGCCGGCGACGCGTTCACCGCGACGGCGGCCGCCCGGCTCGCGGCCGCCCACCGCGCCCGGCCGGACTTCACCGCCGCGGAGCTGGAGACCGCGCTGGCGGCCGGCTCGGCCGCCGCCGCGAAGGCGTGCGGCGCCACCGGGGCCCGCGGCGATATGACAAGCGGAGCTTCGCGGGCGATAGTGAACCCGTGGATTGCGACGGATCTCCCGTTCCTGTGCCCGTTGTGTGCTCCGTGACGACCCCGTTTTGTTTCCTCCTTCAAGAAAGCAGAGTGCACGAGCATGGTCGTACGCAAGCCCGCCCTTGACTCCGGGCAGTCGATTCTCGCCCGGATCAGGGCCGCGGTGCCAGAGCTCGCGCCGAGCGAGCGGCGGGTGGCGGAGTACATACTCGAGCACTTCGCCGAAGTCGTGCACATGTCGGTCCTCGAGCTCTCAGAGGCCACCGCGTCCGGCCAGTCGACGGTGATCAGGTGCTGCCAGACGCTTGGCCTGAGCGGGTTCCAGGAGCTCAAGATCCACCTGGCCAGGGACACGCAGAGCCTGGCGACGTATGCGCTCGACGACGTCGACGGCGGCGATCACGACAACGACCTGCACCTGGTGCTCAGCCTGTCGGCCCAGGCGGTCACCGACGCGCGCAGCAGCGTGGACATCGACGCCTTCCAGCGTGCGGTGACCAGCCTGGCCGAGGCGGACGACATCCTGATCCTGGCCTACGGGTCCTCGCGGATCGTGGCCGAGTGCGCGCGGGACCAGTTCGCCTCGATCGGCCTGCGGATCGAGGCTCCGGCGCTGTCCAACATGATGTACCTGAAGACGCATACGGCCGCCCGCTCGACCTGCGCGCTGATCATCAGCCACTCGGGCTCGACCAAGGAGACCATCACCCACGCCGAGGCGCTCCGCAAGCGCGGCGTCCCCGTCATCGCGCTGACTAGTTTCCGCCGCTCGCCGCTGAGCGAGGTGAGCGATATCGTCCTGGCCGCGGGCTCGCCGGAGCGGCCGTTCCGCTTCGAGTACCTGTCCGCCCGCCTCGTCCACCTGGCCATCGTCAACAGCCTGTACCTGGCGCTGGCCAAGCGGAACGTCGAGCGGGCGCGGGAAAGCCTCGACCTGTACTACGAAGCCGACTCCTCCTGGCGCCTGTAACCGGCCCGGGTTCGCGGCCGCCGGCCAGGGTACGGTTCCTGACTGGTGCTGATCGTCCTGGCTACGGGGGGCAGGACGCGGCGGCCAGGTCAAGCTGGGGGCTGACATATGGCTGAGGCAGTGCAGGGCGGGTTGCGCACGGTTGACGAATCCGCCAGCCCGTACCTGTCGGGGCGTTTCGCCCCGGTCCGCCGCGAGACCGACGCCGACGACCTGCGGGTCGAGGGCACGCTGCCCGCGGATATCGGCGGCGTGTTCATGCGCAACGGTCCCGATCCCAGATTCCCGCCGCTTGGCAGCTACACCTTTCCGCTTGAGGGCGACGGCATGATCCACGCGGTGTGGATCGGGGAGGGCAAGGCCCGCTACCGCAACCGCTGGGTGCGGACGAACGGGCTGCGGGCCGAGGAGAAGGCCGGGCGTGCCCTGTTCGGCGGCATCATGACCCCGGCCCTGGTCGACCAGGGCCTGCTTGGCCCCGACCCCGATCCCGGCTGGCCGATCAAGCTCGACGCGTTCATCAACATCGTCCGTCACGCTGGCCACTACCTGGCGCTTGAGGAAGGCACGCCGCCCTACGAGGTCAGCCCGGAGCTCGACACGGTCGGCCGGTTCGACTTCGGCGGCGGGCTGCCGCTCGGCATGTGCGCCCACCCGCGGATCGACCCCGTCACCGGGGAGATGGTCGTTTTCCGCTACGACGTCGCCGAGCCGTTCCTGACCTGGGCCGTGGTCGGCAAGGACGGAACGGTGACCCGTCCGCCCGCCCCGGTGCCGGGCGTCGACAAGCCCTTCATGATCCACGACTTCCTGATCACCGAGCATTACGCGCTGTTCGTCATCGGCCCGGCCATCCTGGACATCAACGCGATGCTGAGCGGCGGCAGCATGCTGAGCTGGCAGCCGGACCTGGGCACCAGGATCGCGCTGGTGCCCCGGTCGGGGGACGGGCCGGTCACCTACGCCGAGCTCGGGCCGATGTGGATCTGGCACTTCGCCAACGCCTACGAGGACGGCGGGCGGGTGGTGGCCGACTTCCCGTCCTGGAGCGCGCTGTCGATGGGGGCCGGCGACCGCCGCTCAGCCGGCACCGAGCGCACCCCGGTGACCGGCCGGTTCAACCGGGTGACGATCGACCCGGCCCGCGGCGCCGCTACCATGACCGAGGTCAGCGACCAGGCCAGCGAGTTCCCGCGCATTGACGACCGGCTGACCGGCCGGCGCCACCAGTACCTGACCACCGGTGCCGTCTCCGGCAGGCACGACCTCACCAGGGGCGAGCACGACCGGCTGATCCGCTGGGACATGGCGTCCGGCCGCAGCCAGGCCTGGGACGCCGACGCGGCGCTCGGCGAGGTGGTGTTCGTGCCCCGCCAGGGCGCGGCGGACGAGCTTGACGGGTACTACATGACGCTGGCCAGAGGCCTGCCCGACGACCGCTCGTACCTATACATCTGGGACGCGGGCGACTTCCCGTGCCCGCCGGCGGCCCGGGTCGAGATCCCGGCCGTGGTCCCCAACGGGCTGCACGCCAACTGGTTCCCCCGGCGCACTATGTAGGCGGCGCGGGCGCGTCGGCGAATGAGCCGATGCTGTAGCCGCCGTCGACCGCCAGCGCCGTCCCGGTGACGAAAGACGACTCGTCGCTGGCGAAGAACAGGGCCGCGCTGGCGATGTCGCCAGCCAGGCCCCAGCGGGTGATCGGCGCCTTGATCGGCGGCTCGCGGTCCGGCGGCGGCTGGTCGACGGCGCCGCCCGCCAGGCCGGTCCAGGTCACGCCGGGGCAGACGCAGTTGATCCTGATGCCGCGGTCGGCGTAGTCGAGGGCGGCCGACTTGCTCATCATCACGACCGCGCCCTTGGCGCCGCCGTAAATGGACAGGTTCTTCATGCCGACGAGCGCGGCGGCGGAGGTCGTGTTCACGATCGACCCGCCGCCCTGGGCGATCATCACCGGGATGGCGTGCCGCATCCCGAGGTAGACGCCCTTGAAGTTCGTCGCCACGATCCGGTCGAAGGTCTCTTCGTCCACCTCGGTGAGCGACGCGTAGGCCCCGCCGAAGCCGGCGTTGTTGAACAGCACGTCGAGGCGGCCGAAGGCGGCCACCGCGGTGTCGACCATCGCCTTGACCTGCGCACTGTCCGAAACATCGACCTGGACCGCCACCGCCGCGGCGCCGATTTCCTTCGCGGCGTCGTCTTGCGCGCCGCTACGGTCGGCGCACACCACGCTCGCGCCCTCCGCGGCGAACAGCCGCGCTGACGCCCGGCCCATACCCGAGCCCGCCCCCGTGACGATCGCGACCTTACCGTCCAGCCGGCCCATAATGCTCCCTTCCAGGTAGACGGCATAATTTTGACAGAGACTAAATATGGCGGCAAGTCCTAACGGCCCGCAATGTTCCCCGCGGTCCGCCGGCGCCTCTGGCCGTGCTCACCGAGGCGGCTCAGTATCGGGTGTCCCCTTGACCGCCGGAGAAGGCGTGACCACCGTGTCCCCACCCCGGCCCGGCGCTGGCGTGTTCGGGTGAAATCATGAGAATCTAACGGACGGTAACCGTACGGGGGAGGTACTGTCATGGCCGCAGCGGGCGGACGTGCCCAGTCAAAGAGCCTGGTCCTGACCGCGATGATCTTCGCCGTGGCGATGACGTTCATCGACCAGACGATCGTCTCGATCGCCGCGCCGACGGTCCAGCACGACCTGGGGCTGTCCAGCAGCGGCATGCAGTGGGGTATCAACGCCTACCTGCTCTCGCTGGCGGCGCTCTTCGCCTTCGGCGGCCGCCTTGGCGACACCCTGGGACACACCAGGATGGTGGTCCTCGGCGTGATCATCTTCGCGGTCGCGTCGGCCCTGTGCGGGCTCACGCCGCGCGGCGGCGCGGCCGAGGCCTGGCTGATCACGTTCCGGGCGGTCCAGGGCGCGGGCGGCGCGCTGATGTTCCCGGCCGCGCTCGCCATCGTGGTGGCGACGTTCGACCTCGGCTCACGGGGCCGGGCACTGGCGCTGTTCTTCGGCATCGCGGGCGGGCTGACCGCGGTCGGCCCGATCGCGGGCGGCTACCTCATCCAGTGGACCTGGCGGTCGATCTTCTGGATCAACGTCCCCGTCGCGATCATCGCGCTGATCCTGATCGCGCTAGCCAAGCCGGTGACCGAGCACCAGCGGGCGCCAATCGACTACCGCGGTCTGGCCCTGATCATCGGCGGGGTGGGGCTGAGCGTGTTCGGGTTCCAGCAGTCGCAGCTGTGGGGCTGGGGCAACGCGGCGGTTGAGATCTGTATCGTCGCCGGCGTCTTGCTACTGGTGCTGTTCTACTTCGTCGAGCGGCGGACAGCGTCGCCGCTGATCAACGTGAGCATCTTCAACAACCAGCCGTTCCTGGTGGAGAACATCGTCCTGACCGTCGCCTCGATGGCGTTCATCCCGGTGTTCTTCTTCGCCAGCACCTACGGGCAGATCGCCCTCGCCGAGCAGGCGACGACCTCAAGCCTGCTCATTTTGTACTTCTTCATCGGTTTCGTGACGTTCGCGCAGATCGGCGGGCGGATGCTCGACCGGATCGGCGCCAAGCGGCCGGTGGTGATCGGCTGCGCCCTGTCCGCCGTGGGCTTCTTCCTCTGGGCGGGCCAGGTGACCAGCCTCAAGTCGGGCTCCCAGGTGATCTACATCATCATGGCCGGAGCAGGCATGGGGCTGATGCTGGGGCAGGCCAACACCGACGCGGTCAACCGCGCCTCACGGCTCTCCTACGGCGAGGCCACCGGCATCACCCAGACCGTCCGCAACTACGGCGCCAGCCTCGGGTTCGCCATCCTCGGCACGATCCTGATCTCGGAGTTCCGGTCGAACATCACCAGCTCGCTGATCGCCCAGGGCGTGCCCGCCCCGGCGGCCGCCCGTCAGGCCGCGTCCACCGCCCAGCTGCAGGGCGGCAGCGGCGGCGTTGCCAGCATCCCGCAGTTCATCAGGGCCGACTTCGCCTCGGCGACCAGGGAAGTGCTCGTCGGAATGGGCATCATCATGGCGGTCGCCGCCGTGGTGGCCTTCGCCGGCCTCAAACGCGGCGTGCAGCAGACCGCGCCGGCGGCGGCCGACGCCACCGCGGAGGGCGTCGCTGACATCCGCGACTAGCGCGGCCGCCCGCAGACTGCCGTTACCTGAACGACCAGACCTTCAGGTACTTCACCGCAACGGTGGCGGGGGAGCTGTCGGAGTTCTGCGGCGGCCCGCCCAGCTGCTGCTGGATGGAGCTGATGTTCGGGGTCACGCTGGTGGTGATGTAGATGTTGAGCGCGTCGCCGGTGACGTTGCCGCTGTTGTACGTGGTGTACTCCTGGCCGTCGTAGTACACCGCCATGAAGCTCTGGCTGTAAACGATGTCCACCGTGTGCCAGCCCGGCGTCAGGTTGGTTCCGTTCTTCGGCAGCTTGGTGGAGAAGAAATCGTCGGTCGACGCGCTGAATTCGTCTCCGTTGCTCCCGCTGTGCCACGCCACCGCATTCACTCCGGTGACGGGCTCGGCCTCGACCGCGTCAAGCTCGCCGTCTTGCGGCCACTCAGCCCCGTTAGTCAGCCAGAACGAGGTCCAGTCGGCGATGGTGCCGGAACTGCCGGGAAGGGCGGGAAAGTCGATATCCGCCTCGATAACGGCCGACGAGTAGCTTTGCGGACTGACGAGCGCCACGCAGCTGCCGTCCGAGCCGTTCACGGTCTCCGTCGCGTCGCCGCTTGAGTCGGTGCTGACCGTGCCGTTCCCGACTTCCCAGGACTGCTCCGAGCAGAAACTCGACGTCTGGTTCCACGAGGTCAGCTGCGAGCCCGTCTCGCTTAGTTCCAGCGACCCGGCGTAATTCGCGGCGCCCCCAAGCGGGGTGCCGGAATTGTTTCCTGACGAAGTCGGAGAACTGCTCGGCGATGACTGGGAAACGCTCGGCACCGGCGTCGCTTTCGGCTTCGCCTTTGCTTTAGCTTTTGTCGGTCGCCCGGTGGCCATGGCCGTCACAATCGGCGCCGGGTTATTGTCAAGGGAGCTGACTTCACCCTGGCCGAGAACGCCCGCGAAATTGGGCATGCTAACGATGTTCACGCCGGAGAGGTCGGCGACGTGCCGCGTGTGCGGATTCGGCCAGACGGAGTAGGAAACGCCTGCTGCCGCGACCGCGAGCACCAGGGTCAGGGCCGGGCCCTGCCATTTAACACGACGGTTAACCTTACGGTTATGTGCGCTAGCGGAGTGGCTGTGTCTGCCGGGAGCAGACGTCTTGAGCATTCTCGCTGCACCTATCCCGTAAGTAGCTGTCCCAGGCTGACGGTGCGCCAGGGCCTGAGTAACACCGTCCTCGACCTCATGCGTAGTTACCGTATCGTGACTCGAGCACCATTCGCGCCGGAATCGACCAAACGGTCCCTGATTGCGCAGCAAGTACCCCTCGCCGCTACTGTGACTGCATCATCACGTTACGATCACATAGGGTTATCACGGGATGATTACAGGCGTTATCACGGTGCGATCACACTCATCGCGGCGCCTTGAAGATCCGTAAATGCCCAGGTAGGCGCGCGATTAAGGGAATATGTAGCAACGTCAATGAGGTATCCGTGCGCACCATCGGATAAAACGGTCAGTAGGTATCATCGCGTCATTTCAAGTCTGTTACCGGGCATCGGGGTCACTGAAATATTCGCGGCCCGGCAGGCGGGCCCGGCGGAGATGGCCGGCCTGCGAGGCGGTTGAATAGAGCATGGTCGCCGCCAGTAACCCGCGCGAACCCCGCAGTGACGCGGCCCGCAACCGACAGACGCTCGTCAGGGCCGCCACCGCGGCCCTGCACCGCGACGGCCCGCGCGTGCCGCTGGCCGCCATCGCCGCCGACGCGGGCGTCGGCATCGGCACCCTTTACCGTCACTTCGCCACCCGCGAGGACCTGCTCGGCTACCTCACCCACCAGTCGTTCGAGCAGGTGCTGGCTAACGCGGAAGCCGCCGAGCGCGACGGCGTGACCGCCGCCGACTCGCTCAGGCGGTTCGTCGAGGCGGCGATCGGCCAGCGCAACGAGCTGGTGCTGCCGCTGCACGGCGGGCCGCCCCCCGCCTGGGAACGGACCCGGGCAGTGCGGGAGCAGGTCCACCAGGCCGTCGGCCGGATCATTGACCGGGGACGGGCCGACGGCACTATTACCCGGGACGTGAGCCCGCACGACATCGTGGTGTTCGGGGCGATGCTGGCCCAGCCGCGGCTCTCCGACCCGGGCTGGGACGCGACTTGCCGGCGGCTGCTGGCCACGTATCTCGCCGGGCTCGGCGCTATCGCCGCCGTCGGCCAGCCCCGGCCAGCGGGCCAGGCCTCGTTACCGGCTGCCCCGGCCTAGGACAGCCGGTGACCGCCACGTAATTTGGTTCCATGGCTACCTCGCAGCAAGGTGCGACCGTCAGCGACCCAGGCCCGACGGTCTTCGTTCTTTTCGGGGCGACTGGCGACCTGGCCAGCCGGATGGTGCTTCCCGCGTTCTACCGGCTAGCGCGCGAAGGGCTGCTGCCCAAGGAATGGCGGCTGGTGGGCAACGGACGCGGTGACGTGTCCCACGAGGATTTCCGCGGGCACGTGCACGACGCGCTGACCAAGTACGACGCCGAGCCCAAGCCGCTGGAGTGGGACGCGTTCGCGCAGCGGGTGTATTTCGCCGGCGGCGGTTTCGACACCGACAGCCCCGGCAGCCTGCTCGACGCGATCGCGGGGGCCCGCAAGCAGCTCGGCACCGACCCCCAGCTGGTGCATTACCTGGCGGTGCCGCCGGTGGCCTTCACCGAGCTGACGAAGGCGCTGGGGCAGCACGGGCTCGCCAAGGGTTCTCGCGTGGTCTACGAGAAGCCGTTCGGCACCTCGGGCGAGGCGTTCCGCGAACTCGACGAGGTGGTCCACTCGGTACTCGACGAGCAGCAGGTCTACCGTATCGACCACTTCCTCGGTAAAGAGGCCACCCAGGACCTGCACCTGATGCGGTTCGCCAACGGGCTGTTCGCCTCGAACTGGGACCGCGAGCACGTTGAGTCGGTGCAGATCGACGTGCCGGAGACGCTCGACATCAGCAACCGGGCGCAGTTCTACGACGCCACCGGCGCGGTGCTCGACATGCTGGTCACCCACCTGTTCCAGGTGGCGGCCGAGGTAGCGATGGAGCCGCCCGCCACCCTCAGCCCGCTTGACCTGCAGGCGGCCAGGGAAGAAGTGATCAGCTGCTTCCGGCCGCTCGACCCGGCCGACGTGGTGCTCGGCCAGTTCGAGGGGTACCGGGAGGTCCCCGGGATCGACCCGCACTCCAACCAGAACACGTTCGTGGCCGCGAAGCTGTGGATCGACACCGACCGCTGGCGCGGCGTGCCGTTCTACCTGCGCACCGGCAAGCGACTTGCCACCTCCGCGCAGCGCGTGAGCCTGATCTTGCGCGAGCCCGGCGGCCCGCTGGCAGGTCACCTTCCGTCCGAAGCCAACGTGCTCTGCTTCTCCCTGGCAGGCGACGGCGACATCGACGTTTCGCTGGTGACCAAGAAGCCGGGCCCTGGCCTCGACCTCGACGTGGCCCACGCGAACGTCTCGCTGTCGAGCCTGCCAGGCGCCGACCCGCTGCCGCCGTATGTCCGGCTGATCCACGACGTCCTGCTCGGCGACCGCTCACTGTTCACCCGCCCCGACGGGCTGGCCGCGGTCTGGGAAGCGGCCGACCGGCTGCTCTCCAACCCGCCGCAGGTGCAGCCCTACCCGCCGGACTCGTGGGGGCCGACGGCGGCCCGCGGCCTGATCGCACCCGGGCACTGGATTCTGGGCCAGTAACCCCGGCGGTTACCAAGAGGGCCAGTACCTCCGGCGATTCACCCAGAGCGGGACGCGCGGCGGTCTGATCATGCTGCCATCCTTGTCGCATGCCACCTGAAGCCGCGCGCGATCAGCCGGCCGCTTCCCGTGCGGGCACGTCCGCCCGCATGAAGCTGCTGGTGTCTTTCGCCGCGGGCGTGGTGGCGACGGCGGTATCGGTGCTGGCAGGCGCGGTCCGGGCGGCCCCGCTCATCGCCTGGGACACCATGGCGCTGGTCTATATCTGCTGGGCGTGGTTCACTGTCTGGCGGCTCGACCCGGCCGCCGCCGAAGCCGACGCCACCCGTGAGGATCCCGGCCGCGACCTGACGGACCTGGTGCTGCTCGGCGCGGCGATCGCCAGCCTGGTTGCCGTAGGCGCGGTCCTGTTCGGTGCGAGCACGGCCAGCGGCGACCTCAGGTACCTGCGGGCGGGCATGGCCCTGCTGTCCGTGTTCGTTTCCTGGACGCTGGTCCACACGGTGTACACCCTCAAGTACGCGCGGCTGTACTACTCGGACACTCCCGGCGGGATCGACTTCAACGACACCGGTCCGCCTGACTACCCCGACTTCGCCTACCTGGCCTTCACCGTCGGGATGACGTTCCAGGTTTCCGACACCAACATCCATTCCAAGCAGATCCGGCGGACGGTGCTGCGTCATGCCTGGCTGTCGTTCCCGCTGCTGGCCGTGATCATCGCCTCGTGCATCAACCTGGTGTCCGGGCTCGCGGGATGACCACGGGCGCCCCCAGCCCGGTGAAGCCAGCGTCGGCGCGATGAATTCCGGCCGCCGCCCCGGTCTGTACCGGTGACCATGCCAGTCGCCGGCACCTGCGGAAGGAGCAGCCGTGGTTAACCCGGTCGTGCACTTCGAGATCATCGGCAAGAACCCGGAGAACCTCAGGAACTACTTCGGCGAGCTATTCGGCTGGTCCTTCGATACCAGCTCCGCGGTGTCGGAAGCGGTGTCTGAGCCTACGGACTACGGCTTCGTCGACCGGGTCGTCACCCCCGACGGCGGCGGGATACCCGGCGGGATCGGCGGCGGCGCCGGCTACCCGGCGCACGCCATGTTCTACGTCGGCGTCGCTGACGTCGAGGCCGCCCTGCGCGACGCCGAGCGCCTGGGCGGCAAGCGCCAGCTGGGCCCGGAACGGGCCCCGACTGGCCTGGTGATCGGTCACTTCACCGACCCCGAGGGCAACTTGATCGGCGTCGCAGGCCCCGCGTAGACCTCGGGTCCTAGATCAGATCCAGATGTTGTCGTGGCGCAGGTAGAACGCGGCCCGCTCCTCGTCGCTCATCGCGGCGGTTCCGAGCCCGGCGAGGGTCTCGAAGTACTCTTCGCGCGGCGCGCCCGCGGCGAAGAGGATCAGCATCGACGCCGGCTGGCCGGATTCGTTGCGGAAGGCGTGGATGCCGCCCTCGGGGACGTAGGAGAAGTCGCCCGCGGTGGCATCGACCCAGTCCTTGCCGTCGTAGAGCCGTACGGTGCCGGACAGGATGAAGAACGACTCCGAGATCGTGCGGTGGATATGGGGCGACGGGCCGCTCGGTTCGGCGCTGAAATCCCAGCGGTAAAGGCCGAAACGGCCTGCGGTGGCGGCTCCGGTGGCCAGGTAGCTCACGCTGTTGCCCGACGAGCGGTAGGTCAGTTCCGGCGCCTGGTCCGCCCGCCGGAAGGTGGCGCTCACCTCGCCTGTGTCGCCGGTGTAGCGGGGTTCGGGATACGACATGTCCAGCCTCCTTCTCCGTGCAGGCAGCCGGTCGACTCGAGCGTCGCCACGTTCCTGTCGTACTACCAGTACCAGGCGGCACAAGCGTATTAACGAAAAAGGGCGGCCGCGCCGGTCAGCGGGTGACCGGCGCGACCGCTGTTGGTATCTATCAGGTGAATCCGACGTTCAGCTCGAAATGCCCGACGTGCAGGTTGAGTGCGGCGCCGCCGGCCCAGTGCACGATGAACGCCAGGAGGACGATGGCCAAGATTACGACCACCAGCCAAATGAAGAAAACGACAATGCCGGGAAGGGCGTACCCGCCCACTGTTCTAGCCACGAGCGCCAGCTACCCGGCATCAGACGACTTATTCCGATGCGCACCCCCGCCGGGCCGGGTATTTGACAGGCTTCGTCCCATCCGGGTCGGCGGCGGCGCGGGCCAGCAGGACGGCCGGCGGGCGCCCGTTGACGTGAGCGACAGCAAGACCGAACCCCGGCCGCGGCTTAGCAAACGCATGGTTACGTGCAGGAAACGCGTGGTTAGCGACCCGACGGAACGCTGGGAAAGCGCCAAGCGGCGGATTGGAACGCTGGGATAGCGCCAAGCGGCGGGTTGGAACGCTGGGATAGCGCCTGGCGGTGGAGCGAAACCGGAAGCACCCGGCGGCGGAGCGGAACGCACGGAAATCGCCTGGCGGGGCGAAACGCGGGAAAGCATCCGGCGGGGTAGCGCAGAGAGAGCGCCTTGCGACGGTACGGAACGCGTAGAAACGCTGGTGGCGGCATAGAAAACGCTGGTGGCGGCATAGAAAAGGCCGCGCCGGTCAGCGGGTGACCGGCGCGACCTTTATCGTTGCCGATTAGGTGAACCCGACGTTCAGGTAGAAGTGCCCGAGCTTAGCGTTGAGCAGTCCGCCGCCGGCCCAGTGCACGATAGCCGCCAGGATGAAGATGACCACGATCACGGCCACCAGCCAAATGAAGAACCACACAATCGCGGGAATTGAGTGCCTGCCTACTGTTCTAGCCACGAGCGCCAGCTACCCGGCGGAGTGCAAGTTATTCCATAACAGAATGTAGCCGGGCGAATCGGCAATGTCGCCCGCGTGCCATTACCTGCCAGTTCGTGCTCGTCTCGTTCTTGACGTCCGGCGACCTGGCCAGCAAGACGGTCCGCGGGTCCGGTGCTGCAGGTACGGGCGGTGCGGCAGGCATGAGCCGCGCCAGATACGGGCCGCGGCGGGCACGGGCCGGCTCGCCAGATACGGGCCGCGGCAGGCATGAGCCGCGCCCGATACGAGTCGCGTCAGGTACGGGCCGCGCCAGATACGGGTCGGCGCGTCAGGCGTGAGCCCCGGCAGATACGGGCCGCGGGAGGCGTGAGCCCCGGCAGATACGGGCCGCGGGAGGCATGAGCCGCGGCAGATACGGGCCAGCGTCGGCAGGCGAGCGTCGCCAGGGCAGGCCGAACCGCTCTTCGTCCACAATCAGAGCTCCGCGAGCGCCGGATGTGACTGGGCGGATTACTGATGTGGAAACTTTTATCTAAGTGGAAACTTACATGTACCATAGCCCGAAAAAACTCCAAGATCTTTAGTTCTTCCTGGCACTTTGTGTTGGGCCCCCCGAGTTAGGCATCTGGTGCGGGTGCGGGTGCGGGTGCGGGTGCGGGTGCGGGTGCGGGTGCGGGTGCGGGTGCGGGTGCGGGTGCGGGTGCGGGTGCGGGCACGG
>DASYAD010000087.1:0-3252 GCA_036501515.1 Trebonia sp. | reverse complement strand
TCAGCTCACTGCCTTGAGGGCCGTCAGGATGACCTGGGTGACCGCATCGGGCTGGGAGATCATGATGACGTGCGAGCCTTCGATTTCCGTGATCTGGGCGCCTGCCCGCTGGGCCATCGACCTCACGACGTCGGCGCCCGCCGCCTTGTCGGCCGTGCCGACGGCGGCCCAGGAGGGCAGGTCTTTCCATGCCGGGTGCCCTGTTTCGTCACCCAGGGCGCTGGCCGCGATGGGTCGCTGGGAAAGCCCGTACACGGCGGACTCCAGCTGGGTCAGGTCAGCGGTGAAGACCTCGCGGAACCTGGCCGGGTCGATGATGAGCTCGACGGCGGTCTCCGCTCCTTCGCCGACCGGGAACTGCTTTTCCAGGACAGCGGTCGTCAGGACGCTGTCGCTGGACCGGCCGACGATGCCCGCGAGTGTCTCGCCCTCGTCGGGCGCGAACGCGGCGACGTAGACCAGGCCGACGACGTTGCGTGTCTGCGGGACGGCGTTGGTGATGACCATGCCGCCGTAGGAGTGCCCGACCGCGAGCACCGGGCCGGGGACCTGGTTGATGGCACTGGCCACGTAGGCGGCGTCGCTCTTGACGCCGCGCAGCGGGTTGACGATCGCCATCACCGGCACGCCGGCCGAGACGAGGCGTTCGGTTACCGGTGCCCAGCTGCCCGCGTCGGCGAACGCGCCGTGAACGAGGACAACAGTGGGACCTGATTGGTCTGCGGGACTGGTCATGCGGATCTCCTTCGGGTGAGTAGTTCATCGTCCATCTGTCGGGACGCCGGCATGATCAGCGTCGGCGTGTTGGCTTTCCCTGGTCTCAAGCTGGCCGCCACCAGGCCGGAGCGTGCGCCTTTGCCTGCGCGAGTTCTTTGCTGTGCGTGCAATTTCGCGACGCTGTGCAATTGCCTCGCTAGGCTTGCGCTGGGCGGCGGAGGACGGTGACCATGTCCGTGTTGATTGACACGAATCGACTCGACCCGCGCGAGAGGTCCGATGCGCTGCAGGCAGTTCTCACCCGTGCAACCGCACCCCACGACCTAACCCTGCTCGGGCCGACCGACGAAGTGCACGCCCGCCTCGAACACTGGCAGCTAAATTCCGACGTGGCTCTCCTGCAGCAGACGAGCTCAGGCGTCAGCCACACGCGGACCCGCGCGCACGGGCGCCATGACGGCCCAGAACGGGTGGTTTTCGTCCTGCACAGCGGCGGTCCCGGCAGCTACGTCCACGACGGCTCCGCCTACCGGCTAAATCGGGGCGGCTTGTACGTCACCGACCTCAACTCCTGCTACTCCTACACCCGGCCGGGCGACGGCGCAGCGCGCATCGTGCAGGTCGAGCGCTCCGCGCTGGGCCTGACCGCCGAACAGGTGCAGTCCGCGTCAGCGCACCTGCCGGAAAGCCCGTTCTACGACCTGCTGCGCGGCCACATCGCCGAAGTCTGCGCGATCGCACCAAGCCTTTCCGGAACGCAGTCGGAAGCCCTGGCTGCGGCCACTGCACACCTTGCCCGAACCATGCTGCGCGCGGCGGTCCCCACGTCAGGCACCCGGCAGCACGGGCCGGATTGCTACCTGATCGACCGAACCGTCCTCTTCATGCGGAAGAATTTCGGCCGTCCGGAGCTTGCCGCCAAAGAGATCGCGCACCAACTCGGGGTGTCAGAAAGGTATCTTTTCCAGCGATGGTCCGGCCAGCCGCGCACACTGGCCGAGACCCTCCTGGACATCCGGCTCAACGCAGCGCGCCACCTGCTCGGGTTGCCCCCGGCGCTGGCAATCAACGTCATCGCGCACCGCTGCGGATTCGCTGACCCGTCGCACTTCAGCCGCTGCTTCAGGCGTGCGCACGGGATGTCACCTACGGAGTATCGCCGTCTTGCCGTACGTTTGAACGATGAGACCCGAGCCAGTAGTCATAGACCCGGGCCGGATAGGCGACGGTGATGGCGAGGGCGTCACGATCGCATACACGGCGGCGGTAGCGTTTCGGGTTATGTGGTTTGACTTTTACGGTCCTGGCTGGTGAGAGCGTGACGGTCAGCGACGCCACGGGACCCGTCACCAGCCAGAACCTCGACCTGCTGGCCGCCTACGAGCGGCTGGAGCGGCTCGGGCGGCCGCTGAACGCGGTCGCCTCGGTCGCGCCGGCGCCGGCCCGGGCGGCGGACGGGCCGCTGGCCGGGCAGCCGGTCGCGGTGAAGGACGTCATCGCGGTCGCGGGCCTGCCGACGCGGTGCGGCAGCCCGGCGAGCGACCCGGCCCCCGCCACGGCCGACGCGACGGTGGTGCACCGGCTGCGCGCCGCCGGCGCCGAGGTGTTCGCCACCACCCAGTGCCTGGAGTACGCGGCCGGCTTCGCGCACCCGGAGATCGGTGACACCCGTAACCCGCGGGACCCTTCGCGGACTTCCGGCGGCTCTTCTGGCGGGTCAGCCGCCGTCGTTGCGGCGGGTGTCTGCGAGCTGGCCCTGGGCACCGACACCGGCGGGTCGGTGCGGATCCCGGCTGCCTACTGCGGGGTGGTCGGGCTGAAGCCGAGCTACGGGGCGCTGCCGACGGCGGGGGTCTTCCCGTTGTCGCCAACCTGCGACCACGTCGGGACGCTGACCGCCACCGTGGCCGGGACCGCCCGCCTCTACGGCGTGCTGGCGAGCGAGGGCCCGCCCGGCGGTGGCCGACTCGTCGAGGCCGGCGATCAGCGGTTCACCGTCGGCCTGCTGGCCGCCCAGCTCGCCGATCCCTCGGTCACTCCGGAGGTCCGGGCGGCCATCAGCCGCGCCCTTGGCCGACTGCGCGCGGCCGGCTGGGAGGTCAGGGAGCTGACCGCGCCGTGGCTGGCCAGCCTCGCGGAGTGGTCGGAGGTTCTCTCGGTGATCGTCGCCCGGGAGGCCGCGGCGGTGCACCGCGGCCGAGACACCAGCCGCTACGCCGAGGGGACGCGGGGCCTGCTTGAGTTCGGCGCCGGAGTCAGCGACGAGCAATACGAGCGGGCACTAGCCCGCCGGGCCGTCCTCACCACCGCGATCGACGAGAGCCTGGCCGGGGTCGACGTGCTGGCGGGCCCGACGGTCGGCTTCCAGGCTCCCGCGGAGGACCCGCCGTTCGGGGTGGGCGAGGACTCCGGGGAGGGCCGGTTCACCGGCCCGTACAACCTCACCGGCCACCCGGCCCTGTCCCTGCCCGTCCCGGTTGACGGCCTGCCCGCCGGGCTGCAGCTCGCCGGGCGGCGCGGCGGCGACTGGCCGCT
>DASYAD010000086.1:0-2589 GCA_036501515.1 Trebonia sp. | reverse complement strand
GACATGGTTCGTCTCCGTCTCTGTGCGGCTGGTCTGTGTGGGTGGATCCGGCGCTTACGGCCGCCAGGACGGGCCGATGCCGGACCGCTCGATCAGGTCGCGCGCGGCCCGGTCGGCGGCCCCGTGCAGCGCGGCGGTGTCGACGCCGACGAGGGCGCCGTCAGCCTTGCGGCGGCGCCCGCCGACGAAGACGTTGGTCACGGTGCGGCGGGACCCGCCGTACACGATGGCCGAGACCGGGTCGACGACAGGGAAGACGGAGATGTCATCGGTGGTCATGGTGACGATGTCGGCCTTCTTGCCGACGGTGATGCTGCCCGTCACGTCGGCCTTGCCGAGCGCCCGTGCGCCCTCGATGGTGGCGAAGGCGAGCACGTCCCGGGGGTGGAGGTGCAGGGCCATCGGGTTCTCGCCCGCCTTAAGCCGTTCCGCGTTGGGCAGTCCGCGCGCCGTGGCCAGCGCCGAGCGCATCGCCGTGAACATGTCGCCGCCGGTGACCAGCACCGTGTCGATGCCGAGGTTGGGGCGCACGCCGACTGCGAGCAGCCGGTTGATCGGGCTCCAGCCGTGCCCCATGACCGCCTCGATCTCCGGGGTCGTGGTCACGGTGGTGCCGGTGCCGCGCATCATGGCCATCTCCTCATCGGTCAGCAGGTTGGCGTGCCCGATGGAGACCCGGGGGCTGAGCATTCCCTCGTCGTTCAGCCGCTTGAGCGCGGGGCGGCCGGGGAAGATCCCCTGGCCGACGTGCAGGTTGACGGGGATGTCGAGTTCGCTGGCAAGCGCCCACTCGTCGCGCACCACGTCCATCACCCCGAGGTCGGGGCCGCGGCCGAAGAGCCCGAGCGTCACCAGCGCGCCGTCGTCGGACAGCGGGCCGTTGCGCAGCCGGCGCACCTCCGCGTCGTTCATCGGGGTCGAGCTCTGGAACGGCGGGGCCAGGCACTCGACCCACTGGGCCGAGGAACCGCCGTACGCGAAGACTGTCCGCAGGCCGCTCTCGCGCAGTGCCTCCAGGGAGCGGTCGGTGTGCTCCGGGGTGACCTGGCAGTGAGCGAGGTCGTAGACCCCGGTGACCCCGGCGTCGATCGCGTCGAGGGCACCAAGGAGCGTGCCGAGGTAGACGTCCTGCGCGCTCAGGTGGGCGCCGACGGTGCCGAACATCCCGATGCAGTACTCGACGAGCGACCACTCGACGCCGAGGCCCCGCAGCACGGTCTGGTAGAGGTGGCGGTGGCCGTCGACGAAGCCGGGGAAGACGATGTGGTCGCGCACGTCGATCACCTCGGCCCCGGGGACGTCCCCTAGGTCGCCGGCGGCGGCGATGACGTCCCCCTCGATGAGGATGTCGCCGCGGAAGTCGCCGAGTGCGGGGTCGACGGAGACGACGGTCCCGCCGCGGAGCAGGGTCCTGGTGGGCTCGGATGACATGGCACTCTCCTGGCGTCGCGGTTTCTGAAGGTCAGGCTAGGAACCGACGGGCTGGACTCCTATCCGCATTCCGCACTGGCCAGGGCCACATTCCGCAGCGGGTCCGACCGGCCGTCGTTCGCGGGCGATTCGAACGCCGGCGTGCGGGCGTGACGGGCAACACAGGCGATGTATATTCGGGAAATAACTGGCTATGCCACTTTGGCGGAGGTTCGTATCGTGCTGACCCAGTCCGCTGGCACCTTTCCCGTCGCCGGAACAATGGCCTGCCTGCCCGGCCGCATGCTTCTCGACACCACTGACCGCGACGAAGTCACCGCCGTGATCGGCAAGCTGCTTTGTGAGCACCAGTTGCTTGTCGATGGGCCCGCGGCGCAGTTCCACGCCCAGGTGCGCGACTGCGCCGTCGGTGACCTCAGGTTGGCGCACTTCAACTACGGCACCGCATTCACCATCAAGTCGCAGCCGCTTGGCCGCTACGTGGTCAACTTCACGATCAACGGGGTCGCGCGAGTCCGGCACGGCCGGGCGTCGGCGGTCGCCGGGTCCGGTCAGGCGGCGGTGCTCTCCCCGCGCGCGGAGTCCGAGTTGACCTGGGCGCCAGAGACCGACGTGCTGAGCCTGGTGGTCCCCAAGTCGGCACTTGAGGAGCACTTCCGGCGGCTGAGCGGCATCGGCTCGGGTGAAATAGTCTTCGAGCCGCAGATCGGCGCTGACACCGCCCACCTGCTCAGGTCGCTCATCGTGGCCGCGCTGCGGGTCTCAGGGGGTGGGCTGTTCGACATGCCTGAGGCCGTCTCCTGGCAGATGCGCGACGCCATCCTGACCGCGATGCTGCTTGAGCTGCGCCATGATCACTGGGAGCTGCTTAACAGCCTGCGGAGGTCGGGGGCGAATCGCCTGTGCGACGCTGCCATCTCCGTCATGCGCCGGCAGCTGGCGAGCCCCGTGTCGATCCCGCGGGTCGCGGCCGAGCTTGGCGTCAGCGAGCGCTCCCTGCAGGCCACCTTCCGCCATGAGCTGGATACCACGCCGGGCGCGCGGTTCAAGCAGCTGCGGCTCGAGGCGGTCTATGACGCCCTGCTCCGGCTGCGCCCGGAGGATTCGACCGTCACCCAGGTGGCTGAGGACGTCGGCGGCTTCTTCCACCTCGGCCGG
>DASYAD010000085.1:0-9058 GCA_036501515.1 Trebonia sp. | reverse complement strand
GAGGCCATCGCCGGCGGTACCGGCTGGCGGCTTCCCGCCGACCACCCGGACGCGGTCGAGGTGACCCCGCCTGAGCATCTGGACAGCCGCGTCCAGCTGATCAGCTCCATCGACGCGGTGCAGATCGTGGTGGCCGGCGCGCCCAACGCTGGCGTGTCGTCCATCGTCGAGACGTTCGGCCCCTTCGACCGCCCGCCCGCGATCACCAAGGTCAGCGAGAAGGAAATCCCCGCCCGTGTTATCCCATGATCATGGGTCGTCGGGACCGTATATGAACCCCTGTGACCCAGGATCAAGAGAGGACCCGCCGTCGCGGGAGCAACGGCAGCAGCGGCAGCAGAGGAGCAGTGAGTGGCCGCCACGATCACCGAGCCGAGCCGGCGGACTCCGGTGTACGGGGAGTTCGACGTCGTCGTGGTGGGCGGCGGGCCGGCCGGGATCATGGCCGCCACTGCGGCGGCCAGGGCCGGACAGTCCGCGCTGCTGATCGAGCGGTACGGATTCCTCGGCGGGGCCGGAACGGCGGGCGGGCTGTCCACCTTCTGCGGGCTGCACGCGCGGACCCACGGAGCCGACGTCCGGGTGATCCGCGGGCTGGCCGACGAGCTCCTCGACCGGCTGGCCAAACTTGACGGCCTCAACGCGCCGCACCTGACGATCGCCGAAGGCATCGCGGCACAGGCGTTCGACATCTCCGCTTACAAGATCGCCGCCGATGAGCTCGTCGCCGGGTCAGGGGCGAGGATCTTGTTCCACGCGATGGCCGTCGGCGCGGTCATGAACAGCGACGGGGAAATCGACGCGGTCCTGATCGAGTCCAAGTCAGGCCGCCACGCCGTCAGGGGGCGGTTCTTCATCGACGCCTCGGGCGACGGGGACCTCGCCGCCTGGGCCGGCGTCCCGCATGAGAAGGCGCCGCCGGTCGACGGGATGATGTACCCGTCGCTGATGTTCCGCATCAACGGCGTGGACGTCGCCAGGGCCGGCCCGGCGCCGTGGCGCACCGTCGAGCGGCTGATGGACGAGGCAGAGCGGGCGGGCACGCACACGTTCCCGCGCAAGAAGCCGATCGTCAGGCCGCAGCGCAATCCGCTGGAGTGGCGGGCCAACCTGACCCAGCTGCGCCGGGAGGACGGCGGCGCGATCGACGGTACGAACGTCGACGAACTCACCCGCGGCGAACTGACGGGCCGCCAGCAGGCCCTCGGCGCGTTCACGTTCATCAGGGACCGCACGCCGGGCTTCGAGGACTCCTACATCGTTGACATCGCGCCGCAGATCGGCATCCGCGAGACCCGCCGGATCGTCGGCCCGTACCAGCTGACCGAAGACGACGTGCTCGACTGCGCCGACTTCGCCGACACGATCGGCGTCAACGGGTGGCCAGTCGAAGCCCATGTGGCAGGCAGTGTCGACTTCCGCTGGCAGCGGAAGGAGCGGGGCTTCAACCAGCTCCCGTTCCGTATCATTCTGCCGGGTCCGCGCGGGAACGGGCAGCGCGCCGCGAACCTGTATGTGACCGGGCGGTGCGCGTCGATGACGCACGGCGCGCACGCGGCCGCCCGGGTCACCGGGCCGTGCTTCGTGATGGGCGAGGCGGCCGGGCTGGCCGCCGCGATGGCGCTGCGCGCCGGGGTGGCCGGCGACGCGGTCGACGTGCCCGCGCTCCAGCGCAGGCTCGAGGAGCAGGGCG
Source organism: Trebonia sp. (assembly GCA_036501515.1). Lineage (GTDB taxonomy): Bacteria > Actinomycetota > Actinomycetes > Streptosporangiales > Streptosporangiaceae > Trebonia. The sequence goes on along the minus strand of DASYAD010000085.1, from coordinate 7,365 downwards.
CCTACCTCGGCCGGAGCGCGCCCGAGGGGATTTTGTAAGGACGGCGGAGGCACCGGATCCGGACCCGCGCGCAGCCAGGCCAGGACCGCGAGGACCCGCCGGTTGTCGTCGGGTGTCACCGGGATATCGAGCTTCGCGTAGATGCGGGTGATGTAGGACTCGATCGTCTTCTCGGTCAGCTTCGTGACCTTGTGAATCGCGAGATTGGAGCGGCCCTCGGCCAGGTGGGCGAGGATGTCCTGCTCGACCTCGGTGAGCCGGTCAAGCTTGCTGAGCTGACGCTGGTGGCTCAGCAGGCGGTCGACCAGGGTGGCGTCGATGACGGACTCGCCCGCGCAGACCCGCTCGAGCGCGTCCCGCAGCGACGCGGCGTTGTCGACGTGGTCCTTCAGCAGGTAGCCGCGGCGGTTCGAGCCGTTAGCGAACAGCCGGGTCGCGTAGGCGAGCTCGTCGTACTGCGAGAGCAGCAAGATGCCGACGGCCGGCTGGCTGACGGCGAGCTGCTCCGCCGCCCGCAGGCCCTCGTCGGTGAACGTGGGCGGCATCCGCACGTCCAGGATGACCGCGTCGACCGGGTCGCGGCTGGCCCGCGCGAGCAGCTCGTCACCGGACGCGACGGCCATCGCGACCTGCACGCCGAGCCGCTCAAGCTGCATGAGCAGGCCCTCGCGGAACAGCGGCGAGTCTTCCGCGATGCCTACCCGCACGGGATCACCGCGCGGATCCGGGTGCCCTCACCCGGCGGGCTGTCGATCTCGACGTCTCCGCCCACGCCCCGGGCACGGTCGATCAGCCCGTGGATACCCGTTCCGGCGGCGGCGCTCGCCCCGCCGCAGCCGTCGTCGGCGATACTGATCCGCAGCCACCCGCCCGACTTGCTGCCGCGGATGCTGATCCGGCTGGCCGACGCGTGCTTGATGGCGTTCGTGACCGACTCGGCGATGACGTAATAGGCGGTCAGTTCCGCGGCCTCGTCGAACCGGGCGGGCGGCAGGTCCACGTCGATCGGGATCGTGTAGCGCTCGGCCAGCGACCTGATCGCCTGCTCAAGACCGACCTGACTGAGCACGGCCGGGTGAATGCCGTGGGCCAGGTTCCGCAGCTCCTCGATCACCACGCCCAGCTCGCTCCTGACCCGGTTGATGATCGTGCCCGCCTGCGAGCCGGACACCTCGGACTCCGCGGCGGCCAGCATGATCTTCAGCGCGAGCAGCCGCTGCTGCGTACCGTCGTGCAGGTCGCGTTCCAGCCGCCGCCGCTCGGCCATCCCCGCCTGGATGATCCGCAGCCGCGAGTCGCGCACCTCCCGCAGCTGGTCGGCGAGCACGGCCTCGAGCCTGGCGTTCTCAAGCACGAAGCAGCTGGCCGCGACCGCGGACGTCACCAGGTCGTCCTTGGCCGACAGCGAAGGATCGGCCAGGATCACGGCGAGCCGCTCGCCGGAGCTGGTGTCGACCGGGAGGCACAAGCGGTCGCCCGCGGGCGGCGGGTGCGCGCGGCCCTGGTTCACGGGGTCGCTGCCCTGGTTCACCCCCGGCGCCCAGCCGACGACGTCGAGCAGCGGGTCCTCGAAGACGTCGCGCAGGGCGTCGGTGATCGACGCCGCCCGCGACGGTCCGCGCAGCCGCAGCAGCAGGTCCGCGATCCGGGTGCGGGCGAACCGGCGGCGCATGATCGAGACCACGAACGCGGCGGGCACGCCGATCTGCAGGTAAGCCTCGACCGTATAAACGATGTTCATGACGTCCGGGCTGGCCGAGACCATGTCCGCGACGAGCTCGACCACCGTTATCGCGCCGTTGACCGAGGCCGCGACCGCGACCGGCAGCGCCAGGCTGCGCGAGATGCCCCGCGCCCGCCGCCAGCGGGCGCCCCACAGCAGCATGTAAGCGAAGGTAAAGGTGATCCCGGCGATGTCGAGCCCCACTTGCGCGGCGGCGGTGAACGACTGACTGGGAAACCAGGCAGGCCACCACGCCGAGGCGGCGAAATCGAAACCGGCCCATTCCGGCCGGGACGTCACGATGCAGCACACTTCGCCAAGCAGGAAACAGACCAGGATCACGGTAAAGAACCGGTTGCCCGCCCGCGGCTCGTGCGGCGAGCTTGGATAGCAGAACATCGCCCAGGCGGCGAGGATCGTCCCGGCCGGGCTCGCCAGCACCGAAATCAGCGGCAGCGGCCCCGTCTCCCAGACGTTGAGCCAGCCGCAGGTGAGCAGGACGCTCGCGCCCAGCAGCATGCCCGCCGAGCTGCGCTGGGACGGCTCGTCGAGCAGCAGGATGCCCGCGCAGAGCAACGCCATCGACAGCACCGTGTTGCCCAGGGCGAGCAGCGGCCGCCCGCTCCACATCGGGCAGTAGGCGGTGACGACCAGGAACGCGGCCGGCGGGCAGATCACGCAGTAAAGGAGCAGCAGGCGGGGCCAGCGCCGCAAACCGGCTGACCCCGCCCCGTCTCGCCTCGCAATGCCCCTCATCGCCGATAGTTTTCCGGGGCGGGGCATTCCGTGTCTACCGGGAAAACCCGGCACGTGCATTTTCAGTTGTTTCCCGGTGCTATAAACCGCACCGATCGCGGCTGGCAAACGTGGTGGCCCGCCACAACCTGACCGCGGGTTTTGGCTGGTCTTAACCTCTTGCCCGGCAGCCACGGCGGTATCAGGCTCGGGGTGTGCCGGACCATACGCTGCGCTCTAACTTCACTCCTGGGACCACGCCGTGGGCGATGCGACGCGCGCAGTGGTCCGCGCTCGGGCTCTCAGACGAGGACCTGGAGAAGCCGAAGATCGCGATCGTCAACTCCTCCTCGCAGCTGGCCTCCTGCTTCAGCCACCTCGACCAGGTCGTCGGTCCGCTGAAGGCGGCGATAACGGCCGCTGGCGGGGTCGCGTTCGAGGTCCGCACCGCGGCGCCGTCCGACGCGATCACCTCGGCGGGGGCGGCCGGGCAGTACATCCTGCCGTCGCGCGACCTGATCGCGTCCGACATCGAGGTTGCGGTGGAGGGGGCACTGCTCGACGGCATGGTCTGCCTGGCCTCCTGCGACAAGACCACGCCAGGGCAGCTGATGGCGGCCGGGCGGCTGAACATCCCGACGATCATCGTCGGCTGCGGGTACCAGCCGTCGGGGATGTACCGGGGGGAGCCGGTCGACTTCGAGGACATCTTCCGGTTCGCGGGGCACGTCAACGCCGGGCGGATGACCGTGGCCGAGCTCGGCGAGATGTCCCGCTGCGCGGTCACCGGGCCCGGCGTCTGCGCCGGCATGGGCACCGCCAACTCCATGCACCTGGCGGCCGAGGCGCTCGGGATGGCGCTGCCTGGCACCACCCCGGTGCTCGCGCTCGGGCCGAAGATGTGGCCGGCGGTGGCGGCGGCCGGCACGCGGATCGTGTCGCTGGTGACCGAAGGCGTCACGCCCCGGTCCATCCTCACCCCCGCCGCGTTCGCCAACGCGGTCACCGCGATCCTGGCGGTCAGCGGCTCGGTCAACTGCCTCAAGCACCTGCAAGCGATCGCCGTCGAGGCCGGGACTTCGGTGGACGTGTACGCGCTGTTCGAGTCGCTGGCGCCGAAGGTGCCGCTACTGACGGACGTGAAGCCGAACGGCGGCACCCAGATCACCGCGTTCGATGCGGCAGGCGGGACGCTGGGGCTGCTGAAGCAGCTGGCGCCGCTGCTCGACTTGTCCGCTTTGAACGTCGCCGGCGTCTCCCTGGGCGAGGCGATCGCTTCCGCGTCGGCGGACCCCGCCGTGATCCGCCCGCTGTCGGCGCCGCTCGCGTCGCATCCGGCGATCGTGGTGATGCGCGGGTCGCTGGCCCCCGACGGGGCGGTGCTCAAGCGGACGGTCGCCGACGACGCGCCGCTGTCGTTCCGCGGCCCGGCCAAGGTCGTGCACTCCAGGGACGAGGGCGTCGCCGCCGCGCGGGCGGGCAACTTCACGCCCGGGGACGTGATCGTGCTGACCGGGCTCGGGCTGCGCGGTTCCCCCGGCATGGGGCTGACGTCGGCCCTGATGTTCGCGATCGACGGCGCGGGACTGTCCTCGTCGGTCGCCGTGATCACCGACGGGCAGATGTCCGGCCTGGTCAACGGCGGCCTGGTGGTCGCCGAGGTGTCGCCGGAAGGCGCCGCGGGCGGCCCGCTCGGGCTGGTACGCGACGGGGACATGATCGCCATCGACGTGCACGCGCGCACGCTTGACCTGGAGGTCCCCGCTTCGGAGCTGGACGAACGGCGGGCGGAGCTGCCAGCCTTGCGGTCACCGTCCGGGTGCGGCTGGCTGTCGGTGTACGCGCGGTCGGTCACGCCGCTGGGCGCGGGCGCGACGCTAGGAGGAGGATCCCGATGAGGGCAGTGCTGTATGTCGACCAGGAGACCGGAACGGCGGTCAGCGAGGTGCCTGACCCCGTTCCTGGTGCCGGTGACGTCATCGTCGCCGTCGAGGCGTGCGGACTGTGCGGATCCGACGTGCACGCCGTGCAGAACGGGGCCTACCCGGCCGGGCACGTGCCCGGCCACGAGTTCAGCGGGCGGATCGTCGCGGTCGGCCCCGCGGTCACCGGCTGGCCGGAGGGGCAGGCGGTCGCCGCGACGCCGATCGGGTCGTGCGGCACGTGCCGGATCTGCACGCGCGGGCTGCCGTTCCGCTGCCCGGTGGTGGAGAACATCGGCATCACGATCCCCGGCGCCTACGCGGAGTACGTCAAGGTGCCGGCCAGGCAGCTGGTGGCGCTGCCCGCGTCGCTGCCGGTAGAAGTGGGATCGCACGCCGAGCCGCTGTCCGTCGGGTCGCAGGCGGTCAAGCTCGCCCGGGTCGGCCCTGGCGACCCGGTGCTCGTCTACGGCGTCGGGCCGATCGGGCTCTACGTCATCATGGCGCTCAAGCTGGCCGGGGTCGGCCCGGTGGTCGCGGCGGGCCGGTCGGCCGGGCGGCGGCAGGCGGCCGCCGACATCGGTGCCGACGTGGTCATCGACACCCGCGAGATCTCGGTCGCCGAGTACGCCAAGCAGTCGGGGACGCTGTTCGCGGCGGCGCTCGAGTGCTCGGCCGCGCCCGGCGCGTTCAACGAGGTGCTCGCCGTCACCGAGCCAGGCGGCACCGTGGTCGAGGTCGCGCTGACCCCCGAGCAGGCGACGATCCCGCTGTTCGGGATCCTGTCCGACGGCCAGCACATCGTCGGGGCGTGCGCGTTCTCCGACGAGACCTACCGGGAGTCCGTCGCGCACCTGGCCGCGGGCCGGGTGCCGGTCGAGCGCCTGGTCTCAGAACGGGTCACGCTCGCCGCCACCCCCGACGCGCTGCGGCGGCTGCAGACGCCCGGGTCGCTGGTCCGGATCCTGTCCCGGCCGTGGGACTGACGTTCTTTTCCGGTCTCGCCGTCTTTCAGGTCTCGTCGTCTTTCAGGTCTCGTCGTCTATTGGGTAAAGGAGCCTCTTCGTGGAACAGTTCGCTGGCAGGACCGCCGTCGTCACCGGGGCCGGCAGCGGGATGGGCAAGGCGTTCGCGCTGCGCTGGGGGGCCGAGGGGATGAACGTCGTCATCGGCGACATCCAGCAGGACGCCCTCGACGCCACCGTCGCCGAGCTCGAGGCGGCCGGGGTGCCCGTGCTCGGGCTGCGTACCGACGTGTCGAAGCTGGCTGACATCGAGGCCCTGGCCGACGCCGCCGAGGAGCGCTTCGGCAAGATCCACCTCGTCAACAACAATGCCGGCGTCGAAGGCTACCTGGACGGGCCGATCTGGTCCGCGACGGCGAAAGACTGGGACTGGACGCTGTCGGTCAACCTCATGTCGGTGATCTACGGCATCCGCACGTTCGTGCCGCGGATCCTCGCCCACGGCGAGCCCGGGCACGTGGTCAACACCTGCTCGATGACTTCGGTGATCGCCGCGACCAACATGTACGGGATCTGTAAGCACGCGATCCTCGCGATGACCGAGGTCCTTTCCGCGGACCTGCAGGCGGCCGGGGCTAACGTCGGCGCGACCGGGCTGTGCCCCGGGATCATCGCCACCAACTTGTTCCACGGAACGCGGAACCGCCCGGCGGCGCTGACCAACGAATCCGGTCCGATGTCGTCCGCCGGGGCCTCGCTGCGCGACCACATGCACGCCGCGCTGTCCAAGGGGATGCCCCCGTCGGAGGTGGCTGACCTGCTGGTGACCGCCGTCAGGGAAAACCAGCTCTACCTGCTCACCGACCACGAGTGGGACACCAGGGTGACCGCCAGGCACGAGGCGATCCTGGCCGGCGCCGTCGGCCCGGCCAGCACCGGAATGCTAGACGCGGAGGGTGTCCGATGAGCGAGCTTGCGAGTGAATCGGTAAGCACTGTGCGTCCGCGAATGCGGCCGACGAGCGCTAGCGAGGAGGGCTCATGACTGTGAAATACGGACTCCAGGGCAAGGTCGCGGTCGTTACCGGCGCGGCGAACGGGTTCGGCCTGGCGGTGGCGACCCGGCTGGCCGACGAGGGCGCGAAGCTCGTCCTGGTCGACCGGGACGCCGAGGCGCTGCGGGCGGCGGCGGACAAGCTCGGCGGCCTCGCGGTCATCGCTGACGTGTCGCAGGAAGGCGACGTCGACGCCTACGTCGCCGCCGCGACGGACGCGCACGGGCGGATCGACCTGTTCTTCAACAACGCCGGCATCGAAGGCCGGATGGCCCCGATGACCGAGCTGTCGGTGGCGGACTTCGACCGCGTGTGGGCGGTCAACGGCCGTGGCGTGTTCATGGGCCTGCGCGCCGTCCTGGCGGTGATGAAGGCGCAGAACTCCGGCGTGATCGTCAACACCGCGTCGATGGCGGCGATCAAGGGCGCGGCCACGTTCTCGCCCTACGTCGCGTCCAAGCACGCGGTCCTCGGGCTGACGAAGTCGGCCGCGCTGGAAGGCGCACCGTTCGGGATCAGGGTCAACTGCGTCGCGCCGGGCCACATCGACACCCGGATGGCCCGCGACCTGACCGCCCAGATCGACCCGTCCGACCCGGACGGCGTGTTCCGCAACGTGTCCGCCAGCGTGCCCTACGGCAAGCGCTACGGCACCGCGGCCGAGGTCGCCAGCCTGGTCATGTGGCTGCTGTCGGACGAGGCGGAGTACGTGACGGGCGCGCTGCACCTCATCGACGGCGCGCTTAACGCGGGGTAAGGGCGGACGGGGCGGGCTTCGAACCCGGGAGGGGCGCGCGCGGCCCACGCGGCGCGGCCTTGCGTGCGCGGCCCGACCGGGTGCGGCCCGACCGGGTGCGGCGCGGCCTTGCGTGCGCGGCCCGACCGGGTGCGGCCCGACCGGGTGCGGCGCGGCCTTGCGTGCACGGCCCGACCGGGTGCGGCCCGACCGGGTGCGGCGCGGCCTTG
>DASYAD010000084.1:0-2073 GCA_036501515.1 Trebonia sp. | reverse complement strand
TCCCGCCATGACCCACAAGTCCGGCTGCGCGTCGGCGAACCGGGTGGCCTGGCGGCCGGAATTTCGCCCTTGCCGCGCCAGCTACACAGCGAAGCGCGTCGGCGGGAACCAGTGCCCGCGCAGCCCCCTCGATCAGCGCCTGGGAAGCCTGGGCAGCCGACTGGTTCACCCCCCGGGCCGGGCTCACCCTGCAGGCCGGGCCGGGCCAAGCTCGCGGACGCCCTCGGCGGTGGCCAGGACGAGCATGCGGACCGGCGTCGCGTGCCGGCTCGCCCCGTGCTGCAGCGCGGCCAGCAGGTGCCTGTCGGACTTCGTGCGCCGCAGCGTGCCCGGCCTGCTCAGCGTGATGACCACGCTGAGCAGGCTCGGGGCCTGTGCGATCGACTCGGAGGCCACGTAGCAGACGTTGTGGATGACCGCCGCCTCCGGGCGGTCGGGGATGTCGTCTATCGGGACGACGAGGTTGGCCTGGATGCCGTGGTCGTGGAGGAAGAACAGCCACAGGGTCCGGTACCGCCTGGCGGCAGGGGAGACGATGGCGGCGACGCGGTCAAGGACATCGGCGTCGGTGATGACGGGGATCGCCAGCAGCTCGGGGGCCGTCTGGCGGGCAGGAGAGTCAGCCATGCCGCCAGTCTGACACGCAGCATGACGTTCGGTCACTAAATAACTACAATTCGTGACTAATGAGCGCAACGTGACGTCCGCTACTTAGGGTGATAATTGCTCGAATGCTTCACCGCCGACGCGCCGGCCTGCTAGCTGCGCGGTCGCGGCCGTTCCTTGACCCCGGCGGCGAGGAGGTCGGTTACCTCCGCGATGCGGGCGGCGCGGACGTCGGGGCGGCGGGTGGTGGCGTCGATCCAGCGGAGGTATGTCTTGCGGTAGAACTGGGCGAGGGTGTCGAAGAACGCGCCGGCCGCGGGGTTGGCGGCGAGCGCCGCGGCGACGTCGTCTGCGAGGTCGCCGCGCTGCGGGCCTTCCGGGGATAGTTCGACGGCGACGCGGTCGCCCGTCGCGTAGCCGTTGTCGCGCTGCCACCGCGGCCCCAGGGGCAGCACCCATCGGTCGCCGTCTGCCTGGAGCCGGCGGCGGACGCGCCGGCCGTCGATGGTGCCGCCGACGGGATGGTCGGCCTTGGCGCCCCACGCCTGGTCAGGGTCGAACGGCACGGTGATGACCGGGCGGCCTTTCGAGTCGGCGGCGATGACGGCGCGGAACCGCTGAGAGCTCATGGCTCTTATCGTGGCACGGCGGTAGCGCGGGCGGTCCCAGGAGTCAGCCTGGCTGGCTCTCGACCTTGCCTGCGGCGATGGCGTTGACGAGCTGGGCGTGGTCGTGGTCGTTCTGGTCGGCGTAGCGGCGGGCGAACTCGCTGATGGCCGCGGTGAATCGCGGGCCCTTCCCGATGTAGCTGGCGATGGCCATGGGGTCGCCGGTGCGGGCGTGGGCGCGGGCGAGTGCGCCGCCGCAGGCGGTGGCGAACTCGGTGAGCCGCGGTGCGATCAGCTCGGTGCTCGGGATGATCTTCATGTCCCTGAACTGGCGCACGTAGTAGTCGTTGCCGTGCATGCTGCCCCAGCCGACGAAGATGTCGGTGGCGCTTTGCAGCAGCCGCTTGCCCGCGATGACCCGCGCGCCGTGGCTGGGGTGGGCGCTGGGCTGGGTGTAGGCCTCGTAGACGGCGGGCCCGGCCTGCTTGATCTGCAGGAACAGCGGGTCGGCGCCGGTGCGGCCCTCTAGCAGGACGAGGTAGACGCGCATGCCGACGCTGCCGACCCCGACGACCTGGCGGACGACGTCGGTGAGGGTGAAGCGGTCGAAGAGGCTGCGCCGGTCGTCCTGGAGCGTCTGCCGGTAGCCGGCCAAGAGCTCTTCGGTGATGTCGGCCTGCTCGTCGTCGCTGATCGCGACCCTGATCGGCGGGTCCTCGGTGATCCGCGGCCGTCCGTCGGCCATCTCGGTGAGCTTGGTGAACGCCCAGCGGCTGACCCGTCGCTTGCGCTTGCGGTCGATGTAGACGGATACCTGGTCGCGGTCGGCCGGCTCGAAGTACCTGATCAGGCTTTCGAC
>DASYAD010000083.1:0-3274 GCA_036501515.1 Trebonia sp. | reverse complement strand
CCCAGGCCAGGGCGACCTGCGCCGCCGGCACGCCCTTGGCGTCGGCCACCTTGCGCACCGCCTCCACGATGGCCAGGTTCTTCTGCCCGGCCTCGCCGGCGAACCGCGGGTTACGCCGGCGGAAGTCGCGCTCGCCCAGCGCGCTCAGGTCGACGGTGGCGGTGAGGAAGCCGCGGCCGAGCGGCGAGTAGGGCACGAAGCCGACGCCGAGTTCGCGCATGGCGTCCATGGCGTCGGTCTCCACGTCGCGAGTCCACAGCGAGTACTCGCTCTGCACCGCGGTGATCGGGTGCACGCCGTACGCCCGGCGCAGCAGGTCGCTGGTGACCTCGGACAGGCCCAGGTAGCGGACCTTGCCCTCGGCGACGAGCTCGGCCATCGCGCCGACGGTCTCCTCGATCTCGGCGGTCTGCGGCGGGCGGTGCAGGTAGTACAGGTCGATGTGGTCCACGCCGAGCCTGGTCAGCGACGACTCGCAGGCCCGCTTGACGTAGTCGTGCTCGCCGCGGACGATGCGGTGCCGGTCGCCGCCGGACCGGTCGATGCCGAACTTCGTGGCCAGCTGCACCTCGTCGCGGCGGCCCGCGATGCCGCGGCCGACCAGCACCTCGTTGTGGCCGGCGCCGTAGATGTCGGCGGTGTCGAGGAAGGTGACGCCCAGGTCCAGGGCGCGGTGGATAGTCGCGATCGACTCGTCCCAGTCGGTGGCGCCGTACCACTCGCTCATCCCCATGCAGCCCAGGCCCTGGGCGGACACGGTCAACTGGCCGAGTGTGGTGGTGCGCATGTTTGCTCGTGCTCCTCTTAGAGTGCGATGTCGTGCGGCACGGTGTCTTGCAGCACGGTGTCTTGCGGCACGGTGTCCTGCTGCGCGAGGGCCAGGCAGTCGGCGTAGTACTCGATCTTCGCGTCGAGCAGCTTCAGGCACTCCCGCTGGCTGGCGAGGGCCCGGCGCACCGCCTCGCGGTGCTTCTTGAACAGCTCGATGCGTTCGGCCTCACCCGCGCCGGACCTGACCAGTTCGGCGTACCGCTGCATGTCCCTGACCGGCATCCCGGTCGCGCGCAGCTTGGTCAGCAGGGATAGCCACTCGAGGTCGCCTTCGCTGAACCGGCGGCGGCCGTCCCCGCCCCGCTCGATGTTCGCGAGCAATCCGATCCGCTCGTACCAGCGCAGCGTGTGCTGGGAAAGACCGCACTTGGCGGCGGCCTCGCCGATACTCCAGGTCGTCACGAATAAAGCGTATGAGTTGGAGTGCGCTCTAACGCAAACCGGCTGGCTAGCTGGCCGACTGAGCACCGAAGTTGACGGTGACGTGCTGGAAGCCCAGCGACGTCAGCATGCCGGTCAGCATGCCCTCGGTGTTCTTCTGGGCGTCCGCCAGCAGCGGGCTCTGCTTGGCCGCAGTCTCGATCTTGCCCTGGGCGATCTGGTAGACCTGCTGCTGGCTGTTCGGGTTGCCGGAGAAGAAGTTGCCGACCCGGTTGAACAACCCCTGCTGCTCGGCGTACACGTACGACTGGCTGACGTTCAGCACGGCCGGCTCGAGTTGCGGCTTCGGCAGCGTCACGGTAACCGAGGTGCGCTTGGAGTTCACCGTGATGGCCCCGCTCTTGAGCGTGGCGAAATCGACGAACGCGATATCGGTGCCCTGCCCGATGAACAGTGTCTCGCTGCCCTCGAGGAACGACGGGATCAGGCTGCTTCGTTTGGTCAGATCGACCACGACCTGGAACGAGCCGCTGGCCGCCTCATAGCGGCTGAGGTTGGTGATCGACTTCAGGATGACCGGCTGGCTGCGGACGGTGGTGGTCTCCGCGAACGGGTTCCGCAACTGCGGCAGCAGGTGGACCGCGGAGAGCACCACGATCAGTACGATCGCGGCCACGATCGCCGCCACGATTCCGCCCACTCTCGGCATGCGCGGCATGGTTTTCCTCGCGTTTCGCGCCGTCGGCTGGCTAAGGAGCTTCACGAGTCACTGAGCTACCCGGACCGGTTCAGATAATTCGGCGCGGCCGGCATATTGCGCTGTGCCTGGGCATACCCATCCGTATGTACAGGTCTAGGGGCCCGCGGCGCCGCTGGCCGCAATCGCGGGCAGGCGGATGCCTGATGCTAGTGCTGCTGGTGATCGTGGTGCTGATCATCCTTTCGCTGATGTTCGGCGGTTTCCAGAAAGGCACTAAGTCGGGCGGCCTCGGCCCGATGACGCCTTTGTGCACGGCTTGCGTTTAACCGCTTCATGTGACGTGGTTGCCGCGTTCGTGTCGCTGGAGCGCGGTGCCGCTCACCTCGAGTCGATCATGGACGGCGCCGCGGCCCGGGCTCTGGCCGTGCTCCTGTTGCCAGTGCGCTCTCGGCACGCTCTCGTGACCCTTGATTCCCCCACTCGCCACCCCCGCGCGCTCGTTCTAACTGCATGGTTGCCCCGTTCATGCAGCCAGAGCGACATGGTTGGGGCAACCATGCAGTTGTGAGCCCGCACGGATGGTGCCGTAGTGACCGGAGTTGTTTATGCGACCGGTGTGCTGATCCACAGCGCCAGCACGCAGCGGGCCGGTGGGGACGAGCGGGTTACTGGCGGGTAGGGCGGTATGCGATAGTGCGGGGATGAGCATCTTCGATGACCTGGGAGCGGAACAGGAGCGGCTGGAGAAGATCCTGAGCGGCCTGGACGACGCGCAGTGGAGGTCGGCTTCGGCGGCCGAGGGCTGGACGATCGCCGACGTGGTGCTGCACCTGGCCCAGTCGGAGGAGGCAGCCGCGGCCACGGCCACTCATGGCACCCTGCGCGGCGGACTGGGCGCGGTGGCCGGCGACACGACGGACGAGCGGGCCGACGCCGCGGTCCGGATGGAGCGGTCACTGCTGCCATCCGGGCCGGCCGAGATGTTCGCCCGGTGGCAGCGGGCCCGGCAGGCGGCGCTGGCCGCGATGCGGGCCGCCGACCCGGACCAGCCTGTGCAGTGGATGGTCGGCACGGTCAAGCCGGCCACGCTGGCGACGACCCGGCTGGCCGAGCACTGGGCGCACGGGCTTGACATCGCCGGGCCGCTCGGCGCCGACTTTCCCGATACCGGGCGGCTGCGGCACATCGCCTGGCTGGCTCACCGCACGCTGCCGTACGCGCTGAGCCTGGCGGGCGAGACGGCGGTCGCGGTGCGGTGCGAGCTGACCGCGCCGGACGGCGAACAGGTGTGGCGGTTCGGGCCGGCCGACGCCGAGTCGGCCATCACCGGGGCGGCCGGGGCGTTCTGCCGGGTCGCGGCGC
>DASYAD010000082.1:0-24578 GCA_036501515.1 Trebonia sp. | reverse complement strand
TGCGGGTGCCACGCTCACTCGCCCGCACCTCCCTACGCCTAGTCTTCCACCTGTGACCAATACGGTGAACAGCGGGACAACCGCGCTGCTGACTGACCACTACGAACTCACCATGCTCCAGGCCGCGCTGCGCAGCGGTGCCGCCTCGCGGCGCGCGGTCTTCGAGGTTTTCGCCCGCCACCTGCCGCACGGCCGCCGCTACGGCGTCGTGGCCGGCACCGGCCGACTGCTCGACGCGGTTGAGCGATTCCGCTTCGGCCCGGACGAGCTGTCCTTCCTGCGGGAAAGCCAGGTTGTGGACGAGACCACGCTCCAGTACCTGTCATCGTATCGGTTTTCAGGGAACATCTGGGGCTATGCCGAGGGCGACATGTACTTCCCCGGGTCGCCGATTCTCGTCGTCGAGGGCACGTTCGCGGAGTCGGTGCTGCTTGAGACCGTGGTCCTGTCAATCCTCAACCACGACTGCGCGGTCGCCTCGGCCGCGTCCCGGATGGTCACCGCCGCGGGCGGCCCCGGCCCGTCGGGCCGGCCGCTGATCGAGATGGGGTCGCGGCGGACTCACGAGGGCGCCGCGGTAGCGGCCGCCCGGGCGGCCTACATCGCCGGGTTCTCGTCCACCTCGAACCTGGAGGCGCGGTTCGCCTACGGCGTGCCGTCGAGCGGCACCTCGGCCCACGCGTTCACGCTGGTGCACGACAGCGAGCAGGCCGCTTTCGCGGCGCAGCTGTCCTCGCTCGGCGCCGGCACGACCCTGCTCGTGGACACCTACAGCGTGGAGCAGGCGGTGCGTGCCGCGGTCGCGGAGGCGGGGCCGTCGCTCGGCGCGGTGCGCATCGACAGCGGCGACCTGCCCGCCCTCGCGGTGTCGGTCCGCGCGCTGCTCGACTCGCTTGGCGCGACCAGCACGAGGGTGATCCTCACGGGCGACCTCGACGAGTACTCGATCGCGGGGCTCGCGGTGGCGCCGGTCGACGGGTACGGCGTGGGCACCTCGCTCGTCACCGGGTCGGGGGCGCCGACCGCGGCCCTGGTCTACAAGCTGGTGGCACGCTCGGACGGGCCGATGGCGGACGGCGAGCAGGCCGGTACCGGGGCGTTGCGGCCGGTCGCCAAGCGGTCCGTGGGCAAGCCGGGACGCGGCGGCCGCAAATGGGCCGTGCGCGAAGGATCCGCGGCAGGCGCCACCACCGAGCGCATCTGGCTCACGCCGCCGTCCGACCTCGGGCCCGCCGACCGGGTGCTGCTGCAGGAACTCGTCAAGGACGGCAAGGTGGTCGGGCGCGAGCCGCTGGGCGACGCCCGCGCCCGGCACGCCGCCGTGCTGGCCGAGCTGCCCGGCTACGCGCTGCAGCTGTCCCGCGGCTACCCCGCGATACCGACCGTCTTCGGCCCCGACAACACGGCGGAGTGAACCGGGGCCGGGCGGGCCGCGCGGGCCGGTCGGGCCGCGCGGCGGCACCGGGATCTTTGCGCGGATCCGCGATACGGTGGGCAGATGCGCGCGCTCATCATCGTTGACGTGCAGAATGACTTCTGCGAAGGCGGTTCGCTGCCGGTTTCAGGCGGGACCGCGGTGGCCCGTTCCATCAGCTCGCTGCTGACATCGGGCGACCACGGCTACGACCAGGTGGTCGCGACGAAGGACTACCACATCGACCCTGGCAGCCACTTCGCGGCCGACCCGGACTACGCGCGCTCGTGGCCCGCGCACTGCGTCGCCGGGACGACCGGGGCCGACTTCCACCCGGACCTGGCGACCGGGCCGATCGACGCGGTGTTCCGCAAGGGCGCGCACGCGGCCGCCTACAGCGGCTTCGAGGGCATCACCGACGACGGCACGCCGCTGGCGGACTGGCTGCGCGCCCGCGACGTGGACACCGTCGACGTCGTCGGCATCGCGACCGACTTCTGCGTGCGGGCGACGGCGGCCGACGCCGCCGCCAAGGGATTCAGCACCCGGGTACTGCTCGGGCTGACGGCCGGCGTCGCGCCGGGGACCACCGCCGAGGCGATCACCGAGCTGCGCGACACCGGCGTCGAGGTAAGGCGCGCTTAACGCGGCTTACCACCCGCTTCCGCCCCGGTTCAGTGCAGCGCGGGGCGGCCGAGCGGCAGCGGCCGGCCGCCGGTGGCCACCGCGGCGGTCGACATGTACAGGTACACGCCGACGGCGGCGAAGATCAGCACGAAGTACCCGGCCGCGTGGGCCAGGCCGGATGATGCCTGGTTGACGCTGAGGAACACCAGCAGCAGGGCCACGTCGATGAGGACGAACAGGCCGGTGTAGGCGACGGGCAGCCGCAGCGTGGCCAGCGTGAGCATGACGATCACGACCAGCCAGGCCACCAGGAAGAGTTCCTGGGTTGCCTGCACCGAGGCCGGCGCGACGCCGAACCAGTTGTGCGTGAGCCCGAGGACGAGGACCGCATAGCTGAGCCAGAACCCGGCGAAGATGCCGAACACGCTGGCGACCGCGCTCTGGCCCAGCGATGCGGCCCAGATCGTCGCGATGAACAGCCCGATTGCCGTTGCGGTGAGGATGATCGGCAGGGCTGCCCCGACCGCCGCGGCCGGGACTACGCCCACCAGGGCGAGCCCGAGCGAGACCGAGCCGGCGATGAAGCACGGCAGGCCGAGCGCCATCGGGTCGCCGACAACCGGGACCTCTGCGGCCGCCTCCACGGCTGCCTCTTCCCTGGTCAGGGTGCCTCTGGCACGCGGGTCCTCAGCCGTGGGCTGGGCCGGGACCACGGGGGAAGCGGATGCATCAGCGCTCATCGCTGCACTCCTTCGTGTTGAGCGCCCGCGATTGCGGGGTTAATGCATCCGTACGCCCGGCTTCGCGCCAGCGTGTTCTCAGTTTGAACCAGTGCTCGCATCAGTGCTGGTCAGCGAGCTGCCAGGGGGGAGAAATGGCCGGTCAGCGAGCCAGGTGACACGACCGGGGACAGCAGCTCCCGTTCGGTGTCAGCCGGTTTGCCTTAACGCAGCAAGGATTACCGGCGCGACAGGGCCCACTGGCGGATCTTGTCGATCCTGGCCTTGACCTGCTCCGCCGACGCCTGCGCGAGCGGCGGGCCGCCGCAGGCGGAGCGCAGCTCGTTGTGGATCACTCCGTGCGGCTGCCCGGTGCGGTGCGACCACGCGCCGACCAGCCCGTTCAGCTCCTTACGGAGCGCGGCCAGCTGTTCGCGGCTCACCGTCGGCTTCTTCACCGCGGGCTCCGGGGCGGCGGCGCGCGGGTCGGCGAACAGCCCGCCGTCCGCCGGGGCACTGTCGGCCGTCGCCGCGGCCGAGCGCGCCGCGAGCTGGGCCGCCTGGCGGTTGCGCAGCAGCGTGGTTACCTGGTGGGGCTCGAGGAGGCCGGGCAGGCCGAGGAAGTCCTCCTCCTCGGCTGAGCCGGCCTCGGTCGCGGTGCCGAACTCACCGCCGTCGAACAGCACCCGGTCGAAGGTGGCGGACGCCTTGAGCACCTCGATGGACTTGCCTGCCAGCTCGAAGTCGTCGGCGGTCTTCCGCTCCCGCTGCGCCTCGTCGAGCTCGGCCTCCGGGTCACGGTCGAGCGCGCGGACCACGTGGTCGCGCTCCGCCTCGAGCTCCGCCGCGAAACCGAGCAGTACCGGTACCGACGGTACGAACACAGAAGCGGTCTCGCCGCGTTTTCTGGCCCGGACGAACCGGCCGACCGCCTGGGCGAAAAACAGCGGCGTGGACACGCTGGTCGCGTACACCCCGACGGCCAGGCGGGGCACGTCCACACCCTCGGACACCATCCGCACGGCGACCATCCAGCGCGCGGTCGACGAACCGAACGTGGAGATCTTCTTGCTCGCGGTCGGGTCGTCTGACAGCACCACGGCGGGGCGTTCGCCGCTGATCTTGCGCAGCAGCGCGGCGTACGCGCGGGCGGTCTCGTGGTCAGTCGCGATCACCAGGCCGGCCGCGTCCGGCATGCCCCGGCGCACCTCGGTGAGCCGCTTGTCGGCGGCTTCGAGCACCCGCTGGATCCAGTCGCCGCCAGGGTCGAGCGCCGTCCGCCACGCCTGCGCGATCTGGTCCCTGGTCATCGGGGTGCCGAGGGTCGCGCTTATCTCGTCGCCCGCCCGGGTGCGCCAGTGCATCTCGCCGGAGTAGGCGAGGAAGATCACCGGCCGGACCACGCCGTCGCCGAGGGCAGGCCCGTAGCCGTACACGTAGTCAGAGGCGGACCGCTTGGAACCGTCTGGCTCAGGAACGTAGGTCACGAACGGGATCGGGTTGGCGTCCGAACGGAACGGCGTGCCGGTCAGCGCGAGCCTGCGCCGGGCCGGGTCGAACGCCTCCTTCACGGCGTCACCCCAGGACAGCGCGTCGCCCGCGTGGTGGATCTCGTCGAAGATGACCAGCGTCTTGCGGTTCTCTGTCCGCGCCCGGTGCAGCGCGGGGTGGGCCGCCACCTGCGCGTACGTCACCGCGACGCCCTGGAAGTCGGCGCCCGCCCGGCCCTGGGCGTTCCGGTAGGACGGGTCGATCGCGATTCCGAACCGCAGCGCCGCCTGCGCCCACTGGTACTTCAGGTGCTCCGTGGGGGTCACGATCGTGACCGCCTGGATCTCGAACCTGGCCAGCAGTTCCCTGGCGATGGTCAGCGCGTAGGTGGTCTTACCCGCGCCGGGGGTCGCCACGAGCAGAAAATCACGCTTAGCCGCACGAAAATACTCTGCGTAGGCAGCTTTCTGCCAGCCGCGAAGAGCAGGAAGTTCAGGATGCAGAACGGGGGCGGCTGACTCTGGCAGGGCCGTCACTCGTCGTCGTCGTCGCCGGGCGGCAGCGACTCGTAGATTTCCTTGCACTCCGGGCAGACCGGAAACTTCTGCGGATCTCTGCTGGGCACCCAGACCTTGCCGCACAGCGCCTTGATCGGCGTGCCGAAGACGGCGGCCTGCATCATGTCGTCCTTGTCGACGTAGTGCGCGAACCGCTCGTGATCGCCATGCGAGGTATCGACCTTGCGGTCCTCATGGACCTTCAGGTCGCTGTCTGGCATTACTTCGGTGCTCACCCGGCCAAGTTTACCCGCCGCGGCGGGCCTGATGTGGACGACCCTCCGCAGTTCCGGCCCCGGCTGGGGTCAGTTCTGGGTCGGGTCGTCCGGGTAGGTGGCCAGGAAGGCCAGGTCACCGTCCTGACGACGGAGGACCTGCCGCCACAGACGGTCAGGGTCGGCCGCGAACACGTCCCCTGGCTGGGCCGTGAGCACGTACCAGGCGCCTTCTGAGATCTCCGCCTCG
Organism: Trebonia sp.; assembly: GCA_036501515.1. GTDB lineage: Bacteria > Actinomycetota > Actinomycetes > Streptosporangiales > Streptosporangiaceae > Trebonia. The sequence goes on along the minus strand of DASYAD010000082.1, from coordinate 19,305 downwards.
AGCTGGCCGGGCGACCAGCCGGCGTACCCCGCGTACACGCGCAGGCTGGTGATCGCGGGGGCGAGCAGGCGCGGCGGGGTGTCCAGGTCGAGCAGGCCGAGCCTGGCCAGGGCGGGGGCGCCGTCAAGGGGCCGCCAGCCGACCGGCTCGTCTTTGCCGGGGATCAGCGCCAGCGCGAGGGCGCTGTTCGGCGCGACCGGGCCGCCCCTGAACACCACCGAGGGCTCGGTCGCCAGGTCCGTCCACTGATCGAGCACCTGGCCCACGCCGATCGTGGTCGGCCGGTTCAGCACCACGCCGAGCGTGCCCTGGACATCCTCGTGCTCGACGAGGAGGACCACGCTGCGCTTGAAGTTCGGGTCACCGAGCAGCGGGGTCGCGACCAGCAGCCTGCCAGCCTTCGGATCCGAACCCATGTGGTCCATGTAACCATCATGCTGCGGAGTCGTCATGACCTGAGCGCTTATCTCCGCGCGGTCACCCGGCCGCTTCCGCGACCGCGGCATCGCGGACCGCGGCGGCCACGCCGGTGGCCACGTCGGGGTGGAACACCGAGGGAATGATGTAGTCGGGACCGAGTTCCTCGGCCGGGACCACGTCCGCCAGCGCCCGCGCCGCCGCCACCAGCATCGTGTCGGTGATCGTGGTCGACTGCGCGTCGAGCAGGCCGCGGAACACGCCGGGGAACGCGAGCACGTTGTTGATCTGGTTCGGGTAGTCGCTGCGCCCCGTGGCGACCACGGTCGCGTAGTCCCTTGCCTCATCCGGGTCCACCTCGGGATCCGGGTTGGCCAGCGCGAACACGATCGCGCCGGGAGCCATGGTCTTGACGTCCTGGCCGTTGAGTACGTTGGGCGCGGACACGCCGATGAACACGTCCGCCCCGGCCACCGCGCCCGCCAGGTCACCGTCGTAGCAGTCGGCGTTGGTGTGCTCGGCGATCCAGGTCAGGCTCTCGTTCAGCCCTTCCCTGCCGCGGAAGACCGCGCCGTTGATATCGCACGAGATCACGTCGCGGGCGCCCGCGTTCAGCAGCAGCTTGAGCACCGCGGTGCCCGCCGCGCCCGCCCCGGCCATGACGATCTTGACCTCGGCCAGCTCCTTGCCGACCACCCGCAGCGCGTTGGTGAGCGCGGCGAGCACCACGATCGCGGTGCCGTGCTGGTCGTCGTGGAAGACCGGGATGTCGAGCATCGCGCGCAGCCGTCGCTCCACCTCGAAGCAGCGCGGCGCCGAGATGTCCTCCAGGTTGATCCCGCCGAAGCCGGGCGCGATCGCCGCCACGGTGGCGACGATCTGGTCGATGTCCTGGGTGTCGAGGCAGATCGGCCAGGCGTCGATGTTGGCGAACCGTTTGAACAGGGCGGCCTTGCCCTCCATGACCGGCAGCGCCGCGTACGGCCCGACGTTGCCGAGGCCGAGCACCGCGGACCCGTCGGTCACCACGGCGACGCTGTTGCGCTTGATCGTCAGCCGCCTGGCGTCCTCGGGCTTGGCCGCGAGCGCGAGCGAGACCCGGGCCACGCCTGGCGTGTAGGCCATCGACAGGTCGTCGCGGTTGCGCAGCGGAACCTTGGAGCGCATCTCGATCTTCCCGCCGAGGTGCAGCAGGAAGGTGCGGTCGCTGACCTTGTGCACCGCGACCCCGGGGATCTCCGCCATCGCCGCGACCAGCGACTCCGCGTGCGCGGTGTCGGTCGCGGCGCAGGTCACGTCCACCCGCAGCATGCCGCGGTTTCCCGAGTTGACGTCGAGGGCGGTGACCACGCCGCCAGCCTGCTCTACGGCCCTGGTGATCTCGCTGACGGCCCGGCCGTGCGACGCCACCTCGAGCCGGGCGGTGATCGAATAGGACACGCTCGGCGCCATCGTCATGTTGGTTCCGCCTTCCTCCGGCCACGCTGCCGGAAACCACAGCCGGGAACAACCCTAAGAATATGGAGGTACGCCAGCACCGCGTACTCTTCATGCATGGCGCGGGATACCACGATAGGCCCGTCGGCAGCCGGGGTGAGCGAGATGCGCCCAGATTCCGGCGTGATCGACGTTACGCGGCTGCGCGTCGCCCTGGCCCGGCTGTCCAGGCGGATACGCAGGCATCAGCTGGCCGGGCTGACCCCCACCCAGCTGGCGGCGCTTTCCACGGTGGAGATATCCGGCCCGTTGCGCCTGGGCGACCTGGCCGCGGCCGAGGGCATCGCGCCGTCCACGCTGACCCGGATCGTCTCCGTGCTCGAAGAGGCCGGCTACGTCAGGCGCGACGCCGACCCGAGGGACGCGCGCGCGTCGATGCTCGCGATCACTCCCAGCGGTCACCTGATGCTGGAGAAGCTGCGCGAGGAAGGCACCGCCCTGCTCACCGAGTGGCTGCTGCTGCTAACGCCGGCGCAGCGCGACGCCCTGGCGACGTCGCTGCCCGCGCTCGAGGCGCTCTCCGAGCCAGACGCCCCCGCACCGCGGCCGAACAGGCCGTCCAGCTAGCCGGCCGGCCGGCCGGTCAGAACAGCAGCAGGGTCAGCTGGCTCCTGGCCTTCTTGAGGCGCTCGTCGTCGGGCGAGAGCACCTCGAAGAGGTCGAGCAGATGCAGCCTGGCCGTGTTCCGCTCGGCGCCCGAGGTCCGCTTGACCACCGCGAGGACCCGCTCGAAGGCCTTCTCCGCGTCGCCGCTCGCCATCTCGAAGTCGGCCGCCCGCAGCTGCGCGTCCACGTCCTCCGGGTGCGCGGCCGCTTCCCTGGTCACCGTCACGGGGTCGTAGGAGGACACCCGGCGCATCAGGTTGACCTGGGCGAGCCAGCTCTTGGCGAGCCCGTCGGCGGGGGCGTCAGCCAGCGCCTTCTCCAGCGCCCGGGCGGCCGCGTCGAGGTCGCCGCTCTCCATCGCGTCCCTGGCCGCGGACAGGGACGGCGGCAGGTCGTCGAGGGCCCCGTCCTGCTCGGCGCCGTCCCCGGGAGCACCTCCGGCCGGCTGGACACCCAGCTGCTCGGCGACGGAGAGCACCTGGGCGAGCCACTGCTTGATCTGGGCCTCCGGCATCACCCCGGCGAACGCGTCCACCATCTGGCCGCCGATGATCGCGGCCACCATCGGGATGGACTGCGCCTGGAACGCCTGGGCGAGGCGCGGGTTGGCGTCCACGTCGATCTTGGCCAGCACCCACTCCCCCGCCGCCTCAATGGCGAGCCGCTCGAGCACCGGGCTCAGCTGCTTGCAGGGGCCGCACCATTCGGCCCACAGGTCGACGATCACCGGCGTGGTCTTCGACCGGAGGGCGACGTCGTTGTTGAAGGTCTCTTCGGTTACCTCGAAGACGAAAGCTGAGGCCGGGCCGGCGGCGTCCTCGCCGTCGTCAGCGCCCGCGGCGGCTGCGGCTCGCGCCGCCTGCTGCCTGCGCTGCGCGGCGGCCTGTCGCGCGCCAAGGTCAACGGCACCGTACATAGAGAAGTCCCGCGGCGATTGCATACCTCTATCCTGCACCAAATCTTGGCATGATCGTGACCAGTGCCCGCCCCTTAGACGGCAACTCGTTGCGAAATACGAGCTGTGTGTAGCATGTGAAGTGCTACAGTCGCCGCATGGCACAGAAGGGCGACAGGCGACGGGGCAGGCCGCTCAACCCAGACCTCGGGTACGCGGGCGATCCCGTGCACCACGCGACCTCGAACCTTCCGCCGCAGCGCATCGGCATCCGCGAACTCAGGCAGCACGCCAGCGTCTACGTTGACCTGGTAGAGCGCGGCTACACGGTCGACATCACCAACCGGGGGCGACTCGTCGCCCAGATGATCCCGGTCAGGGACCCGGACAGCCCGCTTGAGCGCTGGATCGCCAAGGGCGTCATCGAACGCGCCGAGGACGACGGCAGCGTCCTCGACATCGACCCGTACGCGGGGCCCGCCGCGGGGCAGCCGGCCGCGAGCGAGGCGCTCGCGCAGCTCCGCACGGCCGAGGACACCGGCACCACCGGGGCTGCCCCCAGCCCGGAGGCAGGCCCGGCCTCAGGGAAAGCCGCCACCTCAGGGAAAGCACCGCGCCCGTGATTTACCTGGACTCCTCCGCGCTCGTCAAGCTCGCGGTCGCCGAGCCGGAATCGGCCGCGCTCAACCACTACCTGGCCGAGCGGGCCGGGCAGGCGCTGGTGTCGAGCTCGGTGCACCGGGCCGAGGTGCTCCGCGCGATCTGGCGGGCTGAGCCCGGGGCGCTGCCCCGGGCTCAGCGCCTCATCCGCCGGATCGCGATCGTCACGCTCAGCCACGAGCTGCTCGACAACGCGGGCACCGTACCCCCGGGCAGCCTGCCCACGACGGCGGCGATCCACCTTGCCTCGGCGCTCACCATCAAGCGCGACCTGACGGCGTTCGTCTGCTACGACGGCCCGCTTGCCGAAGCCGCGGCGGCCGCGGGCCTGCCGGTCGCGTCGCCCGCCTGAGCTCTTCCAGGTAGCAGCACATTCTGTCCGCAACCGCGCGGGCGGCGTCGGCGTCTTAAGTCCGGTCAGCAAGACCGGACTGCCTGCCGCCGCGAAAGTGTGGAAGCCATCGATGAGCCCGACAAATACCCTCAGCGGGCCACTGTTTGGTGACATCATGGCCCCTGGACTGGCGAATCCGACCCCGCCGGCCGCAATCTCAATAGAGGCCCCGCCAACGGGGCGCCGGGAAGGGAGTTCGGTGGGCACGGACGCGGGCGCGGAGACCGGCCCTTACGCCGTTGTCACCGAGGCCCACGACACCGGCGCCAGGCACCTGGCCGCCGAGCAGCTGTTCACCGCGCACTACCCCAAGCTGGCGGGCTGGGTCAGGCGCCTGGTGGACGACGACGAGACCGCGCACGAGATCGCCTCGGAGGCGTTCGTCAGGCTGCTGTCCAAGTGGACGGCGCCGAACAAGCTCGACAGCCCGCAGAGCTACCTCTACATGATCGCGACCAACCTGGTCAGGGACCACTGGCGCAAGATGGAGCGGGAGCGGCGCGCGCTCAGCAAAGCCGCCGCGGGCGCCGAGCCTGAACCCTACGCCGACCCTTCGCAGGACGTGGACATCCGCGACCTCATCGCCGCGCTGCCTGCCCGGTTGCGGGAGCCGTTCCTGCTGCACTATTACGCCGGGTTCGGCATCAGGGAGATCTCGGCTCAGCTCAAACGGCCGGAAGGGACGATCAAGGCCGACCTGTACCACGCCAGGGGGAAACTCAAGGAGGCGCTCGCCGAGCGCGAGGCCAGGCAGGCGACAGGACCGCTGCCCGTCCAGGGAATGGGCGAGGACGGCCGCGGCGCGAGCCGCGGCAAGCGCCGAGGGCTGGGGAGGACCAATGCCAGCTGACGACGAGCGTGACCCGCTCGACCGCTGGCTGAACCAGCAGGTCCGGCCGCTGCCGCCGCCCGCGGGCACCTTCGAGCTGATCACCAGGCGGGCCAGGCGCCGCAAGATCCGCAGGGTGGCGGTGTCGGTCGCGTCGGCCGCGGCGGTGGCCGTCGTCGCCGGCGTGGCCGTGCCGGCGGGGATGTCGCTGCACCTGACGACCCCGACGCAGAGCGGCAGCCTGGAAGCGGGGAGCCGGGCAAGCGCGAGCCGCGGGTCCCAGTCAAGCCTGGCCGCCAGCGGGCGCCCGGCCAGCACGAGCCCCGCGCCCAGCGCCTCGGCCACGGCCTCCGCGGGCATCACCACCCCCGGTTACCTGCCCGCCGATTTCAGCCCGTCCTCCGTGACCTGGGACTCGACAAGCAACGGCTGGGTCATCGGGCCGGCCGGCACGCCCGGGCACTGCGGCGCCCAGCAAGACTCCGACATCTGCACCTCGGTCGCCAGAACCGACGACGGCGGGCTGACCTGGTCGGGGCTGCCGGCCCCGGCGGCCGGCAGCCCGGACGGCCCGTCCGGCGTGAGCGGCATCAGGTTCCTCGACGGAGTGAACGGCTGGGCCTTCGGTCCCGAGCTGTGGGCCACGCACGACGCCGGGAAGACCTGGACCAGCCTCGGCACCGGCGGACAACGGGTGACCGACCTCGAGACCGCAGGCGACCGGGCCTACGCGCTGTTCGCCAGCTGCGGCACCAGCGGCAGCAGTTCGCACGGCTTCGCCTATCCGTGCACCAGCTACACCCTGATGACCACGACCGCAGGCAGCGACCAGTGGACCGAAGTGGGCCCCGCGACCACCGGCCTCACCGACAACGGAGCCAGCACGTCGGCGATGATCGCGATCGCGGGGACGACCGGCTACCTGGTCGCGCCCGACGGGACGCTTTACTCAGGCCCGCTCGGCGGCACCTGGCAGAAAGCGGGCACCGTCCCGTGCGCGCCCGGCCTGCCGGGCGCTGACGGCCTGCCCGCGACGATGGCGCTCGCGCTCGTCGGCCCGACCAGGCTGGCGGTCGCCTGCGAAGGGGAGACCGCAAGCGCGGCACCCGGGATCGTCACCTCTGACGACTCGGGAGCGACGTGGACGACGGCCGCCACCTGGAGCTACGGAACCTTCGGGTACCCGGCTTCGCTGGCCGCGACGTCGGCCGGGACGTTTGTGCTCGCCACGACCAAGGGGATCTGGCTGCTGAACGGGACCACCTGGACCGCGTCGAGCGTCACCGGCGCCGACGCGCCGCAGGGCGGCTTCAGCTACGTCGGCATGACCTCGGCCGAGCAGGGAGTCGCGCTGCCGGCCGACACCAGCCTGCACGCGGTCTACATGACCACCGACGGCGGCCAGACCTGGCAGGTCCGCCCGATCAAGAGCTTATCGTGAAGCTTTGGTGTCGCTGTGACGACACCAAAGCTCCACGATGCGGAAACTAGCCCGCTGTCGCGCGCAGCAGCAGGGCCGAGCCCTGGCCGCCGCCGCCGCACAGCGCGGCCGCGCCGAGCCCGCCGCCGCGGCGGCGCAGTTCGTAGATCAGCGTCAGCGCGATCCGCGCGCCTGACGCGCCCAGCGGGTGGCCGATGGCGATCGCGCCGCCGTTGACGTTGACGATGTCCGGGCTGACGCCGAGTTCCCGCATGGCGGCGATGCCGACCGCGGCGAACGCCTCGTTGATCTCGACGAGATCCAGGTCGCCGACGTCAAGGCCCGCCTTGCCGAGCGCCTTCCTGATCGCGTTCGACGGCTGGTGGTGCAGGCCGTTGTCCGGGCCCGCGACCGTGCCGAACGAGCCGATCTCGGCCAGCACCCGGGCGCCCAGCTCGGCCGCCTTCTGCCTGGTGGTCACGATGACGGCGGCGGCGCCGTCGGAGATCTGCGACGACGTGCCCGCGGTGATCGTGCCGCCGGCGCCGAACGCGGCCGGCAGCTTCGCCAGCGACTCGGCCGTCGTGTCGGCCCTGATTCCCTCGTCGGCGGCGAACAGCACGGTGTCCCGCTTGGACTTGACCGGCACCGCGACGATCTCCTCGGCCAGCAGGCCGTCCTTAGCCGCCCGGGCCGCGCGCTGCTGCGACCGGGCGGCGAACGCGTCCTGGTCCTCGCGGGCGATGCCGAGCTTGCCGTTGTGGCGCTCGGTCGACTCGCCCATCGACAGACCGTCGAACGCGTCGGTGAGGCCGTCGGTCGCCATCGAGTCGAGCATCTCGACCGCGCCGTACTTGTAACCCTTGCGCGAGTTCTTCAGCAGGTGCGGCGCGTTCGTCATCGATTCCATGCCGCCGGCCGCGACGACGTCGAACTCGCCCAGCCTGATCAGGTCGGCCGCCTGGGCGATGGCGTCGAGGCCGGACAGGCAGACCTTGTTGACCACCGTGGCCGGGACCGACATCGGGATGCCGGCCTTGACCGCCGCCTGCCGCGCGGTGATCTGCCCGGCTCCCGCCTGCAGCACGTGACCCATGATCACGTACTCCACCTGGTCCGGGGCGATGCCCGCGCGGTCGATGGCGCCCTTGAGCGCGAATCCGCCGAGCTCGGCCGCGCTGAATCCGGCCAGGCTGCCGAGCAGCCGTCCGATGCCTGTCCGCGCGCCGCCGATGATCACTGGGTCACGGTCGCCCATGCCGCCTCCGTAAGTAATGAGCCTGTGCTCATTTTACGTCAATCCGACATGGCACCCAGTGCCAGGGGCCGCTACGATTTCGGTTCATGCTGCTGAGAATCGACCACGTGGGAATTGCCTGCCGCTCGCTTGACGCGGCCATTGAGCGTTACGTCAGCGTGTTCGGGCTGGCCGTGGTGGCCGAAGAGACCAATGAGGCGCAGGGCGTGCGCGAGGCGATGCTCGCCACCGAGTCCGGGTCGTCCTATGTACAGCTGCTCGAGCCCCTCAGCCCTGACACCCCGGTCGGCAAGTTCCTCGGGCGGCGGGGCGAGGGGATGCACCACGTCGGGTACGCGGTGGCGGACGTCAGCGCCGCGCTCGCGGAGATCGGCGGCAACGGGGTCAGGCTGATCGATTCCCGCCCGCGGCACGGGTCGATGGGCGCCTCCATCGCCTTCCTTCATCCTGGTGATCTCGGTGGCGTTTTGACCGAGCTTGTGCAGCCGCTGCGGGAGCCCTGAGCGGCTGCGATCGTTTGCGGGAGCGCGTCGCCCCGAGGTGCATGAAACGTGACCTTCCGGGCGGCGGTACGGGACATATGAGGACCATGTGACCTCTAAACTTTTTTGGTAAGTGACACCAAGCCCGCCCGCCGGGAAGAACATCGAAGCACCCGCAGAGCCTGCGGTCGCGGAGTAGATTGCCATTCAGTGGCGAGATCACCCTCCCCGCGCTCCGGCCCTGCCTGCCGCCCCCCGTCTAGCTTGGATTAGGCCCATATGCAATCGGATATTGACGCTCAGCTGACCAGCTTCTTCGAAGAGACCCCGCCGCGCGACTTCGCCAAGGTGATGCGCGGCTACGATCCCCACCAGGTCGACGAGCACATCCGTCAGCTCGCCAACGAGGTGCGCCGCCACCAGGAAGACGCGAGCGGCGCTCGTCGTGACCTGCAGGACGCACAGCGGCAGATCCAGGAGCAGGAGCGGCCGACCTACTCGGGTCTCGGCGCGCGCATCGAGCAGCTGCTGCGCCTGGCCGAAGAGCAGGCGACCGAGCTCGTGCAGGCAGCACGGTCCGAGGCGAACGAAATCAAGGCGGCCGCCAAGGTCGACGGCGCCGAGCTGCGGGCCGCGGCCGAGAACGAGGCGTCAGAGCTGCGGGCCAACGCCAAGCGCGAGACGGACGACATGCGCGGCGCGGCGGAGCGCGAGGCCGACTCGATCCGCACCACCGCCCGCCGCGAGGCGGACGAGCTGACCTCCACCACCGAGCGCGAGGTCGCCAAGCTGCGCGCCACCGCCGATCACGAGGTGGCCGAGAAGCGCGCCTCCACCGAGCGGGACATCGCCAAGCTGCGCACCACCACCGAGCGCGAGGTGGCCCAGCTCAAGGCGGCGGCCAAGCGCGAGCGGGACGAGATCCTCACCACCTCCAAGCGCCAGGCCGACGAGATGCGGTCCCAGGCGCAGCGCATCCTGGAGGAGAGCGAGGCGCAGCGGGCGCAGGCCGAGGCCGAGTTCGAGATCCAGCTCGCCGCCCGCCGCGAAGAGGCCGAGCGCCAGGAGGCCGAGCGGCTGTCCGCCGCCCAGGCCGCCACCCAGAAGCTGGTCTCCGAGGCCGAGCAGCGCGCCTCCACCGCCGAGCAGCGTGCCGCCAAGGCGTCCGCGCAGGCCGACCAGACCCGCCGCGACGCCGACCAGCACGCACGCCAGCTGGTGTCGAACGCGAAGAAGAACGCCGACCAGATCGTCGCCCAGGCCAAGGCACAGGCCGAAGCGGCCATCAGCGAGGCCAAGACCGAGGCGGAGCGCCGCAGGCTCACCGCCCAGCGCGAGGTCGAAGACCTCACGCGCCAGAAGGACAACATCACCACCCACCTCGCCCAGGTGCGCCAGCTCCTCGGCGGGCAGCTCGGCATCCAGATGCCGCCGATGGAGCCGGCCGTGGCCGCCGCTCCGGTCAAGCCCGCGGTGGAAAGCGCCCCCGTGGGCGGCGGCGCGGCCGCTCCGGTCGCCCGCCCGGCTGGCAACGGCAGTGCCCCCAGGCCGGCCAGCGCGAACGGCGAGGGCAAGGCCAGCGAAGAAGACTGGTGGACCGAGTAAGCCCAGGTACCGCCTGACGGGGCGAGCGTAAGCGGAGGCCCCGGGACCGAAATGGTCCCGGGGCCTCCGCTTTTGCTGTGCCGGGCGCCGCTATTCGTCGAAGGTGACAGGCAGCGCGCCGCCGTCCGGCAGCGCGGCCGGGTTCACGGTCGCCGCGATCTCGCTGAGCACGAGGCGGACGTACTTCTCCCCCACCCACAGGTGCTTGGCGCCGTCCACGCCGATCACCTTCGCCTGGGGAACCCGGGTGAAGCGCTGCCGCGCCTCCGCGGGGCGCAGGTAGTCGTCGAGCTCGGGCACCAGCGCGGTCAGCGGCCGCCCCGACGCCGCCCAGGCGTCCAGATCCTGGTCCGAGGTCCTGCGCAGCGGCGGTGACAGCAGGATGCCGCCCCGCACGCCCGGCAGCAGGCCCCAGCGCAGCGTCAGCTCGGTGCCGAACGACCAGCCGAGCAGCCAGATGTCAGGCAGCCCGAGGCCGGCCGCGAACCGGACGGCCGCCTCGACGTCGTAGCGCTCCGTCTCGCCGTTGCCGAACTCGCCCTCGCTCCGGCCGCGCTCGGACTCGGTGCCCCGGGTGTTGAAGCGCAGCACCGCCAGGCCGGCCAGCGCGGGCAGCCGGTAGGCGGCCTTGCGGTACACGTGGCTGTCCATCATCCCGCCCGCGGTCGGCAGCGGGTGCAGGCAGATGAGCGTGCCCGCCGGCTCGCCCTGCTCCGGCCGGGCCAGCTCGCCGACCAGGCGAAGCCCGTCTTCGGTGGTCAGCGTGATCGGGGCGCGCCGGGCGGGCAGCACCGTCGAAGCTCTGATGTCGGTCTCGGTCACAGTGTCCTCTCGGGGGATGCACATCAGTTCAAGCGGGGGCTGGCCGGCGACGCCTCAGCCAGCGGCATCTCAGCGGCCGCCGGGGCGGCGCTGCATCCGCCGCTGCCAGCACACGCTGTGCCAGTGCCGCCGTTCCGTCGCGCCCGCGTGGGTCGGCCACACCACCACGTGCGCGACGCCCGGGTAGAGCTCCTGGTCGCAGCCGGGGCAGCGGTACGGCTTGGCGGCCGCCGCGCCGGGCACCGGGCGGACCACCCAGTCTCCGTCCGGCCAGTCCTCGATCCGTTCAGGACCGAGCGGCGCCGACGGTGCGGCGATGCGGGGCTTCCTGGTCTTGCGCGGGCTCACGGCGAACAACCCTATCGGGGAGAATTAGCGGTCTTCGCTATGGGCAACGCGCGCGCGGCACCAGCTAGTCCGCAATAGGGTGCGGGAATGCGACTCGTCATCGCGCGGTGCAGCGTCGACTATGACGGCAGGCTTACCGCCCATCTCCCCTCCGCCCTCCGGCTGCTGATCGTGAAGGCCGACGGGTCCGTCCTTGTCCATTCCGACGGCGGCTCGTACAAGCCGCTCAACTGGATGTCGCCGCCCTGCCGGCTGACCGAGCACCCAGGCGAGGACGGGAAGCCGGGCAAGTGGACGGTGACCAACAAGGCGGGCGAGACGCTGACGATCACCATGGAGGAAAAGCTGTCCGACTCCTCGGTCGAGCTCGGCATCGACCCGGGCCTGGTCAAGGACGGCGTCGAGGCGCACCTCCAGGAGCTGCTGGCCGAGCAGCTGCACCTGCTCGGGGACGGCTGGCGGCTCATCCGGCGCGAGTACCCGACTCCGATCGGCCCGGTCGACATCATGTGCCGCGACCACACCGGCGAGCACGTCGCCGTCGAGATGAAGCGCCAGGCCGGCATCGACGCGGTGGAGCAGCTGACCAGGTACCTGGAACTGCTGAACAGGGACCCGCTGCTGTCCCCTGTGCACGGCGTGCTGGCCGCGCAGACGATCAAGCTGCAGGCGCGCACGCTGGCCGAGGACCGCGGCATCCGCTGCGTGGTGCTCGACTACGACGCGATGCGCGGCATCGAGCGCGAAGGCACCCTGTTCTAGCCCGCTGCCGTCAGTGATCGCCTGGCGCTTGGCACGGGAAGTGGCCACAGCGCCGGCATCATTCCAGGCCGGCAGCGAAGACCGTGGGAACTTTTCGTACTCTGACACATGAGAGTTTCCGATTAGATGAAAGTTTCCACAACGATGGCCTGAGCAGTAACGTCAGTCACTCGCGAGGCCCTGACGCGAGACTCCGCGTCGCTGCTCCCGGTGCGCTCCGCTGAACTGGCGTCAGACGGTTTCATGATCGGAAGGGGGCACCTGAATGACGCGCCTGCGCGACCTCAGCCGGTAGTGGTGCACCGCAACGTTGCCGACCTGGCGAAGCGAGACCAGCGTCATGGGGTTGGCCGGCGTGTGCGGATAGCGGGCCGGGAGCGCGAACCGCGGCGCGCCCGGGTCGCCCACGAAGAAGGGGGCGACCGCCACCCGGAGCTCGTCGGCGAGGTTCAGCGCCAGCAGGTCGCGCAGGATCCGCGATCCCCCTTCCGCGAGAAGGGTAAGCACCATCCGTTCTGAATAGAGGTCTTGGAGCACCGTGGCCAGGGACGGCTCCGCACCCGCGTCAACCACCACCGCCTGGTCCCTGAACTTCTCCCGCGCCGCCGCCACGGCGGCGGCCGCGCAGTAGACAAGCGGCGTGCCGGGGCCGGTGAAGAACCGGGCCGCCGGGTCCAGGTCACCGGTCGCGGTCACGGTGACGCGGCGGGGATGGGCAGGCCGGCCCGCCGCCTCCCGCGCGGCCACCCGGGCAGGATCACGGACCAGCAGCCGCGGGTTGTCGGCGCGGATCGTGCCCGCGCCGACCAGGATCGCGTCGGCCTGCGAACGGAGCTCGTCGACCTCGTCGAAATCCTCCGGGCCGGACAGCAGCAGCCGCTCGGGCGACGTGTCGTCCAGGTAGCCGTCGAGAGAAACGGCGCAGTTCACGATCGTGTACGGGCGGACGGGCACGGACCTACGGTACTCGCGTCACGGGCCCGCATCTGCTGCACTCCCGCTTGCCCGGCGATGGTTTACTGGGTTACATGGCAGGTCATGCGGTTTCGCCCGTTGTCTCGGCGTGGAGTTCGGCCAGGGAAACGTTCGAGTCGGTCAACCCGGCGACAGGAGAGGTGCTCGCCACCTACCCGGTCGACGGTCAGCAGGAGGTAGCGCTCGCGGTCCGCCGGGCCCGCGGCGCGGCCGCCTGGTGGGGCGGGCTCTCGTACGCCGAGCGGCGGCTGCGGCTGCTGGCCTGGAAGTCGCACCTCACCCGCTACATGGGGCGGCTCGCGCAGCTCGTGCACGACGAGACGGGCAAGCCGCTCGACGACGCGACGCTGGAGATCGTCAACACGGTCCTGCACCTGGACTGGGCGGCCAGGCACGCCCGGCCGGTGCTGCGCCCGCGCCGGGTCGCGCCCGGCGTGGCGATGCTCAACCAGGCGGCCTCCGTCGAGTACCAGCCGCTGGGCGTGGTCGGCGTGATCGGCCCCTGGAACTACCCCGTGCTCACCCCGATGGGGTCCATCGGCTACGCGCTCGCCGCCGGCAACGCGGTCGTGTTCAAGCCTTCCGAGCTCACCCCCGGCGTGGGGCAGTGGCTGGTGCAGTCGCTGCACGAGGTGCTGTCTGAGGTGTTCGGCGACGACCAGCCGGTGCTGCAGCTCGTCACCGGCCTCGGCGCCACCGGTTCCGAGCTGGCCCGCTCCGGGGTGAACAAGCTCGCCTTCACCGGCTCGGCCGCCACCGCGCGCAAGGTGCTCGCCGCGGCGGCGGAGAACCTGACGCCGGTGCTGGCCGAGTGCGGCGGCAAGGACGCGCTGCTGGTGGCGGCCGACGCGGACCTGGACGCGGCAGCCGACGCGGCGGCCTGGGGAGCGATGTCGAACGCCGGGCAGACCTGCGTCGGCATCGAGCGGGTGTACGTGGTGGACTCGGCCTATCACGCGTTCCTGAGCAAGCTCACGGAGAAGGTCTCCCAGCTCCGGCCGGGCGACGACACGCCCGCCGCCTACGGGCCGATGACGCTTCCCGGGCAAGTCGATGTCGTTGAGCGGCACCTGACGGACGCGGTGGCGCGCGGCGGGCGGGCGGTCGTCGGCGGCCTCGACTCGGTGCGGGCACCCTACATCGCGCCGGTGATCCTGGTCGACGTGCCCGAGGAGAGTGCCGCGGTGCGCGAGGAAACCTTCGGGCCCGTCGTGACGGTGACCGCGGTGCCGTCGCTGACCGAGGCGGTGCGGCTGGCCAACGCCTCGCCCTACGCGCTCGGGTCGGCCGTGTTCACCAAGCGGCACGGCGCCGGGCTGCGGGCCGCGCGCGCCCTGCGGTCCGGTATGACCTCGGTGAACTCGGTGCTCTCGTTCGTGGCGGTGCCCGCGCTGCCGTTCGGCGGGACCGGCGAGTCCGGCTTCGGCCGGATTCACGGCGCCGACGGGCTGCGCGAGTTCTCGCGTGCCAAGGCGATCACCCGTCAGCGGATGAACCCGCTGGTGCTGACCACCACTTTCCGGCGCAGGCCGGCCGACATGGACCGGATCGTCAAGCTGGTCACGGTGCTGCACGGCCGGCTGTACCAGCCGAAGAAGCGCGCCCGCTAGGCCCGCTGCTAGGCGCGCTGTGCCAGGGCCGGGACCGCTAGCTCCGGGTCGAGCGGCACCAGCGGCGCCCGCCCGGCGATCAGGTCGGCGGCCCGCTCGGCCATGGCGACGACCGGGGCGGTGAGACCGCCGCGGGGCAGCGTCGGCATCACCGACGCGTCCACCACGCGCAGGCCGGCTACGCCGCGGACGCGGAGCTGGGAGTCGACCACGCTGTCGTAGCCGCTCGCCGACTTGGCCACGTCGCCGCCCATCGCGCAGGTGCCGGCCGGATGGTAGCCGGTGACCACGGTCCGCCTGATGAAATCGCGCAGCTCGTGGTCGGTGTGCACGCTGTCGCCGGGGATGAGCTCGGCGGCGCAGGTCTTCGACAGCGGCGCCGCCGTCCCGTAGTCACGCGCGATCCGCACGCCGACCGTGAGCGCGTTCAGGTCGCGCACGTCGGACAGGTAGCCGGGATCGATCAGCGGCCGGTGCCGCGGGTCGCGGGAGGCGAGCTTGAGCCGGCCTCTGCTGGCCACGTCGACCAGCTCGACAAGCACGGTCATGGCCCGTCTGGCCGGGTCGGTCAGGCCCTGCTCGCGGTAGCCGACTGGCAGCACGTGCCACTGGAGGTCAGGCGCGGCCAGCCGCGGGTCGCTGCGCGCGAAGCCGCCCGACTCGGCGAGGTTCGAGGTCAGCGGTCCCCGGTGGGTCAGCCGCCAGCGGGCGAGACCGCGGTTGCCCGACGACTCCCGCAGGCTCTTAACACCCGGGGTCGACCACAGCACCGGCACGGCCGGGGTGTCGATCAGGTTGGCGCCCACGGCGGGCATGTCGGCGATCACGTAGATGCCGTGCTCGCGCAAGTGGTCGGCGGGGCCGATACCGGACAGCATGAGCAGCTGCGGGGTCCCGACGGCGCCCGCGGCCAGGATCACCTCGGCCCCGGCCCGCACGGTCTCGTCCCGGCCGTCTCGGCGGTAAGTCACCCCGGCCGCCCGGCCGCCCTCCATGACCAGCCCGGTGACGAACGCGCCGGTGACGACCGTGAGGTTGCCCTGGGTGCCGGCCAGGTAGGCGTCGGCGACGCTGCAGCGCCTGCCGTCCCGCTGGGTTACCTGGTAGAACCCGACGCCGTCTTGCTGCGCGGCGTTGAAGTCGTCGTTCGGCACCGCTCCGCGCCTGGTGGCCGCCTCGACGAAGTCCTCGGCGGCCCTGGAGCGGTGCCGCAGGTCCTGCACCGGCAGCGGGCCGCCCACGGCGTGGTACGGGCCGGCGCCGCGGGCGTTGTCTTCCGCGCGCAGGAAGTACGGCAGCAGTTCCTTGTAGCCCCAGCCGACGCAGCCGTACTCGTCCCGCCAGGTGTCGTAGTCGGCGCGGTTACCGCGGACGTAGGTCATCGCGCTCATCGCCGAGGAGCCGCCGAGTACCCGGCCGCGCGGCCAGTAGAACGGGCGCGCCTCGGCCCGCTCCTGCGGGAGCGTCACGTAGTTCCAGTCGTACCGGCTACGGAACAGCCGGTGGTAGGCCGCGGGCACCTGGATATCCTCGACGCCGGCGGCCGCTGGCCCGGCCTCGAGCAGCAGCACCTGGCTGCCCGGATCCTCGGCCAGCCTGGCGGCCAGCACGCAGCCGGCGCTCCCGCCGCCCACGATCACGTAGTCGAACACACGGTTACCCTATCGGGCCGAACATCGTCCGATAACGCAAACAGGAGTCCGGCGGGCCCCCCGAGAACCGCCGGACTCCAGTGTTGGCGCATGTGACTACCGAGTGTCACTTTCATAACCCTGTTATCTGTACGACGGGAACAATACCCAGGTAGAGCCTATGATCACATCGAACTTCTAATTACTTAGAGTTACTACGCTACGGTGTCGGACATGACCGACGACAGCCGCGAGAGCCCGGTCGTGCTATCGCGGATCTACACCCGCACCGGCGACGACGGCAGCACCGCGCTCGCCGACGGCGCCCGGGTACCGAAGACCGACAGCCGGCTGGCCGCGTACGCCGACACCGACGAGGCCAACTGCGCCATCGGCGTCGCGATCACGCTCGGCGCCCTGCCCGCCGGCATGGTGTCACTGCTCCGCCGCATCCAGAACGAGCTGTTCGACTGCGGCGCCGACCTGGCCACGCCCCTGCCGGCCACACCGCCCGAGTACCCGCAGCTGCGCATCGACGAGGGCTACGTGACCGCCCTGGAACGAGCATGCGACGAGTACAACGCCGCGCTGCCGACCCTGCGGTCGTTCGTGCTTCCCGGCGGCACCCCGGGCGCGGCCCTGCTGCACACCGCGCGGGCGGTGACCAGGCGGGCGGAGCGCACGGCGTGGCTGGCGGCGGCAGATCACGCCGGCACGATCAGCCCGTGGCCCGCCCGGTACCTGAACCGGCTCTCTGACCTGCTGTTCATCCTGGCGCGGTCAGCCAACACGGGAACGGACGGAGCCGACATGGGAGACGCAGACGCAGGCGGCGCCGACGCGGCAGCGGGCGACGTGCTGTGGCGGCCTGGCGGCGACCGCTTAGGTGAAGTCGCCCAGGTGCGAACCGGGCGGAGAAGCCTCAAGCCAGGCCAGGAACCCGGTCAGCGCCTGGTCGGTCATCGCCAGCTCGACGTGCTCGACGTCCGTGCCCGGGGACAAGCCCAGGCCGTCGGCCTGCGGCTTGACCGAGACCTCGACGACGATGCGGTCCGGGCCGAGGGTCGCCGTCTCCCCCGGGCCGGCCGGCCGGCGAGCGACTACTTGCAGCGCGCGCCGGTGGAAGACGTACTCAGGCCGCAGCAGCACACCGAGCGCACCGTGCCAGCGCAGCGAGTCATGCTCGTAGGAAAGCACGCCGAGGCGCCACGTGCCCGGGCCCGCGGGCTGGCGCAGCGCGCACTCGACCGTCCCGCCGCTGCGCTCGAGGAGGTAGCGGCGGGACGCGAGAACGACAGCGGCGAGGACGACGAGCACCAAGACGGCGGCGAACAGCCATACCGCGTCGCTTAGCGCTCCCCCCACCTCGGCCTCAGCCCGAAACCGTAGCCGTGACTGTAACGGTGACCAGCCCGCCCGTCAGGCCTGGTCGCCGGCGGCCCGCAGCCGGGCCCGTGCGTACCTGACCTCGACCGACTCCTCGGCCGCGGCCGAGGTGCCCGCCTCCGCGGTGGCACTGTCGAGGTCGGACCGCGCCGAGGCGTGGTCGACTTCCTCGGACAGCTCGCCCACTGAGGTGAGGATCGATACCCGGTTCTCCGTCACCGACAGGAAACCGTCCCTGACCGCGGCCCGGATCTCGTCGGCCGGGTCACTGCCCTCGACCTCGCGGATCCGGACCAGGCTGCCCGGCGACAGGATGCCGAACACCGGGGCGCGCCCAGGCAGGACACCGATGTCGCCGTCGATGGTCTTCGCGATGACCATGCCTGCTTCGCCGGACCAGAGCGACCGGTCCGGCATCAGCAGCTCCACATGGAGTGTAGCCACTAGCGCTCCAGCTCCTTGGCCTTCTTCTCCACGTCCTCGATACCGCCGCACATGAAGAACGCCTGCTCGGGCACGTTGTCGTACTTGCCCTCGGTGATCGCCTTGAACGAGGAGATGGTCTCCTCGAGCGGGACGAACACGCCCGGCTGGCCGGTGAACTGCTCGGCCACGTACATCGGGTGCGACAGGAAACGCTCGATGCGGCGGGCCCGCTGGACGGTGATCTGGTCGTCCTGTGAGAGCTCGTCGATACCGAGGATGGCGATGATGTCCTGCAGCTCCTTGTACCGCTGGAGAATCTGCTGGACGGTCCGCGCCACGTTGTAGTGCTCGGCCCCGATGTACCGCGGGTCCATGATCCGCGAGGTGGAGTCGAGCGGGTCCACCGCCGGGTAAATGCCCTTTTCAGTGATCGCACGGGACAGCGTGGTGGTCGCGTCCAGGTGGGCGAACACCGTGTGCGGGGCCGGGTCGGTGATGTCGTCGGCGGGCACGTAGATCGCCTGCATCGAGGTGATCGAGTGGCCGCGGGTCGAGGTGATCCGCTCCTGCAGCTGGCCCATCTCGTCGGCCAGGTTCGGCTGGTAGCCCACCGCGGACGGCATACGGCCGAGCAGGGTGGACACCTCGGAACCGGCCTGGGTGAACCGGAAGATGTTGTCGATGAACAGGAGCACGTCCTGCTGCTGGACATCGCGGAAGTACTCCGCCATGGTCAGCGCGGACAGCGCGACCCGCAGCCGGGTCCCGGGCGGCTCGTCCATCTGGCCGAAGACCAGCGCGGTCTTGTCCAGAACGCCGGAGTCCGTCATCTCGTCGATGAGGTCGTTGCCCTCACGGGTGCGCTCACCGACACCGGCGAACACCGAGACGCCACCGAAGTTCTCGGCGACGCGGTAGATCATCTCCTGGATCAGCACGGTCTTGCCGACACCGGCACCACCGAACAGGCCGATCTTGCCGCCGACCACGTAGGGCGTGAGCAGGTCGATGACCTTGATGCCGGTCGGGAACATCTCGGTCTTGCTCTCGAGCTGGTCGAAGGGCGGGGGCTCGCGGTGGATCGACCACCGCTGCTTGATGTCGAGATCCTCGGCCTTCACGTCGAGGGGCTGGCCGAGGGTGTTGAACACGTGGCCCTTCGTGACGTCGCCGACCGGGACGCTGATCGGGCCGCCGGTGTCCTTGACCTCGGCGCCGCGGACCAGGCCGTCGGTCGGCTGCAACGCGATCGCGCGGACCATGTCGTCACCGATGTGCTGCG
>DASYAD010000081.1:0-28041 GCA_036501515.1 Trebonia sp. | reverse complement strand
AATACCTTAGCGATCCCGTAAGCGGTCGTTCGAGTGGTCGCCAAGCCCGGCCTATGGCGTGCCCGCCGCGTGCCCGATCGAGTGGCGAACACCGATGTAGAGCGGTCACCAGCGGACAACGGGCGAAATGCCGCTGACCTGCAAACTCTCGGTTTGAGCGGACCTGACAAGCCAGTTCCCAAGCTGACAGTGCGGGTTCGATTCCCGTCATCCGCTCCAACGTAAAGGCCCTGTTCGGAGAAGGTTTCCGAACACTGAGCCTTCAGTCGTTTCGGGTCCTGACTTCCCGGCGTGCCATTAGCGGGCCATTAACCAGCGGTCCCGGCCGCGTGACGGGGCGGCAGCGTGAGGGCCACCTTCCATCTCGGGTTCGGTGAGATCGAGGTCTCTGGAAGCACGGACGACTATGTCCGTCTGGCCGCTCTGGTCAGGCAAGGAGCGGGAAGTCTGGCCGCCGACCCCGTAGACGCGGAGACTGGCAGTAAATTTGTCTTGTCCCTCGTCAGGGTCTCAACGGTTCCCGGCCGGGCAGTGCTCATCAGGGCCGACGAGGTGGAGCGGTCGTTGCACATCTCTGGAGACCCTCGTTGCCTTGCGGTCCTGGCCGACAACATCGCGTCCCTGGCCGAGGACCAGCATGGCGGACATCGGCATATCGAGTACTTCGACGGCCACGCTTTCCTGGCCGAGGGGTCAGGGCCAATGATCCAGAGCAGCCCGCGCGGAGGAATGCCGCCAGGCTGAGTTGCTGCCCGGACCTAGCCGAGGGCCGACGGGTGCTCGGCTGGACGGCGTCCCCAGGCGGAGATCAGCGGCGCGAGTGTCAGGTC
Organism: Trebonia sp.; assembly: GCA_036501515.1. Lineage (GTDB taxonomy): Bacteria > Actinomycetota > Actinomycetes > Streptosporangiales > Streptosporangiaceae > Trebonia. The sequence goes on along the minus strand of DASYAD010000081.1, from coordinate 27,211 downwards.
GAGTTCGCCCGCGTCGATGGCGGCCAGGTGCGCGTCGATCTCGGCGTCGTCGGCCAGGCTGGCCGCGAGCAGCTCGCCGCGCACGTGGCGGATGGTCGACGCCTCCAGCCGGTCGCAGGCCAGGCCGCCGACCGGGAACGAGCCCGCCGCGGCGACGTCCGCCAGGCCGGCCTCACGTAGTGCCCGCGGGAGTGTCCGGCCGTAGCGCAGGTCCGCGCCGCGACGTGTCAGCAGTTCCCGGACCGCGTCGCGCAGCCGGTTGGCGCGCCGCTGCGCCGGGCCGCTGTCGTCCAGGCATGCCAGCGGCTGCAAGGCGGTATCGGCGTCCTCGACGAGCAGCCAGCCGCCGGGCCGCAGCGCCGCCGCCATCGTGGCCAGCGCACGGGCACGGTCGGGCAGGTGGATCAGCACGAGCCGGGCGTGCACCAGATCGAACGTCCCCGGCTCCGGGGGCGGATCAGTGACGACGTCGTGCCGGCGTACCTCGTAGCCGTCGCCTGCCTCCAGCCACGACGGGTCGATGTCGGTGGCCAGGACGTGCCCGGTCGGACCAACGGCCGCCGCGAGGGCCTCCGGGATACTGCGTCCGCCAGCCCCCACCTCCCAGCAGCGCGAGCCAGCCCCGGCTCCCAGCCGGTCGAAGTGCCCCCGCGTCACGCCGTCGAACAGCTCGGCCAGCCAGGTGAACCGTTCGCCCGCCTCGGCGCGAGCGTTGTCCAGCAGGTACTGCGGCGGGCGGGGCGAGGAATTCATGACTACATGCTCGTCTCCCCAGACCGCCGGCGCCATGTCGACGGGAGAGGGACATCTCACACGGCCGGCGAACCCCCGCACCACCGGTTCCTAGAGGTCGATGACGATCTTGCCCTTCGCGTGCCGGCCGGCCTGGAGCTCGACGGCGGCGCGGATTTGCTCGACCGGGAAGCTTGCGGCGACGGGCACCCGGAGCCGGTCATCGGCGATCAGACGGGCGAGCTCTTCCAGGGCGCCGGGGGCGGCGTTGGCACCGTTGGCCGGCGTGATCCCGTCGATCTGGGTGGCGATGGTGGTGATGCGTGTATCAGGGACGCCAAGTGCCCTCGCGGCCTGCGCTGTCTCCGTCCCGTAGAGATCGATCGCTGCGGTGATTCCGCCGGGAGCGAGGGTGCGGACCCGGTCCGCCAGGCCCACGCCGTAGGCGACCGGCTCGGCTCCGAGCTCGCGCAGGAAATCAGCTGATGCCGCCGATCCTGTCCCGATCACCCGCGCCCCGGCGAGCCGGGCCAGCTGGACGGCGAACACCCCGACCCCGCCCGCCGCGCCGCCGATCAGCACGGTGTCGTCCGGCCCGGGTGCAACCACGGCCAAGGCAGCGGATGCAGTGCGTCCGGCGATCGTGAGGGTGGCGGCGATGCGGTCGTCGACGCCGTCCGGGGTGTGATGGGCCTCGTTGGCGGCGATGCCCCCGGCCGGGTCGATCACGACGAAGTCGGCGACCGCGCGGGACAGGGCGCCGCCGAACACCCGGTCGCCCGGTGCGAAGCCAGTCACCCCGTCGCCGACCTGGTCGACTACTCCTGCGTAGTCGGTCCCGAAGCCGGCCGGCAGGCTCAAGCCGAACCGGACGGCGGTGTCCGCGTCAGCGGTCATGAACCAGTCCATCGGATTCAGGCCGGCCGCCGTGACCCGGACGCGGATCTGTCCAGGTCCGGCCTGCGGAGCGGGCACCTCACGGATGTCCAGGACATCGGGGCCGCCGAATGAATCGAGCTGGACCGCCCGGCTCGTGCCCGTACGCAGTTGATCGCTCCGCTCCTGCATGCTCGCCTGTCTCCTCAGTAATGAAGGAACGCTCTGAAACGGACTATGCTCCGTTTACGTAGGCAACTGTAACACAAGCGGAGCGCGATCCGTTTCGGCTAGGACGAAAGATCCGCGCGCCATCAGGCGCGGTCGTGGAGAGTGACCTGATAGCCGTCGGGGTCGGCGAAGGTGAAGGTCCGGCCGAACGGGCCGTCAATTGGTGCGGAGACGATGGTGTGCCCGTCGGCGGCGAGGGCGTCGTGAATGGCCTGGACATCCGTGGCGTGGAGCCAGATCGCCGCGCCTATGCCGGGCTGGGCGGCGGATGCGAGATCGGTGCCAGGAACGACGTCGCGGAGTGCGAAGGCGATCGGCTTCGTCTCGAAGACGACGGCGTGCGGCGGGCCGGCCTGCGAGCGGACGAGTCCGAGGTACTGCTCGTAGAACGCCTGCGAGGCGTCGAGGTCGCTCGCTTGAAGCGAGATGAAGTCGGGGCCGGTGACAGGCACGATGATGCTCCTTTTCTCGTGTCAGTTTTCTGACACGACCAATCTATGTCAGAATACTGACATGAGTCAAGACGGTGCCGGCGTCGACCTGGAGACGTCACTGGGCTACCTGCTGAAAGAGGCGTCGAGCGCGCTGCGCGCAGCCATGGAGGAGGTGCTGCGGCCACTCGGAATGAGCGTTACGGGCTACTCCTGCCTCGAACTGCTCGCTCAACGACCGGGCTTGTCGAACTCCGAGCTCGCGCGGGGCGCGTTCGTGACCAGGCAGACGATGAACGTGCTGCTCCAGGCCCTGGAGCGAGAGGGCTACGTGACCAGGCCGGCGGAGGCGCCCATCGGGAAGGTCCTTCCCACGCGGCTCACGCCCCGCGGCCGCCGCAGCCTCGCGAAGGCGACCGTTGCGGTCCGGTCAGTCGAGCTCAGAATGCTGTCCGGCATGACCGAGTCCGAGCAGTCCGGCGCGTTCCTGATCCTGCAGAGCATGATCCGCTCGCTGCGCGACGGCACCGACGGTGCATAGCGGGGCCTGGCGAACTCACGGGTGATCTTCGCGGTCCCCGGAGGCCGGCCGGGCCGCGGGCTGCATGCTGGCGGCTAGCTCGGCCGCCGTTTCTCTGATGCGGCCGGCCAGGCTCGCGCCTCCCGGCTGCCGCGCCCAGCGGTCGAAGGCGGTCCAGAAGATGGTGGCGCCGACGGGTGCGAGCAGGGCGGCGGCCGCTTCCTCGGTGCCCCGTTTCTCGAGGGCCGCCCCGAGTGCGCCGGTGGCCTCGGCGAACTTGGTCCGCCCACGTTCCTGCAGCTCAGGACTGGCCTCGACAATCGCGCGGCGCTCGGCGGCGTGCTCGACCTGGTCGGCCAGCAGGTCGCCGACTTCGGTGAGCGCGCTCAGCATGGCCTCGAACGGCCCCAGGGCGGGGTCGGCCCGGCCGACGGCGTCGGCGAGAACCCCTGGGAGCCGCTCAGAACCCGCGAACAGCACGTCTCTCTTGTCGGCGAAGTAGCGGGAGAACGTGCGGCGGGTCAGTCCGGCCCGCTCGGTGATCTGGGCCACGGTGACGTTGTCGAAGCCGTGCGCGAGGAACAGTTCAAGGGCGGCCTCGCGCAGCCGGTCCCTGGCTTGAGGCTCCCACCGCGGCATGCGTCAGATCTTACCCTGATGTCCCACTGAGTCATCACTTCCGATAGGCTAATGACTCAGTGGGACATCACATCGCAGAATAGCGAAGGACAGGGCCAATGGATCTGGACGGCAAGAAGATCGTCATCATCGGCGGCAGCTCCGGGATGGGGCTGGCCACCGCGGCCGCCGCCGCGGCGGCGGGAGCGGCGGTCACGATCGCGTCAAGTAACAAGAGCCGGCTCGAGGCCGCACTGGCTGCCCTGCCGGCCGGATGCGCCGGGACCGTGATCGACACCCGTAGCGAGGCATCCGTGGCCGAGGCGCTCAGCCGGATCGGCGAACTCGATCACCTTGTCTACACGGCCGGCGACTCGGTCACGCCGCGGCCGCTGACGCAGGTGACGATGGAGGAGGCCCGCCAGCTGCTCGAGGTCCGCTTCTGGGGCACGGTCGCCGCGGTCAAGCATGCGGCCCCGCGGATCAGGCCGGGCGGCTCGATCGTGCTGACCTCCGGGACGATCGGGGTCCGGCCGTCCCCCGGGACGGCACTCGCGGCTGGCAGCGCGGCCGCGACCGAGGGCCTGACCCGGGGACTCGCCGTCGAACTGGCCCCAGTCCGGGTCAACGCCGTCCGGGCCGGAGCGATCCGCACGCCCCTGTGGGACCCGGTCCCCGCGGAGCGGCGGCCGGCGCTGTTCGCCGCGCTGGCCGAGCGGACGCTGACCAAGACCCTCGGCGAACCTGATCAGATCGCCGCGGCCCACCTCTACCTAATGGGCAACAGCTTCGTCACTGGCACCGTGCTCACCGTCGACGGGGGTGCCGTTCTGAACTGACGCAGCCCGGGTGCAGGTCGAGGTGCAGGCTAGGCTGGCGCGTTTTGCACTACCGGGTCTGCCCGTACGGACGCGGCCGCTGCTACCGTGCAGGCCGCGCGAACGAAGGCGGCGACGGCCGGCGAGCGCGCGTCCAGCATGGTGAGACCGCCGTTGAGTCCTGAGGAGCGCGCCCGCGGGGAGCGCCTGGGCGTGCTGCTGCGCCAGGCGCGCGGGTCGCGGAGCATGACCGACATCGCGGCCGCCTCGGGGATCCCGGTCGAGACGCTGCGGAAGATCGAGACGGGACGGATCGCCACCCCCGCGTTCTTCACCGTGGCCGCGCTTGCCGACGCCGTCGGCGTATCGCTGGCGGAAGTCGTCGCTCACTGCGTGGACACCCGGGCGGACGAACCCCTGAGCGCGTAAGCGGTACAGCTACTGCTCGCCCAGTGCCATCCACTTCTCGGGCTGAGCCAGTGGCGCGAACCCCACCTTGGCGTATACCTCGTGGGCATCGGCTGTTGCGAGCAGGACCCGGCGCAGGTTGTACGGGGCGAGATGGTCGCGGACGGCGGCTGCCAGCGCCGTGCCAAGTCCCTTGCCGCGAGCGGCCGGATCGACGTAGACATCGCACAGCCAGGCGAAGGTCGCATAGTCGGTGACGATCCGGGCGTAACCGACCTGAACACCGGAGCCACTGCTGTACGCGCCGAAGTTCAGCGAGTTGGCGATGCTGCGGTCCTGCTTTTCCCGGGAGCGGCCTAGTGCCCAGTACGCGTCTTCTGACAGCCACCGGTGGATCGTCTCAGCGTCGAGACGGGCGGGATCGGTAGATATCTCATAGCCGTCGAGGGCATCCAGAAGCTCTTCGTCCACGCCCAGATTCAAGCAGGTCCAGTCACGACTGAGCCAGTGGTAAACCCGTTCTCCATTGGTCCGGGAATTGGCAGGTAGATCGCCTCGCCGTTAAGACGTATCGTGTCAGCACGGAGTCCGCCCCAGGTGACTCCTGGGCAGGAGCAAGGTCATGCTGACCAGTGTTGCGTTCGGGGTTCGCGGGCCGAGTCATCTCCCTGGCGCCTGGATCTTCGTTGTCGTGGTCTTGCTGGTCATCGGGCTGATCTGGGTGCGAGTGTACGGCGGGAAAGACGGCTCCGGGCGGCAAGCTGGACACAGTTCCAGGCGACGGCGGGCGGCTCAACGGTCGGCACACGATTCCGGCCATCATCCGGAGCCAGAGACGAGCCACGCCCATCAGACTGCGAACCACGGCCACCAGGGCGAGCATCACGGCCACCAGGGCGGGAACCACAGCCATCAGACGGAGAACCACGGCCACCAGAGCGGGAACCACGGCCACTCGTCCTCGGACGGCCACCCGACATCAAACGACGGCCACTAGGACTGCCTAGCTGATCATGCCGCGACTTGCCGCGCCCACTGCAGCCGTGCGCGATTCATTCATTGAGGCGACGCGCGATCTCCGTGACGAGCACTGGCTCCCGGACTTTCCCGTGGACGAGGTAGCGGCGGACTTCGACGGCTATGTCCAGCGAGTGCTGGAGGAGAAGGAATACTGGGGCGTCCCGGTCACCACGCTCTGGTACGTCGACGGCCCTGGCTACCTCGGCAGCGTCGTCATCCGGCACCGGCTGACCCCGGAACTCAGCAAAAGCGGCGGGCACATCGGCTACCACGTCGCACCACGTCACCGGGGCCGCGGGCATGCCCGCGCCATGCTGGCGGCGGCCATCCGCTACTGCCGCGAGAATCTCGGTCTCACCCGCGTGCTGGTCACCTGCGCCGTGTCCAATACGGCGTCGCGACGGGTCATCGAGGCCAATGGCGGGACGCTGGAGAACATCCTCGACGGAGAGTGCCGGTACTGGATCGGCTTACCCCGGATAACCTCGGCCGCGTCCTGGTCACTGAGCAGGTTAAGGGCGGTGTCCACTGCCCGGGCCTTGGCCAGGGTGAGCTCGCCGCGGGCCAGCAGGTCGCCGGTTCCCGGCAGTGCGCCCTGCATGTTCCAGGCCAGCCACATCAGCTTCCCGGCCGACACGGCGGGCATCGACAGCGCCAGGGCCACTTCGTGGGTCAGCGACTTGGTCCAGCCCAGGGGCAGGTCACCGCGGTACCCGCCGCCGGGCGGCGGCGGGTCTTCGTCGCGGATCAGCGCGCGCAGGACGCCGAGCTTCCCGGCGGCGGCCCAGGACTCGAGCGCCTGCCACTGCCCAGCAGTCCGATCATCTCGTCCCGGGAGCCGCCCGGGCACCGCCACTCCGCGGCTGAGGCGGCCTCTGCGGCCACGGCCAGGCCGGCCGACGGCGGGCAAGAGTCCCACGAGCCGCCTTTGGAGAACCCGGAAAGCGCGGAGAAACCTGGGACAGCCGAGCAACCCGGCGGAGCGGGAGTGACCGGAACGGCGGAGGGATCCTGGGAGGCGGCGGCTTCCCGGCTCTTGCTACACAAGTGAACTAGGTCCAAAGACGTTCGGGGTAGACTAGAACGTTGGACAGGGCTGGTTCCCTGATATCCACAGGGCATGGCGAGTGAGCCGGCTGACAGCCGCCCGCTCCCGTGCGGTTCATGGTGGGCTAAGTGTGTCAGCCTGTTCCGACTAAGGGATTTTCGGCCCTCACCAGGTGCAGGTGTCACGCTGACGAAGGAGTGCTGCCGCGGTGTCGGTGACGGATGTAGAGAAGCGGTCGGCGGCCGCCGGAGCCGTGCTCGGTGAAGCAGGCCGCCGGCGGACGTTCGCGGTGATCAGTCACCCCGACGCCGGCAAGTCGACGCTGACCGAGGCGCTGGCGCTGCACGCGGCGGCGATCAACACGGCCGGGGCGGTGCACGGCAAGGCCGGGCGGCGCGGCGTCACCTCCGACTGGATGTCGATGGAGAAGGACCGCGGCATCTCCATCACCTCTGCCGTGCTGAAGTTCGACTACGACGGGCACGTGCTCAACTTGCTCGACACCCCCGGCCACGCGGACTTCTCCGAGGACACGTACCGGGTCCTCGAGGCGGTCGACTGCGCGATCATGCTGCTCGACTCGGCCAAGGGCCTCGAGCCGCAGACGCTGAAGCTGTTCGACGTGTGCCGGTCGCGCCACGTGCCCGTGGTGACGTTCGTAAACAAGTGGGACCGGCCGGGACGCGAGCCGCTTGAGCTGCTCGACGAGATCGAGCAGCGGATCGGGCTGCGGCCGACGCCGGTGAACTGGCCGGTGGGTATCGCCGGCGATTTCCGCGGGCTGATCGAGCGCGCCACCGGGGAGTACACGGCCTACACGCGGCAGCCGGGCGGGGCGCAGAAAGCCATCGAGGAGCACTTCAAGGACCCGGACAAGGCCCGCGAGCGCGAGGGGGCGGTCTATGACGCCGCCGCGGAAGAGCTCGAGCTGCTGACCGAGATCGGCGCCGAGATCGACATGCCGTCTTTTCTCGCCGGTGAGTCGTCGCCGGTGCTGTTCGGCGCGGCGCTGCCTAACTTCGGCGTGCGGCGGCTGCTCGACGCGATGTGCGAACTGGCACCGCCGCCGAAGCCGCGGGCGGACGTCGAGGGCGATGACCGGGCGGTTGACGCGCCGTTCTCCGGTCTGGTGTTCAAGGTGCAGGCCAACATGGACCCCGCGCACCGGGACCGGGTCGCGTTCGTGCGGGTGTGCTCGGGGCGGTTCGAGCGCGGCATGGTGCTGACGCACGCCGCGACCGGCCGGCCGTTCGCGACCAAGTACGCGCAGGCGATGTTCGGGCAGGAGCGGGAGACGGTCGAGACCGCGTTCCCGGGCGACGTGATCGGCCTGGTGAACGCGACCGCGCTGCGGCCGGGCGACACGCTCTACGCGGATGTCCCGATCTCCTACCCGCCGATCCCGTCGTTCGCCCCCGAGCACTTTGCCGTCGTCCGTTGCCGCGACGCCGGTAAGTACAAGCAGTTCAGGCGGGGTATCGACCAGCTCGACACCGAGGGCGTGGTCCAGGTGCTCTCGTCCGACCTGCGCGGCGACCAGGCGCCAGTCCTGGCGGCGGTCGGGCCGCTGCAGTTCGACGTGGTGATGCACCGCCTCGAGCACGAGTTCGGCGCCAAGTCAGAGCTCGCGCACCTGGACTACGAGATCGCCCGGGTGACCGACGAGGACGGGCAGACCGCGCTGGCCGGCGCCCGCGGCGCCGAGGTGCTGACCAGGCGGCTCGACGGAGCCCTGCTGGCCCTGTTCGCCGACAAGTGGCGGCTCAACGCGATCGCCAGGGACAACCCCAAGATGCGCCTCGACCCGCTGCTGGCCGGGACTGTCGTCTAAGAACAGCAAAGCAAGTCGTCTAGGAAAACCGAACGGCCCCGGCGAACACCGCCGGGGCCGACAGACTTACTTCATCCGGGCGACGTCGATCTGGTCGAAGTCGCCGACGCCGTTCGACACGCCGCCGCCGCCCGACCACTGCCACATCAGCGCGTACTTGCTGGCCGAGGTCACCCCGCCGAAGAATTCAGCGCACGTCTTGGTACCGGCCAGGCACCAGCCGCTCGGCGCGGAAGTAAGGTGCGAGGTCTCGGGCGTGTAGGTCCACTCGTACGTGGTCGGGATGCTGGCGTAGGAGCCGGTGCCGAAGATCGAGTCCCAGATCAGCGGGGACGAGTAAACGCCGAGCTTGAACTTCGAGTGCCCGGTGAGGTAGTTCGCGAACCCGTTGAGCTCGTTCCTGTCGACGACCGCGGGGACTGACGACTCCTTGCGGACGCCGCTGCAGGGCGACGTGTAAACGCTGTTCCAGCCGTTGTCAGTCGCGGGCGCGATGCCGGGCAGCTCGATGTCGGCCCAGAGGACCGGGTACGGAATGTACATGTTCCGCACGGACTGGATCGCCAGCGAGGCCTGCTCCTGGCCCCAGTGGTAAGCCTCGGCGGCGCTGCCGTTCCACTTCGGGTCGACGCCAGGGCCGCCCATGTACCAGTAGACGCCGGTGCCCACGCCGGTGTTGTACGTGCGGAAGTTCTTGTTCGCCTGGCCGGCGTTGACCGGAGTCCAGGCGAACATGTTGCCGGTCTTGCACCCGAGCGTGCGGGCCCAGTTTCCGGCCATGCCCATGTAGCCGCCGTAGTTGGTGCCGATCACCGGCTCCTTCAGCGGGGCGGTGTTGGCGATCGTGATCGGCCAGCTGTCGGTTCCGTAGAGGAAGCCGGTCCCCGGCGACGCCGCGGAAACAGCCGCGGGAGCCGCGGGCGCGGCCGACGCCGCTGACGCTGCGGGCGCGGCCGACGCGGCGGTCGCCGGGATCGCCAGGCCGACCGCCGCTGCCGCGGCGAATAGTCCGGCACTCAGCGTCTTGGTAACCGCGCGCATGTTACTCCCAGGATTGTCTTCACCGTGCTCTGTGCGCCCGCGAGGTGTCGCGTTAAACGGCGCTAGCGGGCAGCATACGCAAGCAAAAGGCCTGGTCGAGCCCGTAGACGCTACTGGTATGTCCGAAAAGCCTACTCGTGCTGCCCGCGAACCTCAGGGCCAGCGGACGGCAGGTCGAGCTGGCTGATCGCCTTACCGTAGGTCAGCGCGGCGAGCTTGGCAATGTTGCTGTGCGCGCCGATCGGCGCCGCTACTTCGGCTCCGGCGACCGCGAGCGCGTCCAGGTCGCTCCTGGTCGCTTCCGGCCCGATGAAGCAGGGGGCGATCGCCAGCCGGTTGACGCCCATTTCCTTCAGCCGCTGAGCGCCCTCGTGCACGGAAGGAACGCTGTCCATGGACGCGGTAATGACCGGCAGCGCCAGCCGCGCGGCGAGCAGCACCGAGGTCACGTTGGCCGCCCCGGCCGCGTCGGGACCGCCGACCGTGGCGATGAGCACGCCGTCGGCGGCGGTGACGATGCTGAACAGCCGGACCCGGTCGGCCCGGGCGAGGCCCGCCTCGGCCAGCCGGATGTGCAGCACCTCGGCGATCATCGCGTTGGAGTTGATGAAGCCGCTGATGACGGCGTTCGTCCCGCTCCCGGCTACGGAGTCGCGCAGGCGGTGGATCAGCGGCGGGTTGACGGTCGCGATCAGCGGGATCACCACCGCGCAGGGCACGCTGTCAGGCCGCCGGGCGGCCGCGTCGGCCAGCACCGCGCGCAGGTCGGACGGGTCGTCGAAGCCGCCGCCGTCGATCCGCGCGGCCCGCACCTCGACCGCCGGGTTGTCGACTCGCAGTACCGCGGCCAGCTCGGCGACGGTTCCCGCGGCGAGGTCGGTGTCCCGGCCGGGAACGCCGAGTACCAGCGCGGGCGCGCTCTGCGGCAGGCTGGCGGGCACGGGCCGCCTGTGGCGACCGCCTTCGGCTCGCCGCGGCGGGCGGAAGCTGGGCTGGCGGACGGGGAAGGCCTGGCCGCGGGGCGGCAGGTCCGGCATGCCGCGGGACTCAGTCATCGGGCGGGGCTGAGGCTCGAGTGCCCGGGCGGGAAACTCCGAACCGCGGGCGGGAAAGTCCGCACCGCGCGTGGGAAACTCCGAACCGCGGGCCGGAGACTCCGCACCGCGTGCGGGAAACTCAGCGCCACGGGCCGGAGATTCCGCGCCGCGAACGGGAAAGTCCGCACCGCGAACCGGGAATTCAGGCCCGCGTGCGGGGAAGTCAGTCCCCTGTCCGGGCCGGTCAGCCATAGTGTGTCCGGTGGGCAGCACCCCGCCAGGCTGCCGTGAGGGCATGCCGTCGCTAGGCTGCCGCGCGGGGAGGCCTGCTGAGGGGTCGCGAACATCCGTCACGAGTGGGAAGCCTAGCCCCAAGGTGACCGGCTGGGACTCCAAAGCGCCGAAACAGGAGAAGAAGCCCGAGTCTCCGTGACCAGTCCCTGACGCTCCGTGTCGCAGCGGTCCCGCCTAGTGCTCAGTGTGGCAGCTGAAGCATTAAGACGCACGGATGAGGCGAGAAAACACGCAAAATGTGCACCCGAACACACGGAGCTAAGCTACTGGCAAGTAATGCTACTTACGGGTAACATGTAGGCAGGCCAGCGATCAAGCGGAGCGTTACATGAGCCACTTCAAGAGCAATCTGCGGGACGTCGAGTTCAACCTCTTCGAGCTGCTCGGCCGCCAGGAAATCCTCGGCCGCGGGCCGTTCGCCGAGGTAGACGAGGAAACCGCCCGGGACATGCTGGCCGAGGTCAACAAGCTCGCGCTGGGTCCGGCCGCCGAGTCGTTCGCCGACGCCGACCGTAACCCGCCGGTTTTCGACCCCGCCAGCGGCACCGTGACCTTGCCGGAGTCGTTCAAGAAGTCATACCGCACCGTGATGGACGCCGAGTGGTGGCGGCTGTCGGTTCCGCCGGAGCTCGGCGGCACAGTAGTGCCGCGGACGCTGCAGTGGGGCGTGGCGAGCTTCCTGCTCGGCGCCAGCCCGGCGCTGTGGATGTACGCCAACGGCGCGACCTTCGCCAAGATCTTGTGGGAGCTCGGCACCCCCGAGCAGCAGCGGTTCGCCGAGCTAGCCGTCGAACGCCAGTGGGGCGCGACGATGGTGCTTACCGAGCCGGACGCGGGCTCGGACGTGGGCGCGGGCCGCACCAAGGCGGTCGAGCAGCCGGACGGCAGCTGGCACATCGAGGGCGTGAAGCGGTTCATCACCGTCGGCGAGCACGACCTGTCGGAGAACATCTTCCACCTGGTGCTCGCCCGGCCCGAAGGCGCCGTCGCCGGCACCAAGGGCCTGTCGATGTTCCTGGTGCCCAAGTACCAGGTGAACCCGGACGGGTCGCTCGGCGAGCGCAACGGCGTCAAGGCCACCAACGTCGAGCACAAGATGGGCCTCAAGGTTTCCACCACCTGCGAGCTGACCTTCGGCGGCGACCCCGGTCACCCGGCGGTCGGCACCCTGGTCGGCGGGGTCCACGACGGCATCAGGCAGATGTTCATGGTCATCGAGAACGCGCGGATGCTGGTCGGGCTCAAGGCGATCGAGACGCTGTCCACCGGCTACCTCAACGCGCTCGACTACGCGAAGACCCGGGTGCAGGGTCCCGACCTCACCCGGCAGACCGACAAGGCCTCGCCGCGGGTGACGATCATCCACCACCCGGACGTCCGCCGGATGCTGATGCTGCAGAAGGCCTACACCGAGGGCATGCGCGCGCTGGTGCTCTACACGGCCGCCCAGCAGGACGCGGTGCAGCTCGCCGCGTCCAACGGCGAGCAGGACAAGGACGCCGCGGCCCGCAACGACCTGCTCCTTCCCGTGGTCAAGGGACTCGGCGCCGAGCGCGCGTACGAGATGCTGACGCTGTCGCTGCAGACCTTCGGCGGGTCCGGCTTCCTGCAGGACTACCCCGTCGAGCAGTACATCAGGGACGCCAAGATCGACTCCCTGTACGAGGGCACTACGGCGATCCAGTCGCTCGACCTGTTTTTCCGCAAGATGGTGCGCGACCAGGGGGCGACCGCCAAGGCGCTGCTGGCCGAGATCGCGTCGTTCGCGTCGGCGGACGACCCGGACGGACGGCTCAAGACCGAGCGGGCCGCCCTTGCCGACGGCACCGCCCAGGTCGAGGCGATGCTGAACGCGATGACCGGCTTCCTGATCGGCTCCTTCGAGCAGCCGGAAGAGGTCTACAAGATCGGTCAGCAGTCGGTGCGCCTGCTGCTCGCCTTCGGCGACCTCATCGTCGGCTGGCTGCTCGGCCGTCAGGCCGAGATCGCCGGGCGCGCGCTCGAGAACGCGGACACGCTGCACGAGTCGGACCGTGACTTCTACACGGGCAAGCTCGCCGCCGCCCGGTTCTTCGCGACCACGGTGCTGCCGCGCCTTGAGAGCGACCGGAAGATCATCGAGGCGACCACCAGCGACTTGATGGAAATCCCCGAGGGCGCGTTCTAAGAAAACTGAAAGCGGGAGCAAGCCTAGGAACTCTGCTCTTTCTTCAGTTCGCGCAGCATGTCGTCGACGGACTTGGCTGATGAGCCGGCGGCAGGCACCGGCCGGCGGGGCGCGGCCTTCGACCGCAGCACCCAGGCGGCGATCACGCCGCCGACCAGGCCGCCGACGTGGCCGATCCAGCTGACACCTGGCGTGCCGGGGATCGCGACCTGGAGGATGGTCCAGTAAAGGCCGCCCGCGACCAGTCCGACGATGACGTCGACCCAGTTCCGGTCGAAGAACCCGCGGATCAGCACGTAGCTGAAGTAGCCGAAGATCAGCCCGGACGCCCCGACGGTCAGCTCGTTGCTCGACTGGAACAGCCAGACCGCCAGCCCGCTGGTCACCGCGATGATCACCGAGGCGAGCAGGAACCGTTTGAGCGACCGGTACGCCGCGAGCACGCCCAGCACGAACAGCGGCACCGAGTTGCCCTCGATGTGCTGCCAGCTGAAGTGCAGGAACGGCGCCGAGAAGATCTCCGGCAGCCTGCTCAGGTGCTCGGGCAGGATGCCGAACTCGTTGTCCAGCCGGTACCCGTCGGCCCAGTTGACGACCTGGAGGACCCAGATCACCGCCAGGAACACGCCCATGACGATGAGCGCGTCACGGAACTTACGCAGTGTCATCCCTGACCCCTATCACGACCACGCGAGCATCCGAACCGGGTCTTCCAGCATCGAGCCTACGTCTCGCAGCACCGCCGAGCCTAGTTCTCCGTCGACGATCCGGTGGTCGAACGAAAGCGACAACGTGGTCACCTTCCTGACCGCCAGCTCGCCCGCGACCACCCAGGGCAGGTCGCGGACCTGCCCGAAGGCGAGGATGGCGGCCTCGCCAGGCATCAGGATCGGCGTGCCCGCGTCGACGCCGAAGACGCCGACGTTGGTGATCGAGATCGTTCCGCCTGACAGGTCGGCGGGTGTCGCCTTGCCGTCCCGCGCCGTGGCCGCGAGCTCGTCGACCGCCCGGGCGAGCCCAGCCAGCGGCAGCGCGTCGGCGCCCTTCACGTTCGGCACCAGCAGGCCGCGGTCGGCCGCCACCGCGATGCCCAGGTTCACCCGGCGCCTGACGACGATCTCCTGCGCGGCCTCGTCCCAGCTCGAGTTGATCATCGGGTGCCGCCGCACGGCGACAAGCAGCGCCTTCGCCACGAACAGCAGCGGCGAGACCTTGACGCCGGCGAACTCGGGCAGCTCGCGCGCCCGGCGGACCGCGGCCATCGTCTCGGTGACGTCCACCTGGAGGAACTCGGTCACGTGGGGTGCGGTGAACGCACTCGCGACCATCGCCGCGGCGGTGTGCTTGCGCACCCCGCGCACCGGGATCCGCTCCTCGTCGAGCGGCGGCTCGTTCCGGCTAAGACCGTCGGCGGCCTGCGGCTGGTCCGCCGGTTCCTGTTCCGCGGATACCGAACGGGAGCGGCTGTCACTGGCCGCGCGCGCGACGTCTTCCCTGGTGACCGAGCCTTCAGGCCCGCTTCCAGCCAGCCCGCCGATATCGACGCCGAGGTCCCTGGCCAGTCGGCGCACCGGCGGCTTGGCCAGCGCCCGGGTCCGCGACTGGGACTGGGATGGTGACTGCGACGGAATGCCCGGGGGCAGCGGGATGCCTGGCGGCAGCTTGATCCCGGCCGGGAACGGCGGGTTGCCCGCCGGGCCTCCAGTGCCCGTTCCGCCGGGCGGCGCCGACGGGGTGGCCGGGTAGGACCCGGGGCGCGTGGGCGCCTTCTTCCGCGGCCGGCGGCTGGTCGAGCCGGGCTTGACGCCGTAACCGACGAGCACCGGCTGCCTCGCCGGCGGAGCGGGCGGCGCGTTCTTCGTGTCAGGCGCGTCTGCCGCGTCGTCTGCTGTGTCCGCCGGGTTGCCGCTATCCGGCGCCTGCCCTGTGCCGGCCGGCCTGGCCGGTCCCGGCTCGCCGGCTTCCGTGCCCGCTATCTCAACGGCGATGATCGCGGTGCCGACGTCGACCGTCTGGCCCTCCTCCACGAGCAGGGCGCTGACCGTGCCCGCGAAGGGGCTGGGCAGTTCGACGACCGCCTTGGCGGTCTCGATGTCGACGATGATCTGGTTCACCGTCACCGTGTCGCCCGGCTTCACGTGCCAGGTAACGATGTCGGCCTCGGTGAGGCCCTCCCCGACGTCGGGGAGCTTGAACTCCTTGTTCACGCTGGTCCCTCGAGTCAGTAGGAGAAGGAGCGGTCGACCGCGTCCAGGATCCGGTCCAGGTCGGGCAGGTAGTGGTCTTCCGACCGCGCGACCGGGTACGGGATCGCGAACCCGCCGACCCGCTGCACCGGGGCCTCCAGGTGGTAGAAGCACTCCTCGGTTACCCGGGCGGCGATCTCCGCCCCGAGGCCGGCGTAGACCGGCGCCTCGTGGGCGACCACGCACCGGCCGGTCTTGCGGACCGACGCGGAGATCGTCTCCATGTCGAGCGGCGACAGCGAGCGCAGGTCGATGACCTCGACCGACCGCCCGTCGCCGTCGGCTGACAGCGCCGCCTCGATACTGGTGCGGACGAGCGGGCCGTAGCTGAGCAGGGTGACGTCGTTCCCGTCGTGCACGACGCGGGCCTTGTCGAGCGGCAGCGCGCCGTCGAGCGGACCGGCCGTCTCGACTTCCGCCTTGTCCCAGTACCGGCGCTTGGGCTCGAAGAAGATCACCGGGTCGTCGGAGGCGATGGCGAGCTGGATCATCGAGAACGCGTCGGCCGGGTCGGCGCAGGCGACCACCCGCAGCCCGGCCGTGTGCGCGAAGAAGACCTCGGGCGACTCGCTGTGGTGCTCGACCGCGCCGATGCCGCCGCCGAACGGGATGCGGATCACCACCGGCAGGCTGACGATGCCGCCTGACCGGTAGCGCATCTTGGCGAGCTGGCTGACGATCTGGTCGGTCGCCGGGTAGACGAAGCCGTCGAACTGGATCTCGCAGACGGGCCGGTAGCCGCGCAGCGCCAGGCCGATCGCGGTGCCGACGATGCCCGCCTCGGCCAGCGGCGTGTCGACGACGCGGTGCTCGCCGAAGTCCTTCTGCAGTCCGTCGGTCACCCGGAAGACGCCGCCGAGCCGCCCGACGTCCTCGCCCATGATCATGACCTTGGGGTCGGACTCAAGCGAGCGGCGGAGCCCCTCGTTCAGCGCGCGGGACAGCGTGATCCTGCTCATCGGCCGGCTCCCTGCTCCTCGAACCCGTCCAGGTAGGCGGCGTACTGGGCGCGCTCGGCGTCGAGGATCGCGCTGCCGTCGGCGTACACGTTGTCGAACAGCGCCAGCGGCGGCGGATCAGGCAGCGCCACGACCGCCGCCCGCAGCTTGACCGCGAGCTCGTCGGCCTCCGCCTTGACCTCTTCGAAGAACGCGGCGTCGGCCTCGCCGGTGCGGGAAAGGTAGGCGCGGACACGCTCGATCGGGTCCCGCAGCCGCCACGTCTCGAGCTCGCTCGCCAGCCGGTACCTGGTGGGGTCGTCGGTGGTGGTGTGCGCGCCCATCCGGTAGGTAAAGGCCTCGATGAGCATCGGGCCCTCGCCCTCACGGGCCGCCCGCAGCGCCTTCTTGGTCACCGCGTAGCAGGCCAGCACGTCGTTGCCGTCGACCCGAACGCCAGGGAAACCGAAGCCGCTGGCCTTCTGGTAAATCGGGACCCGGCTCTGCCGCTCAGGCGGTGCGGAGATGGCGTACTGGTTGTTCTGGCAGAAGAAGACGAGCGGAGCCTGGAAGACGGAGGCCCAGGAGAACGCCTCGCTCACGATTCCCTGGCTGGTCGCGCCGTCGCCGAAGTAGGCGATCACGGCCTCGTCCTCGGCGCCGTCGCGCTGGACGCCCATCGCGTAGCCGGTGGCGTGCAGCACCTGGTCGCCGATGACGACGGTGTAGAGGTGGAACTTGTGCTCTTCCGGGTCCCAGGACCCGTGCGTGTCCCCGCGGAACAGCTCGAACACCCGCAGGAGGTCCATGCCGCGGCACCAGGCGACGCCGTGCTCGCGGTACGAGGGGAAGGCCATGTCCCGCGGCGACAGGGCGCGGCCGGAGCCGATCTGGGCGGCCTCCTGGCCGAGCAGCGGCGGCCACAGGGCGAGCTCGCCCTGGCGCTGCAGCGCGACGGCCTCGGTGTCGACCCGGCGGACGAGCGCCATGTCGCGGTACATCCCTTTGAGGTCCACGTCATCGACGGGGTACTCGGGATGGTCGACCCGCTCGCCTTCGGGGGTGAGGAGCTGGATGGTTTCGGCAGTCACGTGCCACTCCTTCTCGTCGCTGCCGTGCGACGGGATCGCCGCCGCCGGCCTGACCAGGCTGGAAGCCCCGTGGTTATACGCTTCATGGGCGCTTCCCGCGTGGGCTGGACGCACTTTAGTTCACGCATCTCAATTTTCATATGCCCTGTTTGCCCTGGGAGGATACGCGTGGCCAGAGTGATCGTAGACGTCATGCTCAAGCCGGAGATTCACGACCCGCAGGGCGAGGCGGTGCTCAGTGCATCACACCGCCTCGGCTTCGGCAACGTGACAGGCGTGCGGCAGGGCAAACGATTTGAGGTCGAGCTCGACGGCCCCGCTGACGGACCCGCTCTCGCCGCGGTCGAGCAGCTGGCCCGTGAGCTGCTCGCGAACCCCGTCATCGAGGAATTCAGGGTGTATACCACTGAGTGATCATCCAGTCACGAACTGATACGTTTGATTACGCTGGCGTGTCGTGGGAAATCACAGTTCATGTGAGAACACAGTCATCTCCCGGGGGGATCACCCCCCGTACCCCCCCGAGAGGAACGACTCAGCCCAAAATCCGGTTTTGCCTGGTGTTCGAGCGGGAGATGCTGAGCGTTCCCGTGATGCGCCAGGTACTGGGAGACACGTTGCGCGGGATCGGCGTCAACGAGGACTCCGTTGCCGACATCCTGCTCGCTGCCACAGAAGCCTGCACCAACGTCGTGCTGCACGCCGGCCATTCGGCGCCCGCCTACACGGTCGCGGCGACGGTGGACAGCGTGGCCTGCCGCGTCGAGGTCACCGACGCCGGCCAGGGCTGCCAGCAGCGGCGTACCGGGCTCAGGCGAATTGACCACGCCGACCTCGCGGAATCGGGCCGCGGCTTCGCGATCATGCAGGCCTGCGTGGACGCGGTGACGCTGCGCTCCGCGCCAGGCCAGGGCACCCGTGTCGTGCTCGACAAGCGGATCCGCTGGGAAGCGCCGCTGTCCCGCAGTGCCTGACGTGCGGTCCTGACAAGTGCTGGCCGGACGGACCGGGGCCTGACCGGTACGGGTGGTCTGCGCAGGTCAGGTAGTCTCATCTGTGTGCGGATAGGCGTTGTCACGTTCCCCGGATCACTCGACGACACCGATGCGGCCCGCGCCGTACGGTACGCGGGAGCGGAGCCAGTCCGGCTCTGGCACGCGGACCGCGACGTGCGCGGCGTCGACGCGGTGATCCTGCCCGGAGGTTTTTCCTACGGCGACTACCTGCGGTGCGGTGCCATCGCGAGGTTCTCCCCGGTGATGAGCGAGCTGATACCGGCCGCACGCGCGGGACTGCCGGTGCTCGGCATCTGCAACGGCTTCCAGATCCTGTGCGAGGCGCAGCTGCTGCCCGGCGCGCTGACGCGGAACGCGAAGCTGCGCTTCATCCACACGGACAGCCGGCTCACCGTGCTCAACTCCGGGACCGCCTGGACGAACCGTTTCGACCCCGGCCAGGAGATCACCGTGCCGGTCAAGAACGGCGAGGGCGCGTACGCGGCCGACGAGGCCACCCTTGACGAACTCGAGCGGACCGGCCGCGTGGTCGCCCGCTACACCTACGGCGCGCCGAACGGGTCCGCCCGCGACATCGCCGGCATCTGCAACGCGGAAGGCAACGTCGTGGGGCTCATGCCGCACCCGGAACACGCCATCGACCCGCTGACCGGCCCGACCGACGAGGGACTGCCATTTTTTACCTCGGCCGTCAGCGCCTTCGCCGGAGTAAAGCTGTGAGCGACAAGGACACGGTTGAGGTCGCCGGGCAGACCCCGGACGTCCAGCAGCCGTACAAGGAACTTGGCCTTACCGCCGACGAGTACCAGAAGATCCGCGACATCCTCGGCCGCCGGCCCACCGCGGCGGAGCTCGCGCTCTACTCGGTGATGTGGAGCGAGCACTGCTCCTACAAGTCGTCCAAGGTGCACCTGCGCGGCCTCGCACCCGGCCCCGAGCAGTCGCGGCAGCTGCTGGCCGGCATCGGCGCGAACGCCGGGGTGGTCGACATCGGCCAGGGCTACGCCGTCACCTTCAAGATCGAGAGTCACAACCACCCGTCGTTCGTCGAGCCCCACCAGGGAGCGGCCACCGGCATCGGCGGCATCGTCAGGGACATCCTGGCGATGGGCGCCCGGCCGGTCGCGGTCATGGACGCGATCCGGTTCGGCCCCGCCGACGCGCACGACACCGCCCGGGTACTGCCAGGCGTGGTCTCTGGAATCTCCTTCTACGGGAACTGCCTCGGCCTGCCTAACATCGGCGGCGAACTAGGCTTCGACCCCTGCTATTCGGGCAACCCGCTGGTGAACGCGCTGTGCGTCGGACTCATGCGCCACGACGACCTGCAGTCGGCGGTCGCGGAGGGCACGGGCAACAAGGTCGTGCTGTTCGGCTCGCGGACCGGCCCTGACGGTGTCGGCGGTGCTTCGGTGCTGGCCAGCGCAGGTTTTGGCGGAGCCGAACCAGGAGACACTGCCGCGAAGAGGCCGTCGGTGCAGGTCGGCGACCCGTTCATGGAGAAGCTGCTCATCGAGTGCTGCCTGGAGCTGTTCGCCGCCGGGCTGATCGAGGGCATCCAGGACCTGGGCGCGGCCGGGGTCGCCTGCGCGACCACCGAGCTGGCCGCGGGCGGTGACGGCGGCATGGTCGTCGACATGGACACGATCCCGCTGCGCGACCCGGGCCTCACGCCAGCCGAGATCCTGATGAGCGAGTCGCAAGAGCGGATGATGGCCGTTGTCCGGCCGGACAACACCGGCGCGTTCCTCGACATATGCCGGAAGTGGGACGTCGAAGCGACGGTGATCGGCGAGGTCACCGCGGACAGCACGCTGACGATGACCTGGCGCGGCGGCACGGTGGTCAGCATTGACCCCCAGACGGCTGCCGACGGGCCGGTCTACCAGCGCCCGCTGGCCAGGCCCGAGGACCTGGACGCGCTCCAGGCCAGCGGACCTGATCACCTGCCGCACCCGGACGGCGGCCCGGCGCTGCGCGACACCCTGCTGCGGCTGCTCGGCTCGCCAGGCCTGGCCGACAAGCGCTGGGTCACCCAGCAGTACGACAGCCTGGTGCGCGGCAACACCGTGCTCGCCATGCCAGAAGACGGCGGGCTCGTCCGGGTCGACGAGGAGACCGGGCTCGGCATCGCGCTGGCCACCGACGGGAACGGCCGGTACTGCGCGCTCGACCCGTACCAGGGCACCCAGCTGGCCCTGGCCGAGGCGTACCGGAACGTCGCGATGACCGGTGCCGTCCCGGTCGCGGTCACCAACTGCCTCAACTTCGGCTCGCCGGAAGACCCGGCCGTCATGTGGCAGCTGGCCGAAGCGGTCCGCGGCCTGGCCGACGGCTGCAAGACCCTGGGCATCCCGGTCACCGGCGGCAACGTCAGCCTGTACAACCAGACGGGCGCCACCCCGATCCACCCCACGCCCGTGATCGGCGTCCTCGGCGTGCACGACGACGTGCGGCGCCGGCTCGCGGCCGGCTTCACCGCCGACGGCGCGCAGGTCGCGCTGCTCGGCACCACCCGGCCCGAGTTCGGCGGGTCAGCCTGGGCCGAAGTCGCCCACCAGCACCTCGGCGGCCTGCCGCCCGCCGTCGACCTCGAAGCGGAGCAGAAGCTCGCGGCCCTGGTCGCCGCGGCGGCCGCCCGGGGCCTGCTGGCAAGCGCGCACGACCTGTCCGACGGCGGCCTGGCCGTCGCCCTGGCCGAGTCCTGCCTGCGCGGCGGCCTCGGCTGCGCCGTCACGCTGCCCGGTGACCTGTTCACGGCCTTGTTCAGCGAGTCCGCCGGGCGCGCGCTGGTCTGCGTCACCCCCGGACGCGAAGCGGAGTTCACCGCGCTGGCGCAGGAGCACGGCGTTCCCGCGACCGTCCTCGGCGTGGCCGCCGGCGACGCGCTCACGGTGACCGGTGCCTTCGACGTGCCGCTGACAGAACTGGAACGCACCTGGGCCGGCACGCTTCCCGCACTGTTCGACTAGCCCCTTAGTTCCCCATGCCTGCACGGAAACCTGACCCCGAGGGTGAAGCGAGCGTGGCCGACGTCGCCGCCGCGATCGACGCGGGGGCCGAACCGGAACGCGCCGCCCTCAGGTCCGCCGCCAGGTTCCTGCTGTACCGACTGGAAAGTGTCAGGCCCGGTCGTTCGGTCGAGGTTCGGGTGGTGCCCGTCGCGGCGGTGCAGGCGGTCGCCGGCCCCCGCCACACCAGGGGAACCCCGCCCAACGTGGTCGAGACCGACCCGCTTACCTGGGTCAAGCTGGCGACCGGACGGATGGACTGGTCCGAGGCCGTGCGAACCGGCGCAGTCAGGGCGAGCGGCGCCCGGTCAGATATCTCTGAGTATCTTCCGCTGACCTGACCAAATAGACTGTTGTGGTGGCTAAGCCAGACGGGCGTCTTTCGCACGATCTCGATCCCGACGACCGCCCGCCGAGGGACGCTTGCGGCGTCTTCGGCGTCTGGTCTCCCGGTGAGGATGTCGCCAAGCTCGCCTACTACGGGCTGCACGCGCTGCAGCACCGCGGTCAGGAATCGGCGGGCATCGCGGTCAGCGACGGCAGGCGGATCGTCGTTCACAAGGAGATGGGCCTGGTCGCGCAGGTCTTCGATGAGCCGTCGCTTACGGCACTGCGCGGGGATATCGCCGTCGCGCACTGCCGTTACTCGACCACCGGCGCGCCGGTGTGGGCAAACGCACAGCCGACGTTCCGGTCGACGCCGACGCTGTCGATCGCGCTCGGGCACAACGGCAACCTGACCAACACCCGCGAGCTGGCCGCGATGCTGCCGCCCGAAAGCGGGTTCGCCGGGCTGCAGGCCACCTCGGACACCGACGTGCTGACCGAGCTGATCGCCAGCGGCGCCGAGTCCGGCATTGCCAGCGCCACCGGGACAGACAGCGGGGTGGACGAGGCCGCCGTCCGCATCCTGCCGCTGGTGCGCGGCGCTTACTCGCTCGTCTTCATGGATGAGAACACGCTGTACGCGGCGCGCGACCCGCAGGGGTTCCGGCCGCTTGTGATCGGAAAGCTCGCGGGCGGCTGGGTCGCGGCGAGCGAGACCGCCGCGCTCGACATCGTCGGCGCCTCGTTCATCCGCGAGGTCGAGCCAGGCGAGCTGGTCACACTGGACGAACGGGGCATCAGGTCGCGGCGGTTCGCGCCCGCCGCGCCCAAGGTGTGCTTGTTCGAATACGTCTACCTCGCCCGGCCGGACACCACGATCGGCGGCCGCGGGCTGCACGCCACCCGGGTCGAGATCGGGCGCCGCCTCGCGGCCGAGTACCCGGCGTCGGCCGACCTGGTCATCCCGGTGCCTGAGTCGGGGACGCCGGCCGCGATCGGCTATGCCGAGGCGAGCGGGATTCCCTACGGTCAGGGCCTGGTGAAGAACTCCTACGTGGGCCGGACGTTCATCCAGCCCAGCCAGACGATCAGGAAGCTCGGCATCAGGCTGAAGCTCAACCCGCTGCGCGACGTGATCGCGGGCAAGCGGATCGTCGTCGTCGACGACTCGATCGTGCGGGGCAACACTCAGCAGGCGATTGTCGCGATGCTCCGCGAGTCGGGCGCGCTCGAGGTCCACGTGCGGATCGCGTCACCGCCGGTGAAGTGGCCGTGCTTCTACGGAATCGACTTCGCCACCCGCGACGAACTGATCGCCGGCCACACTTCGGTCGAGGAAATCCGCGCGGCGATCGGCGCCGACTCGCTCGGCTACGTGTCACTCGAGGAGCTGGTCGCGGCGACCGAGCAGCCGCCGGGAACCCTGTGCCGTGCCTGCTTCGACGGGCACTACCCGGTGCCGGTTCCGGAGAGCGAGCGCGGCAAGGACGTGCTTGAGCCGGTGACGAGCGCATAGCGAAGCGCGCGCTTGAGTCAGTGACGGTCGAAGAACCAGTGCTAACGCACAGCCGAGGGCCGGACCGTTTGGCGAAGCGGTCAACGGCAGCGAAAACCCCGGTGGCTTGTGAGCCAGGAAGGCTCCCCAGCAGCATGACGGAGCGCGCGGCAGCGGTCCGGTGGACCGCTGGCTCGCGCGCTCACGTGGCGAACACGGTGACAGGAACTAAAGGCATCCGTCGAGCACGTGCTGGTGCGCTAACGCGACCAGTCGTCCTCTTCTTCGTCCTCGTCTTCCTCGTCACCGTCGTCGTCGTCGAGAGAATCCTCGCCGTCGTACTCCGTATACGGGTCGTCGTGGTCGGCGCTATGCGCTTCCGTTCCGACGCCCAGCTCCTGCCGCAGCCGGTTAAGATCCGTGCCGCCGCCGTTGTACTTGAGCTGGCGAGCAACCTTAACCTGCTTGGCCTTAGCTCGGCCGCGCCCCATTGGCTCGACCCCCTCGAACGTCAGGAGCCGTGCGGCCCCACGATGCCTCGTCGCTGGACCGTTTAGCACGCCTGTGACACACACAGAACCGCCGTAGATCCCCCGCGGGGACCTCGGCGCTCGGCCAGCTTCCGTACAGGTACAACCGTACCCGGTTTGCGGCCCTGATGACTACGCCGATTGGCTCTCGCTGTGTCTCCCTGCACGGTATTCCTGGTGCGGACGAGGGTGCGACGCGTTGCCCGACGCTCACATCCCCGTCCAGGGCGCGCACATCGGGGCTGGATGAGGCCGTCCGCGGGGTTGACGAGGGGTGCCTGTCGGCAGATCGTGGTTAAGAAAGAGAAGTGTGCTGCTATATCACGATTCAGCCATGGTAGATTACAGTCAGTGTCTACGGGGCTACAGCGGCTGAGGCAGCGCCCTCCGCGGGGGAGTGCGCGACTGAGCTGGGCACGTGCAGAACGCGCGGGGCAGTTTTTCCGAATCTGGCCCGATGCGACGATAAGTATCGCTAGAATCACTGACAGTGACAGCTCCAGCGGGGGCAACGGGGCGTATCTAGAGACAGAAACTATGCAGATAGTTGTCGACTAGTCACCGCTGGTGATGGCAAGATGGACCCTGTGGGCCATATGGGGATATCAACGACAAGCTCCTTGCGGAGCACCAAGGCCACACAGCAACAACGCGAGGATCGCTACACCGATCCAGGAGGAGAGGCCGCACCAATGTCCGCACGTACTCCAGAGGCCGAGCCGCTACTGACGCCCGCCGAGGTCGCCACGATGTTCCGTGTCGACCCGAAGACGGTCACCCGGTGGGCGAAGGCCGGGAAGCTGACGTCGATCCGCACGCTGGGGGGCCACCGGCGGTACCGGGAGACCGAGGTTCGTGCTCTGCTCGCTGGCATTCCGCAGCAGCGTTCTGAATAACGTCCGCCTTCCGAGCAAGGGCAAGGAGGACAGCACGGGATGTCGTGCTGTTGCCCGCGCTGAAGGCGGAGCTCGTCCGGAGGGCTGGGGGGAACGGTCCCAGCGGGCGAGGGCTTTTCGTGCAAGCGGTCATGACGGGGTGGTCTATGACGCTCGCGCATGCGGCACTCGCCGCGCTGGGACCGGTCCGGTTAGATCCGGGCAGAAACACTTTTTATTAGGGGGATCGCACGATGCGTGATCCAGAGCTGGTCGCACGTGCACAGCATGCGGCCGCCCGCCTGGAATCCGCCTGGGAGCGTTGGAGAGCGCTCCAGGGGATAGGGGAGACGCCGGCTCAGCCGGTTGTCGGATATGTGGGCTACGCGCTTAAAGAACCGTGGGGGCAGCCGCGCGCCGTCATCGGCTTCAGCGCGGACGAGGCAGAGCGCCTCGCGGATTTCCTCGAGCGCGGCAGCGGTGAATACGGCGCCATCGACCGTAATCCGGTCGAACACAGGGGGGCCGCCGACCGCAGTCGCGAGGTAGTGCAACGGCATGCTCCCGAGCAGCCGGCGCCGCCGGTCCGTCAGGTCACGCCCACTGTGGCATCCGAAATCATGGCTGTTACGAGCCAGTTATCGGGTTCCCAGCTTGGCCACAGGTTCCTATCAGGAAGCGGTGCCAGACTGGTAGTCACAAGGGCCAGTCAGTCCAAAGGCACTTGTCCAAGACGTCTGGGCTCGGGACGGCCAGGCCCCGGCCCGAGCCCAGACTCTTAAATCCTCACTTCCGGGCAGCGCCCTTTATACCCCGGCGAAATGCCCAGGGGCCCGCTCTGGAACATCGTGCAACCCCGAGACACGTCGGCCCGTGTGCCGGCCAGGGAACTATCCCCGGCCAGCCACGGGCCGACGTGCGTCTTGCCTGCTTACCTGGTGAGCGGCGTCACCTGAACGGTGCAGTACATGCAGCGGGTCGCCGCGAGCGGGATCGTGCTCAGGCACTCAGGGCACTCCCGGGTGGTCACCGCCGCCGCATGGGTGAACCTGGCGGTGATCTTGGCCATCGGCGCGACGATCAGGTAGTAGACGACCGCGGCGATGATCAGGAAAGTGATCAGGGCGTTGAGGAAGGCGCCGTACAGGAAAGTGCTGCCGTGCACTTTGAACGCCAGGTTCTGGAAGTGCGGCTGGCCGCCGATCGCCGCGATAAGCGGGGTGATCAGGTCGGTCACGACCGCGGTGACGAGCGCGGTGAACGCGGTGCCGATGACGACCGCGACCGCGAGCTCGATCATATTGCCGCGGGAGATAAAGTCCCGGAAACCCTTCACGCGCAAAACTCCCTGGTCGGTGGAAAACTGCCGCCGGCGACCCGGCTTGCACGCTGATGAAGATACCGAGGGTAAAGCGGAGAAGTCACGCCCTCTAAAGGATTACCGTGCGTCACTGGGCCAAGGTGACATATGTCACAGAAGCCTCAGATGTCGGCTGTTTCCTGATCTCGCCCGGCGACGGCGTCGTCGAGCCGCTGCGCCGCGATCTCGGCGAAGTCGCGGTCGACCTCGGCGGCACAGGGAAACCGGCCCGTCTGCACGGCGGCGACCGACGCCGACGCCAGGCCACCGAACGGCTCCCACACGATGTCGCCCGGGTCGGTGACCGCGCTGATTATGCGGTGCATGAACCCAAGCGGCTTCTGGTTCAGGTGCGCGGCCGACAGCCTGCTCGGATTGTGCACCCGCGGCGCGGCCCGGCGCATGGTGCCCTTGACCCGCTCTACGTCGTGCAGCGGCGACAGCTGCCATACGTTGGTTAGCCCGTGCGCGTGCCGCCACTTGTGGCGCAGCGCATCCCACTCCTTGGCGGTGACGGCGGCCCGTCCGTCGAGGGAGTAATAAGGCCAGCCGGATGCCCGGCCGCGGGAGTTGGCGTAGCTGGCGAGGCGCTCCATCATCTCGCCAGGCGGCCAGTACCACAGCCAGTCCTGGGTGAGGTACTTCCTGGTCGCGGCGTTGCGGACGCCGCAGGCCTCGTTGGCCCTGTTCAGTGCCAGCCCGGCCCGCTGCCATTCGTGCCGCAGCCACTGCTGCGCCGGCATCGGCCCGTCCGGACCGGTGGCCTCGAACCGGCGCTGGTAGAAGACGCAGATCTCGGAGACGACGGGAAACCGCCTGATCGTCTTGCCGTTGACGTTGCCCGCGATGTGCGCGATCCCTTTATCCCAGGTAACGGTCTGCACGTAGTCCCAGCCGAGCTGGTCAAGGACCGGGTGCACCGTCGCCCAGCCGACCTCGGTGTTCCAGAACCACAGCGTGGTGGCCGGGCCAGCCAGCCGGCTCCACGCCTCGACGTGCGGCCGGTACCACGCGGCGATCCCGTCGGTGCCGACAGTGTCACCGTGGAATCCGCGGACGCCATAGGCACCGTCGCTGACGATCGTGGCCGGCCTCGGCCAGCTCTGGTAGGCGTCAAGCGCGTCGCCCCGGTGCAGCAGGTAAGCAGACTGGTTCACCTGTCCCCTTCCTCTTGGCCGAAGCAAACGCCGCGCTATGCGGGCAATTCAAACCGTTACGTCGGCCTCCCGCAAGGAACAGCGCCGCTCTGC
>DASYAD010000080.1:0-15972 GCA_036501515.1 Trebonia sp. | reverse complement strand
CTCAAGGCGTAGATGGTGGATCGCTGGAGCACTCTGTGCCTCTGTGCCTCCTAACGATCCACCATCCTGCGTTTCCGGGCCGCCCGAGCGTCCACTGTCTTACGATCCGGCGGGGACGAGTTCGCCGCTGCGCTGGGCCGGGGTGTGCCGGGGGAAAAGCAGCCAGCGCAGTGACTCCTCGTCCTCGAGGAGGTCAAGCCGCTGGATCAAGGCCGGCAGGAGTTCCGACTGGCTGGTGTGCGCGGCGACCGCGGAGTGCTGGATGGCCCGCAGGATCTCCGCGTTCTCGCCCAGGCTGACCGTCCAGGCGCCCGCCGCGTCCCAGCGGGTGCGGGCCACCGCTGGCAGGCCGGCCCGGGAAGCCGCCGCCGTCGCGGCGCGGGCCACCGCGACGTCACCGCTGTCGCCCGCCTCGGGCGCGATGACCAGCACGATGTCCGGTTCCAGCTGGCGGATCGCGCGGTGAATCCGCTCGGCCAGGTCGGCCACGCGGTAGCTGGGCAGCGCGCCGTCACGGTAGTTCGCGACCCCGACCTCGTGAATGCCGAGGATCGACGCGGCCAGCTGGACCTCCCACGGCCGCACCGCCTCCAGCCGCGCGGTTCCTGAGCTCGACGCGCCCGCCTCACCGCGGGTCAGGCAGAGCAGGTTCAGGGTCGCGCCGGTTTGACGGAACGCCTGCAGGACGCCGCCCAGCTCGGCCGACTCCTGGCCAGGCCTGGCCGTCACCGCCAGGATCGAGGTGGCCGCTGGCAGCACACCCCAGGTGGTGGTGCGGGTGGTCGGGCGGGTGCTCTCACTCGTGCTCGGGCTGGTACTGCTGCTGGTGCTCGCTGACTCGGACGTCATCGGTGCTCCTCGGGGTTCGTGGCCTGGCTGGTGGCGTTCCCTTCTGCCGTCGACCAGGTGCTATTCACCCTCGCCGAACCCCGTGAGCCCCCCGTGCAGGGGTTATGGAGACCAGATGGAGCGGCTGCTACTCCTTCACCATCGCGTCCGCCGCGGACAGGTGCTCGACCGTCTCCCCGGTGTCGTAGAACGTCCGGGTCACGTAGGCGGAGCTGTACACCCAGAGGATCTTCATCGGGGCGCTGTCGCTCATGTTAGTGAACTTGTGGAAGATGCCGGCCTTCACGTACGTGGTGTCGTTGGGAACCAGCCGCGTGGTCCCGACGCCCTCGATCTCCACCTCGGCGTCGCCCTCGAGCACGGTCACGTGCTCGTCGCAGTTGTGCGAGTGATACGGCGCCCCGG
The DNA here is from genome assembly GCA_036501515.1 of Trebonia sp. Taxonomy (GTDB): domain Bacteria; phylum Actinomycetota; class Actinomycetes; order Streptosporangiales; family Streptosporangiaceae; genus Trebonia. The sequence continues at coordinate 14,718 of DASYAD010000080.1, read as the reverse complement.
TGCCGACCGGGTAGGTGCTGATGCCCGTGGTGATCAGGTTCTCTTCTTCGGCCGACTGCCTGGTGATCAGCGGGATGGTGACCACGCCGCCGCCCCGGCCAAGCCGCTCCACGTTCTCAACTTTGATGACCGTCATGGCGCGAGGCTACCGCCGCCGCCTCGCTCCCCGCCGGGCCCGGCTTGCATCCTTAGCGTTCGCCTGCGTAGGGGCCGGACCGGCCAGAATGTGGCTGAACGCTGTCCTTGACCAGAAAGCCTGAACGCTGTCCTTGACCAGAAAGCAGAGAGCCAGCCATGCGACTGCCCGCCCTTACCGAGCTCACCCCGCGCCAGCAGGAGATCAGCGACGCCATCGCGGCCAAGCGCGGCGCGACCCGCGGGCCGTTCCTCATCTGGCTGCGGTCCCCCGAGCTGGCCGAGAAGGTCGACGCGCTCGGCGCCTACTGCCGGTTCGACTCGCACATCAACGAGCGGCTGCGCGAGCTGTCGCTGCTCATCGCCGCCCGCCACTTCGACGCCCAGTACTCGTGGAACGCACACCACAAGAAGGCGATCGAGGCCGGCGTCTCGGCCGAGTCCGTCAAGGAACTCGCCAGCAACGAAGTGCCGCACTTCGCCCACGCCGACGAGCAGCTGCTCTACGCGTTCGCCACCCAGATCCTGGACGGCCACTTCGTCGACCAGGCCACGTTCGACGCCGCCCTGGCCGAGTGGGGCGAGGCCGGCCTCGTCGACATCATCGGCTGCCTGGGCAACTTCTCCATGCTGGCCATGCTGCTCAACACCTTCCAGGTCGACCTCAAGCCAGGCGACCCCGAGCCGTTCCCCGACGTGCGCGGCTTCGCCAAGGTCGACCCCGCGCCCGCCGGCGAGTAACCCGTCTAGTGGCAGCTGCCGGTCGCCAACGTGACTGCCGTGCGGTGCCGTCAGGCGGATGGAGCATCCGTCCCTTCCGGAGGCTCGTCACCGTAGAGGTCATGCCACAGGGGTCGCAGGAACGCCTCCGGGCTGCCGTCCTCGTACTGGACAGACCGAGATAGTTCGTCGCCCGGAAGCTGGCTTGGGTCGCGAAGTGCCTCGCGGAGTTCGGACTTGAAGACCCGCATCCTCGGTTCGCCCTCGCGCTTCGCGAGAATCTGCGCGACGCGTCTCCGGTTATCCTCTTCGGTCACCCAGCCTTCGTGGCGGATATGCGCGTGGCCACCGGCCGCATCCGTCGCCGCGATAATCCGGGCTGCTTCGGGAGACGCCGCATCAGCCATCGCCAGCCAGGGGCGTGAGTCTCGGTGCTTGGCCACATATTCGGTGGCGGAGTCGATGCTGGTCGCCGGCAGGCCAGCGCGCTGCGGGTTAAAGTTAGCCAGCTCGGAGCGCGGGGCCTCGGACTTGCGCGATTCTCCGTTACCGTCTGCTCGCTGCCGATATTCGCTGGAGGCTTCGCACCGGAGGTTCGGGTCGACAAGTGCGCGGCCTCGCGGAAACTCCTTCGCACTCTCGGCCTCGGGAGTCTCTCTAGGCACATCAGGATCAGTAATCTCGCGCGTTTCGCTTTCTAGGCTGTCGCGCGCGCTCATAGCGGAATTATGGCATCATTCCATAAGCATTTCACTGCCGTGCGTTAACTGCGCCGGATCGGCCGGGCACCGCGTTCATGATCGCGGAGACTTTTGGTGCTCTGGTACCTATTTGTTTCCATGCTGCCAAAAGTCTCCGCGCTGCGGCCCCCGGCGGTGATCACGAGAAGGACGGGTGTGGCGTGGGGTTGCCCGCTGCATTCGGTGAGGGTGCACGTCAAGGAGTGACCGGGGTGTAAGGGCTTGCTTTAGAGCCTCTCGGCGAGGGTGGCGGTTAGGTGGACTACGACGCCGGCGAAGGTGTGCTCTAGGAGCTTTCGATGAGGGTGCTGGTCAAGCGAGGGCGGGGGCGTGAAGGCGTGCTCTAGGGGCTTTCGGTGAGGGTGGCCGTTAGGCGGGCTACGGCGCCGGTGAAGGCGTGCTCTGGAGGGGTGCCGTAGCCGACGACCAGGGCAGGCGGATGCGGTTCGCCGGTCGCGTTGTAGGGGGCGATTCCTTCTAGGGCGAGGCCGCGGGCGGCGGCGCGGGCGATGATGTCGTCCTCGGTCTGGCCAGGGGGCAGGCCTAGGAGCAGGTGAAGGCCCGCGGTGATGCCGGTGACCTGGGCGGCCGGCGCGTGCCTGCGCAGGGCCGCGACGAGCTGGTCCCGGCGGCGGTGGTAGGTCAGCCGGGCGCGGCGTACCTGCCGGTCGTAGCCGCCTGAGCTGATGAAGTCGGCCAGCGTGAGCTGGTCGATGCTACTGGTGTTGCGGTCGACGACGGCCTTGGCCGCGATCACCTCGTCCACCAGGCCGGCTGGAAGCACCAGCCAGCCGAGCCGCAGCCCTGGCGCGAGGCTCTTGCTGGCCGTCCCGCCGTAGACGACATGCTCGGGCGCCAGCGCCTGGACGGCGCCGAGCGGCTGGCGGTCGTAGCGGAACTCGCCGTCGTAGTCGTCCTCGATAACCAGTCCGCCGCTCGCGGCGGCCCAGTCGACGACATCGCTGCGCCGCTCGGGTACGAGCGCCGCGCCGACCGGGAACTGGTGGGCCGGCGTCAGCAGGACGGCGCTCGCGTCACCCAGCTGGCTGACCACGGCGCCCTGGTCGTCGACCGGCACCGTCTCGATGGCTAGTCCACTGGCCGCGGCCACGTCCCGGTGCGCGGCCAGGCTGTAGGCCTCCACCGCAAGCGTCCGCGCACCGCGCCTGCGCAGCACCTGGCAGATGAGCCCGAGTCCCTGGGTGAAGCCCGAGCTGACAACGATCCGGCCCGGGGCGACTTGCAGGCCGCGCGCGCGGGCGAGGTAGCCCGCGAGCGCCTCGCGCAGCTCGGGGCGCCCGCGCGGGTCGGTGTAGCCCAGGGCTTCGGCTGGCGCCGCGGTGAGCGCCCGGCGCGCGGCGGCGAGCCAGGCGGAGCGCGGGAACGCGGAGACGTCTGGCGTCCCTGGACGCAGGTCATACCGCGGGTGACTGGCCGCCTCGACGGCCGTCGGCGTGGCCAGCACAGGCTGGACGCGGTGCGCGACCCGGGTTCCCGAGCCCTGCCTCGCAGTCAGCCAGCCCTCGGCGATGAGCTGGCTGTAGGCGTCGGCCACGGTGTTGCGGGCGATGCCAAGGTCGGCCGCCAGCGTGCGCGAGGACGGCAGCAGCAAGCCGGGGGCCAGCCTGCCGGTCCGCACGGCGTCGCGCAGCGCGCTCTCCAGTCCGGCCCGCACCCGCGGTCGCGCGTGATCCAGGTGCAAGTCGAGCCCAGGATTGGCCCATGTATCTGGCATAACATTGGACCTTACTCTTGGGCCAGCTGGACCATAAGTTCGAGACATGACAATCACGCCAGACACTGCCGACACGACAGCACAGGAAATCCCCGAAGTACCGGTGCGGCTGGACTTTGACGCCCACGCGGCCGACTTCTCGCGCACGCTGGCCCACCTGGACCGGGCCGCGATCAAGGAGCTCGACAAGGTTGGGTTCGACCCCCGGCTGCGCGAGCTTGTCCGCCTCCGCGCCTCCCAGCTCAACGGCTGCGCCTACTGCGTCGACATGCACACCAAGGACGCCCGCGCGATCGGCGAGACTGAGCAGCGGCTGTACGCGCTGCCCGTATGGCGGGACACCCCGTTCTTCACCGCGCGGGAACGGGCGGCGCTGGCCTTCACAGAGGCGGTCACCCTGATGACGGCTCATCACGTCCCAGACCTGGACTACGAGGCCGTCGCCGCCCAGTACAGCGAGGGCGAGGTAGCCGCGCTGCTTTCGCTGATCGTTACCATCAACGCCTGGAACGCCGTCGGCGTCAGCACGCACGCCTGGCAGCCCGGCAGCTACCAGCCCTGACCTGTCGTCGCATTTTCGAGGAGAAAACGATGCAACCCGCGAACCCCCTGCACACCGACGAGATGGCCTGGATCCCGACCGGAGGCGGCAAGTCGTTCCGGCCCTTGCGCTTCGAGGCCGACGGCTGGTCAGAGCTGATGCGCCTGGAGCCGGGAAGCCTGGTCGGGTTGCACCGGCACACCGGCGAGGTGCACGCCTACAACCTGGCCGGCTCGCGGCAGATCCTCACGACGGATGAGCTCGTCGGTCCGGGCGACTACGTATACGAGCCGGCCGGCAACACCGACTCCTGGCAGGCGGTCGGCGACGAGCCCTGCATCGTGCACATCAAGGTCGTCGGGGCAGTCGAGTACCTCGACGAATCCCGCACGGTCACCGGCAAAGCCGACTCGGCCACCCAGCGCGCGATCTACCTGGCCTGGTGCGAGCAGACCGGCAACGAACCGGACGCGACGATCTTGACCGGGCAGCCAGCCAGGTCCTGAAGGGCGGCTGGCCAGGTCTGGCCGGGCAGGTGGTGGTCGCGGGCGGGCGGTGCAGGTCGGCCCGTCGGGCGGGGTTAGGTCGTCGGGCGGGTGGCGGGCCATCGGGCGGGTGGTCGGCTGTACGGCGAGCTGGTCGCGGGCGGGCGGTGCAGATCGGCCCATCGGGCGGACTGGTGGGCTGTACGGCGAGGTGGTCGCGGGCGGGCGGTGCAGGTCGGCCCATCGGGCGGACTGGTGGGCTGTACGCAGAGGTGGTCGCGGTCGGGCGATGCTGGTGGCCGTCGGGTGGTCGGCTGCCGGGAGGTGGACCGCCCTGACGGGACGGGCCGGCGCCCCCGGCATCATCGGGCTCATTGATCGCGGCGGCGCAGGAAGGTAGAAGGTAAGGGTAAAGGGAGGACAGCACCTGGTGATTACCCGTGCCGAGATTCGCCGCGCCTACGACACGATCCGTCCCTACCTGCGCCGGACGCCGGTCGTCGACGTTGAGCTGACCGGGCCGGTGACCCTCAAGCTTGAGCAACTGCAGTGCGCGGGGTCGTTTAAGGCCCGCGGCGCGTTCACCAACCTCCTGCTGCGCGACGTGCCGCCGGCCGGGGTAGCGGCCGCGTCGGGGGGCAACCACGGCGTCGCCGTCGCCTACGCGGCGCACCGCCTTGGCATCCCGGCCCGGATCTTCGTGCCCGCCGTTTCGTCACCGGCCAAAATCGAGCGCATCCGTGAGCTGGCCGACCTGGTGATCGCCGGTGACCGCTACGCGGACGCGCTGCAGGCGGCGGAGCAATGGGCAGCGGCATCGGGCGCGATGAGCGTGCATGCCTTCGACCAGCGGGAGACCATACTCGGTCAGGCCACCCTGGCCCTCGAGCTCGACGAGCAGGCCCGGCCGCTTGACACGGTGCTTGTGCCGGTCGGCGGCGGCGGTCTCATCGCCGGGATCGCCGCCTACTTCGCGGGGACCGTCCGGGTGATCGGCGTCGAGCCGGACGGCGCGCCGACCCTCGAACGTGCCCGCGCGGCCGGCGCTCCCGTCGATGCCCCGGCCGGGAGCATCGCCGTGGACGCGCTCGCTCCGCGCCGGGTCGGCGAGCTGGTCTTCCCTATCACCCAGGCCTACGTCGACAACGTGGTGCTTGTCGGCGACGATGCGATCCGCCGGGCGCAGCGCGCACTCTGGCAGTCCGCGCGGATCGCGGCCGAACCTGCCGCGTCCGTCGGCGTCGCCGCCCTGCTTGAGGGCGCGTACAAGCCCGCGCCCGGCGAGCGTGTGGCCGTCGTTATCAGCGGCGCCAACATGAGTCCGGCGCAACTGGATGACTAAAACCCGCACGCGCGCAAGGGGCGGGTGGCAGGTGCGCGGGGCGGGTGCCGGGTGCGCGGGGGCCGGAGTGGCAGGTGCGCGGGGCGGGTGCCGGGTGCGCGGGGCCGGAGTGGCAGGCACGCGAGCGGTGTGCCGGGCGCACGAGCTGACAGGCACGCGGGCGGGGTGGCCGACGCGTGACGTGGCCGTTACGCGGCGTGGCGGGCGTGGGATCGGGGGCTGGTGGTGCGGCGGAGCGGGTGCCGGAGCCGGGCTCGGCTGGGCGCGGGCACGAAAAGCGAGGGCGCCGTTTCGGGGCGCTCGCGGGCCCTAGCGGGGGGCACGGGCCGCGGGTCTCAGGGAGACTAGGCTTTCGAGCCATGACGACTCCTGTGATTCCTGACACGCATAAGGAACTGCTCAACGCTCAGGTCGCGGTGCTCGGCACCATCGGCGCCAGCGGACGGCCGCAGCTGTCAGGCGTGTGGTTCCTCGCCGACGGCGACACGGTACGGCTCTCGCTCAGCAACACCCGCCAGAAGCTCAAGAACCTGCAGGCCAATCCGCATGTCAGCCTGCTCATCTTCGACCCGGCGTCGCCCTACCGCTACCTGGAGCTGCGCGGCGACGCCGAGGTGACCGAGGACGACAACTACGCGTTCGCCGACCAGGTGGGTGCCAAGTACGGCGGCGCCGACCTGCGCGAGCGGGACGAGCCGGGCGACGTGCGGATGATCGTGACGATCAAGCCCGCCCGGGTCGTCACCTGGGGCTGACAGGCACGCGTCAACAACCCGCAGGTCAGCAGACACGGGCAACCACCTGTGGCTCAACCTGCACGGGTCACCCACCCGCGGGTCACCCACCCGCAGGTCAACAGACACGGGTCAACGGGTCAACAGGCATGGGTGAACAACTCGAGCGTCAACCGCTCGCGTCCGGCCAGCTAGGCATGGCTGGCCAGGACGGCGGCTTCCTGCTCGGGCGTGAACCCGCCGGCCAGCGGCGGCTCGCCCCGCGCCAGGTCCCAGGCTCTGACGTCCGCGACCGTCACCCTGAGGGGAGTCGCGGGCAGGCCCGCGGCCCGGGCGCGGGCTGGGCTGCGCTGCTGCGCGGCCCACTGGGCGGCGGGGCGCACCAGCGGGAAGAAGCCGGGCGCGGCGTCCGCGGTTACGGGCACGATCTCCGTCTCCGTACCCGCGGCCCGCGCGCACGCCTGGATAAGGCCGCCAAGGGTGACCGGCGGCTCCGGTCCGACCGCGTGAAACGCGCCGGTACGGCCGTCTTCGATCAACCGGACTGCGAGCGCGGCCAGGTCACGGGAATCGATCAGCTGCACGGGCTGTTCCGGGTCGCCCGGCAGTGCCAGCCGCCCGCCCCTGGCGGCCCGGCGCACGTAGTAGGTGAGGCCGCGCTGGTTGTCGTGCGGGCCTGCCACCTTGCCGGGACGGACAATCACCGCCCGGTCGCCGTACCGGGCGGCGACGTCGTCCTCGCAGGCGACCTTGGACGGGCCGTAGGTCGCGTCGGTCAGTTCTTCGGTCGCGGCCACGTCGCGGACCGGGGCCCGGCGCGGCGTGTCCTCTGTCGAGCCGGGGCCGACGCCCTCGACCTGGTAGACGGCGTGGCTGGACAGGAACAGGTAGCGCCCGACCCGGTCGCCGAGCACGTCCATCGCCTGACCGACGTGCCGGGGCAGGTAGCCGGTGGTGTCGACGACGGCGTCCCAGTCACCCGAGTGGCCCGCGAGGGCCCCGTATTCGCCCGCGTCGCGGTCCCCCGTCAAGCGGGCTGCCTGCGGGAACAGCTCCGCTCCGGTCTTGCCCCTGGTGAACAGGGTGACGGCCGCGTTACGCGCGGTGGCCTGCTCGACGATCGCGCGGCCGATGAACGACGTGCCGCCGAGGACCAGGATCCGCAGATTGCTGTCCGACATGGTTTCCGACCGTACCCGCAACACGCGTCAGGTCGTCCCGGCGAGGCAGGCCGCGTGGCTATGCCTTGCCTAGTACCGCGGCGCACCCCTGAAGTAGTCAGACGACGTGCGCTGCCAGAGCAGCACGATCGCGACCAGGCCGATGAGCCAGACCAGGATCCCGTAGAACCGGGCCGCTCCGCCGCTCGTCAGGCTGCCCGCGAGGCTGGTCAGGGTGCTGATCGTGGCCAGCGCGAAAAACACCGTCGAGGTGATCCGCGCCCAGTTCTTGCCCGCCGCGGCGCCGCGGGCCATCCAGATCCAAAGCCCCACGGTGATCAGGCCGACGACGATGAACGCGGCGAGTTCCAGGTGCACCAGCGTGTTCACCTGGGCGGTGGTGAGCGGCTTGCCGTTCTTGGTGTCGTGGGTCCTGATCTGATCCCGCAGCGGACCGATCGCGGTCAGGTCGACGATCACGCCGATCAGGCTCGCCGCCGCGCCCGCGTACATCACCTTGACCGCCCTGGCCACAGACTGCGGCATGGACGACATCGTCGGCGTTGTCGGTGTGAATCCCTGGGACGGCTGATCGCCGCCCGGATATGCCTGGTACATAGCGCGCCCCTTGCACCGCTGGAGTGGGATCCCCCTAGGCAGACAGTACGCGCGGCCGCACCGGCTCGCCAGGGTCCGCGCCGTCCCGACGCCGCCCGACGGCCCGGACACGCATAAGGACCGCCAAAGGACCGCCAAAGGACCGCACGAGGGCCGTCAAAGGACCGCCGGCGGCGGCCGCATCCCCCGCGCGAGGGGCCAGGCCGTCACCCTGCGGGCGGATGACCGCGCAGGCCGGCGCCGGTAGTGTGACACCCGGTTTACGAGCTTTCAGAGGGGCCGGGATAAGCGGAATGCGGGAGCAAGGCAGCTGGGCCGCCAGGCGGGTGTTCCCGCTGATCGCGTCGGCCGGCCTCCTGGTGGTCGGAATGTTCACCACCACCTGGGGCCCGACGCTGATCGGCCGGACAGAATGGGCCCTGCCCTACGACCTGTGGGGGACGCTGATCGCGACCACCCGGCTGGCACACGGGAACATCGGCGGCGTGTACGCCCCGCCCACCGGCCTGATCTCGCTGCCAGGGGCGGCGGTCATCCTGCTGCCGTGCGCCGCCCTGATCTCGGCGCTCGGCCTGTCCCTGGTCATTCCCGGGCCGCACAACCTGCACCCGGCGGTCTGGCTGGTGGCCGGCCCGTACCAGATCGCCCTGTGCTGCGTCACCCTGTTCGCCGCCGACGCGCTGGCGGAGCGGCTCGGGGTGATGTTCTGGAAGCGCGGCCTGCTGGCCGCCGCCAGTGCCGGCATCCTGTGGTCGGTCTCCGCCCGCTGGGGCCACCCGGAAGACGCCGTCGCCGTCGGCCTGCTGCTTTACGCGGTCCTCGCGCAGAGCAGGTCACGGACCACGCTGGCGGGCTGGCTGGCCGGCGCGGCCGTCTGCGTGCAGCCGCTGGTGCTGCTCGCCCTGCCGGTGCTGCTGGCGCTGCTGCCGTGGCGGCGGATGGCGCCGTTCCTGGTCCGCGCGGCGCTCCCGTCGGTCGTGCTGCTGGCCGCCACCGCGGTCGCTAACTGGCACGACACCTACACCTCGGTCACCAGCCAGCCGGACTCGCCGGTCATCAACCATCCGACCGCCTGGACATCGCTGGCACCGCAGCTGGCGGGCCAGAATGTCGCCGCCGGCCCGTTCCGGCTGGCCACGATCGCGCTGGCCTGCCTGGCGGCGCTGGCGATCAGGCGCCAGTGGCAGAACAGAAGCGACTGGCAGGACGAGGAGAGCTGGCCGACAGCGCTGCTGACCGACGTGCTCTGGTGGATCGCCCTGGCCCTGGCACTGCGCTCGTTCTTCGAGCCGGTCATGGTGTCGTACTACCCTTGGCCGCCGATGGCGGTGGCACTGATCCCCGCGGCGACGCTGAGCTGGCCCCGCCTGTTCGCGGCGGGGCTGCTGGCCGGCGGCCTGACCGCGGCGGCCCAGGGGCCGTCGCACGCGGTCTGGATCTGGTGGGTGCCGATCGTGGCCGGCCTGGTCCTCCTGCTTGCCCTGTCGTGGCCGGGCCGGGCGCGGAGCCCGGTCCCGCTGCTGTCCGCGACCGAGGTCAGCACCTAGCGGAAGCCGGCACCAAGCGAATCACATCGTGATCGGCGGCGTGATGACCTCGAGGGCCGGGCGCTTGGCCTGCCGGCCGTCGCCCGACGACGTGCCGTGCAGCCGTCTGCTCACCCACGGGGCGAGGTACTCCCTGGCCCACCGGGCGTCATCGCGGCGGGCGGCCAGCCAGGCCGCCCGGCTCAGGCTGGTACCGGGCTGAGCGAGTCCGGTCCCGTTCAGGCCGATCGAAGGCCGCCCCGCCCGGTCGGCGGCCAGCGGCGCGCGCCAGTCCTCGGTGACCGGCACGCCGAGCACCTCGCAGGCCCGCAGCGCGATCCGCTGGTGCGACCGCGCGGTCAGGTGCAGCCGGTCGGCCGACCAGGCGGCCGGGGTCCGCAGGAACGGCATCGACCACAGGTCGACCAGGTAGCAGTCGCGCGCGTCGGCGATCGCCCGCAGGTGCATGTTGTAGGCCGCGATCCGGCCGCGCAGCAACCTGATCACCGGGAACGCGACCGGGTCGCACGCGCTGAACACCAGCACCCGGGACCCGGCGCCCTGCAGGCGGGCGACGGCCGCGTCGAACAACTCCGCGAGCGTGTCCGGGTCGGAACCGGGCCGCAGGATGTCGTTGCCGCCGCCGGCCAGCGACACCAGGCCTGGCTGCATCTTCGCCGCCGCGGGGACCTGCTCGGCCACGATCTGGCGCAGCAGCTTGCCGCCGACCGCCAGGTTCGCGTAGCGGAGGCCCGGGTATTCGGCGGCGAGCAGGCCGGCCAGCCGGTCCGCCCACCCGCGGAACCCGCCGCCGGGCGCGGCATCGTTCAGGCCCTCGGTGAAGCTGTCACCTATCGCCACGAAGGACGCTTCCCCCGGGGGCTGCGGGAATAGCTTGTCGTCCATAGGTCACCCATCATGCCAGGGGACGCAACGTCATCAGACGATGGCTGTTCGTAGCGGGCACTCCCGAGCTGCCACGTTGTGACGCATGGGGAAGATTGAGGCTGGAGAAGTGGAACTATGCCTCCGTTCGGGATGATCCTTGTTTTGATCTCCGTTACCTTTGGTAATCAAACCGAGGCTTAAAAGTAACATTTCGGTGATGTTTCATTAAGGTTTCTCACGCTGGGAAGCGACCAGCCGGCTGAGCGGGTTCTATTAGAGACGAGCACACAGCGGTGATGTCGGGAGGAGATGCATCGTGGGCGCGGTGCGTCGGATTGTGGTCGGGGTTCACGGGTCGCTCGGCAGTCTGCAGGCGCTGCGCTGGGGCGCCGAGGAGGCACGGGCGCAGCACGTGCCGCTGGTCACCGTGATCGCCTGGGTGCCGCCTGGCGGCGACTTCGCCGAACGCTCGCGCCCCTCCCCCTACCTGCGCAGGGTCTGGTACGAGGCCGCCTGCGCACGGCTGGCCGGCTCGTTCGACGAGGCCCTCGGCGGCCTGCCGGAGGACGTGCAGGTCCAGCCGCGGGTCGAGCGCGGCGAGACCGGGCCGGTGCTGGTCGAAATGGCCGACCAGGACACCGACCTGCTGGTGATCGGGACCGGCCGCCGCGGACCGGTCGGCCGCACGCTGCGCCGGTCGGTCGGGCGCTACTGCCTGGCGCACGCCAGGTGCCCGGTCCTCGCGGTGCCGCCGTCGGCGCTGATGGACGAAGTCGGACGGGGACGCCGGCGGTCCTGGTCGCTGCGCGGGCTCGCGGACTCGCGCGGCTGACGGTCTCGCGGACTCGCGCGGTTAATGAGCCGCGTTAACCAGTCGCATGGGATCCGTTAGGAACGCCGCTGCCGCCGCATAGCTGCCGTCAGGACCAGGTGCACTGGCGCTGACCTGCGGTTTGCTGATCTCGGGACAAATGAAACTCCCGAGGAGCAGACATCATGTGGGATCTGTTGTACATCGCCCTGACGCTGGTCGTCTTCGGCGCGCTCACCCTCGTCGTCAAGGGGGTCGAGCACCTTGAGCGCTGAGAACTGGGTCGGGCTGATCGCCGCGATCATCCTGACCGTGTACCTGGTGTACGCGCTTGTCCGTCCGGAGCGTTTCTAAATGAACAGCTCACTGGCAGGCATCCTGCAAATCGTTTTGCTGGTCCTCGTGCTCGCGGCGTTCTACAAGCCACTGGGTGACTACATCGCCCGCGTGTTCACCAGCGACAAGCACACCCGGGTAGAGCGCGGCTTCTACCGGCTCATGGGCATCGACGCCGACGCCGACCAGCGCTGGGGCACCTACGCCCGCTCGCTGCTCGCCTTCTCGGTGGTCTCGCTGCTGCTCCTGTACGTGATGATGCGGGTGCAGCACTGGCTGCCTTACTCCAACGGCATGGCGAACGTGTCGCCGACCACCGCCTTCAACACCGCCGCCTCATTCGTCACCAATACGAACTGGCAGAACTACTCCGGCGAGTCCACCATGGGCTACGTCGTGCAGATGGCGGGCCTGGCGGTGCAGAACTTCCTGTCCGCGGCCGTCGGCATCGCCGTCGCGATCGCGCTGATCCGCGGGTTCATGCGGTCAAGGACCGACCGGCTTGGCAACTTCTGGGTCGACGTGACCCGGGGCACCCTCCGGCTGCTGATCCCGTTCGCGGTCATCGGCGCCGTCATCTTGACGGCGGCCGGCGTGATCGACAACTTCAACCTCACGCACACGATCAGCACCGTGATCGGCGGCCAGCAGACCCTGGTCGGCGGCCCGGTCGCGTCCCAGGAAGTCATCAAGGAGCTCGGCAACAACGGCGGCGGGTTCTTCAACGCGAACTCGGCCCACCCGTTCGAGAACCCCAACGGGTTCTCCAACTGGTTCGAGATCTTCCTGATGCTGGTCATCCCGTTCGCACTGCCGCGCACCTTCGGCAAGATGGTGGGCGACAACCGCCAGGGTTACCTCCTCGCCGCCGTTATGGGCGGGCTGTTCCTGGTCGCGGTCGGCGGGATCACCTTCTTCGAGTGGCAGCACGCGGGCACCGCCCTGCAGGCCGCCGGCGGCGCCATGGAAGGCAAGGAGGTCAGGTTCGGCATCCCCGGCTCGTCGCTCTTCGGCGCGACGTCGACTACCACGTCCAGCGGGGCGGTCAACTCCTTCCACGACTCGTTCACCGCCTTCGGCGGCGGGATCCTGCTCTTCGACATGATGCTCGGCGAGGTCGTGCCAGGCGGCGTCGGCGCGGGCATGTACGGCCTGCTCATGCTGGCCGTGCTGACCGTGTTCATCGGCGGCCTGATGGTCGGCCGCACGCCCGAGTACATCGGCAAGAAGATCCGCCCGTCCGAGATGAAGTGGGCCGCGCTCTACATCCTGGCCACGCCCGCCTCCGCCCTCATCGGGGCCGCGATCGCATTGGGCTTCCCCGGCCCGCAGAAGGCGATCTTCAACAGCGGACCGCACGGCCTGACCGAAGTCGTCTACGCGTTCACGTCGATGGCCAACAACAACGGCTCGGCGTTCGCCGGACTGGGCACCGCCGCGACGTACTACCAGATAGCCGGCGGGGTCGTGATGCTCATCGCCCGGTTCGCGCCGGAGATCTTCGTACTCGCGCTGGCCGGGGCGCTGGCCAGACAGCAGCCGGTACCCGCGTCGCTCGGCACCCTCGAGACGCACAAACCGCTGTTCGCCGGCCTGCTCGTCGGCGTGATCATCATCCTCGTCGGCCTGACGTACTTCCCCGCGCTGGCGCTCGGGCCGTTCGCTGAAGGACTGCACTGAGATGGCAAACCTCAAGTCAACGTCGGAAGTTACCCGAACGGGAGCGGCTGACCCTGTCGACGCCGCGCTTCCCGCCGGCAGCCTGGCGGCCCCGTCGCGCCGGGTAGGCGGCGGCCTGCTCGACCCGAAAATGCTGTGGAAGTCGCTGCCTGACGCGTTCCGCAAGCTGGACCCGCGGGTCCAGGTCAGGAACCCGGTCATGTTCGTCGTCGAGGTCGGCTCGCTGCTGACCACCTACTCGGCGATCATCCACACGTCCATCTTCGCCTGGACGATCACCGTCTGGCTGTGGCTCACCGTGCTCTTCGCCAACCTGGCGGAAGCGGTCGCCGAAGGCCGCGGCAAGGCCCAGGCGGAAACGCTGCGGCGGACCAAGCGGGAGACGGTCGCGCGCCGGGTGCTCGGCTGGAAGGCCGGGGACACCTCGTTCCGGGTCGAAGACGTGCCCGGGACCGCTTTGACGGTCGGCGACTTCGTGCTCGTCGGGGCCGGCCAGGTCATCCCCGGCGACGGCGACGTCGTCGAAGGCGTGGCCTCGGTCGACGAGTCGGCCATCACCGGCGAGTCGGCCCCGGTCATCCGCGAGTCTGGCGGTGACCGCTCCGCGGTCACCGGCGGCACCCGGGTGCTGTCCGACCAGGTCGTCGTGCGCATCACTTCCAAGCCGGGGGAAACCTTCATCGACCGCATGATCGCCCTGGTCGAGGGCGCGTCGCGGCAGAAGACGCCGAACGAGGTCGCGCTCAACATCCTGCTCGCCTCGCTGACGCTGATCTTCGTGCTCGCCGTGGTGACCCTGCAGCCCATGGCGTACTACTCCAACGCGCCGCAGAACCTGGTCATCCTGGTCGCGCTGATCGTCGCGCTGATCCCGACCACCATCGGGGCGCTGCTGTCCGCGATCGGCATCGCCGGCATGGACCGGCTCGTACAGCGCAACGTGCTCGCGATGTCAGGCCGCGCCGTCGAGGCGGCGGGCGACGTGAACACGCTGCTGCTCGACAAGACCGGCACGATCACCATCGGCAACCGGCAGGCGTCCGAGTTCCTGCCGGCCGCCGGGGTATCGGTCGCCGACCTGGCCGACGCGGCGCAGCTGTCTTCGCTGGCCGACGAGACCCCGGAGGGGCGCTCAGTCGTCTCCCTGGCGGAGGAGGATTTCAACGTTCCCCCGCGGTCGGCCGGCGAGCTGCCCGGGGCGGTGTTCGTGCCGTTCACCGCGCAGACCCGGATGAGCGGCGTCGACCTGCCGGCGGACTCGGCGGGT
>DASYAD010000079.1:0-3496 GCA_036501515.1 Trebonia sp. | reverse complement strand
CTGAGCGGTCCCGTGACGCGCCTGACTTCGAGGTGCTGGGGAAATCCTTCGAGGCGCTGGCGGCCTCCGCGACGTTTGACCGGGTGCTGTATGACGGCGGGGAGTTCGGCACCGCGACGGAGGCGGGGTCGCTGGAGGAGGAGGACTACCTGGGGCTGCCTGGCCTCCTGGATCCGGACCAGGTGGCCGTGCTCCTGCGCAAGCGACAGTCCCGGCAGCTGACGGCGCGGTCGGCGGCCGCCGCGGCCCCCGTAGCCCCGGCTCCGTCGGCACCGGCCGCTACTGTGAGCCGCGAGGGGCTGGCCGCGCTGCGCAAGGAGCTCAACGGCCTGGTCGGTGCCTGGAGCCACCGGACGGGACAGCCGCACGGGGTGATTCACGCCGAGCTGCGGCAGGCCTGCGGCGGCCCGGCGATCCCGCAGGCGTCCGCGGAGCAGATCCGCGACCGGATCGCGATGATCAGGAAATGGGCCCTGTCCCGGCGCTGATCCTGGCGCTGCTCAGACGGCACTGGTTCAAAGTGAGAACACGGGCAGGCGGACCTCGGCGTACGGATGCATTAACCCGCGATCGCGGGTGCTCAAACTCGAAGGAGTGAAGTGATGAGCGCTGACGCATCCGCCGCCCGCACGCTGCGCGAGGAACCCCCAGCCGCGCCTGCCACCACGCCGGGACCGCTGACCGGCGACCCGGCGGCGCTCGGCCTGCCGTGCTTCGTCGCGGGCTCGGTCTCGCTCGGGCTGGCCCTGGTGGGCGTGGTCCCGGCAACCGCGATCGGGGCGGCGCTGCCGATCATTCTCACGGCCACGTCGATCGGCCTGTTCCTGGCGACGATCTGGAGCGCGTCGCTGGGGCAGACTGCCGTAGCGAGCGTGTTCGGCATCTTCGGCGGGTTCTGGCTCAGCTACGCCGTGCTCGTCATCGGTCTCACCCACAACTGGTTCGGCGTCGCGCCGGCCTCGGCGCAGGCCGCACAGGAACTGTTCCTGGTCGCCTGGCTCGTGGTGATGGTGATGCTCACGCTGGCGATGCTGCGGCTGCCGCTGGCCTTCACGGCGGTGTTCTTCCTGGTGGACGTCGCGCTGCTGCTGGTGTTCCTCGGGGTGAACCAGACATCCACCGGGATGCTGAAGGCCGCCGGGTACGTGGTCCTGGTGTTCGCCGCCATCGGCGTGTACCTGTACTTCAACACCGCGACCATCGCGACCGGCGGCCGGCCGGTCCCGCTTGGCAGGCCGGTCCTGCACGACTGAGCCGTCAACGGGTCGCCGGAGACTAGTTCCATCGCTTTGTCCCTGTTTTCTGCTGTTCAGGCAGCAGAAAACAGGGACAAATAGCAGACCGGCCGCCCGGACGCCCTCGCTCAGTCGAACCAGTAGTCGAGGTGTACTGCGGCGTTCTCGCCGAGGTTGGCGCGGAATCCGCCTTCGCCGCGCAGCCCGGCCAGCTCGCCGGTGCCCGAGCCGGGCACCACGAACCAGTCGCCCGCCACGACGCTCCCGGTCACGGTGCCCGAGTCCTGCAGGAGAAAGCTTCCTGTGTGACCCGCTACGGCGCCGGTGACCCGCTCGATTCCGACGAAGCTCGCCGAACCGTCGGCTCGTGCCGCTTGCAGGAACTCGACCACGCCTGCGCCCTCGATATCCCCGGTGAACGCTTCCTCCACGTGGATGCGCGTGAGGGACGGCCCGTCGGCCGGTGTTTCGTAGGAGACGGGCTGGTATGCGTGCACCGTGATGACGGCTTCCGCCCGCGTCTTGCTGACGTCCGAAATGCTCATGTCTGCCCCAGGATGAGCCTCGATCGAGCGCGCGGACTGGCGTGGCCTCACGCGCCTGTCACAGGCAAGTCTTCAGGACTCGCCGCGGATCGGCAACCACGCCGGTATTACATGAGGTTACGTTCAGTAAAGCCGGGCCTTAAGCGGGGGTGACGGTGACGCCGGCGTCTTGCAGGGTGGCGATGGCTTCGGCCGTGGTGCCTGGGTCAACGCCCGCGGTCAGCCCGAGCAGGACCTTCGTGCGGAAGCCGGCCTTCGCCGCGTCGGCCGCGGTCGCGCGGACGCAGTAGTCGGTGGCGAGCCCGGCGACGTCGACCTCGTCGATGTCGCGGGCGCGCAGCCAGTCAGCGAGCGGCGTGCCCTGGTCGTCGGCGCCTTCGAAGCCGCTGTAAGCGGCTGCGTGCTGGCCCTTGCGGAACACCGCCTCGATCGGCCTGATGTCCAGGTTCGGATGCAGTTCCGCGCCGTGCGACCCGGCGACGCAGTGCGGCGGCCAGGACTGGACGTAGTCCGGTTCGGCGGCGAAGTGGCTGCCTGGATCGATGTGGTAGTCCTCGGTGGCGACCACGTGATCGTAGCCGTGGCCGGGCGACGCGAGCAGCGAGCTGATACCGCGAGCCACCGCGGAGCCGCCGGCGACCGCGAGGGAGCCGCCTTCGCAGAAATCGTTCTGCACGTCGACGATGATGAGCGCGCGCATGTTTTAACCGTATCGTGCGAATGAGGCGACGCGGACCTAAGAGCCCACGTCGGCGCCGGTGCCGCTGGTGATCCGGATCAGCTCGTCGAAAGACGTCGGGAACACCGTGTGCGGATGCCCGGCCGCCGCCCACACGACGTCGTACTTCGACAGCCAGGTGTCCACCAGCGTCCGGATCGGCGCGGGATGCGCCACTGGCCCGACTCCGCCGATCGCCTGGCCGGTCCACTCGCGCACCGAGCGCGCGTCGGCCCGCGCCACGGCGGCTGAACCGGTCAGGGATGCCACTCGCGACGTGTCCACCCGGTGCGCCCCGCTGGTCATCACCAGCAGCGGGGCGCCGTCGGCGTTGAACACCAGGCTGTTGGCGATCGCGCCGACCTCGCAGCCGAGCTGTTGCGCCGCGGCGGCCGCGGTGGGCGCCGGTTCGGGGAGTTCCCGGACCTCGCCGGCGACACCCAGCGACGTGAGCACGTCAGCGAACTTAGAGAAATCGACTGCCATGCCGGCCACGCTACCGATACCGCGGGGCCGGCCGCGAACGCATTTCGCCCGCCAGGTGACGTCCCCGACGCGGTCAGTCCTCCTCGCCGTCGCGGTCGAAGATCGTCGGGATGGCCGGGTAGCCGCGCGACAGCTGCAGCGCGTAGCCGGGCAGTTCGCCGAGGACCGCCTGATGCCGGTCACGCGCGGCCTCCAGCGGCTCGCGCCCCACTATCTTGCCGTCCCTGATGAGCTCGCGGAGCAGCACCCGGTCCGACGGGCCCGGGTCGGGCGGCGCCAGGGTGATCCGCTCGGTCACGGCCTCGCCCGCCGCGCCGCGGTGCCGGACGGCCCACTTGCGGCCGCCGCGCCCAGGCTTGCCCACCGACCGTTTCGCGACCGGCCGCAGGACGTCCATTGGTCCCGCCGTCGCGGAATCCTCCAGCGGGGTGTCCGACCTGGCCACCAGCTTGTACACGAGCGCCGCGGTCGGCGCGCCCGACCCGGTGACCAGCGAGGTGCCCACCCCGTAC
>DASYAD010000078.1:0-33214 GCA_036501515.1 Trebonia sp. | reverse complement strand
GCGACCCCAAGGTGCTGATGTTCGACGAGCCCGTCAACGGCCTCGACCCAGAAGGCATCCTGTGGATCAGGAACCTGATGAAGGCCCTGGCCGCCGAAGGCCGCACCGTCTTCGTCTCCAGCCACCTCATGTCAGAGATGGCGAATACGGCTGACCACCTGATCGTCATCGGCCGCGGGAAGCTCATCGCCGACTGCTCGATGCAGGACTTCGTCGCGCGCTCTTCTGGTGCGGCCGTCCGGGTGCGCACCCCGTCGGCGGATGACCTGATCAAGGCGCTCACTTCCCGGGGCGCGACGGCGACGACCGTGGCGAACGACGCCGACGGCGCCATCGAGGTCCGCGGCCTGACCGCCGAGGTGATCGGCGACGTCGCGTTTGACCAGGGCATCAGGCTGCACGAGCTGACCGTGGTGCACGCCTCGCTCGAGGAGGCGTTCATGGAACTGACCGCGAGCAGCGTGGAGTACCACGCCGGAGTGCCCGGCGCGACGAGCGAGACCGGGGTCTGAGCGATGGCAACCACCACAACGCAGGCAACTCAGCTCTCCGCGCTCCCGCCGGCCGCCGGGCGGGCCGGACTCGGCGGCGCGATCGCGTCGGAGTTCACCAAGCTCCGCTCGGTCCGGTCCACCTACTGGACGCTGGCGGCGCTGCTTATCGTCTCCGTCGGCCTCGGCGCGGCGATCACCGCGGGCACGGCCGCCAGCTTCAACAACAACCCGGCCAACAAGGCCGGTTTCGACGCCACCCAGACCGCGCTGATCGCCTTCTTCGAGATCGGCCAGCTGATCATCGCGGTGATCGCGGCGATGACCATTACCTCCGAGTACTCCACCGGGATGATCCGCACCTCGCTGACCGCGCAGCCGCGGCGCGGCGTGGTCTTCACGGCTAAGGCGATCGTGCTCACGGCGGTGACGCTCGTTATCTCGCTTATCACCGCGTTCGTCGCGTTCTTCCTCGGCCAGGCGCTGCTGTCGGGCAGCGGCGTCAGCGCCTCCCTGTTCCACACCACCAAGGTCCCGGTGAACGCGATCGGCAAGTGCGCGGGCGGGGTCGTCAACGGCCCGCACGGCGGTCGCGTGTGCACAGGGGGCGCCGAGGTAACGTTCTCCGGCACCTACACGGTCTCACCGTCGACTGTGCTGCTGGCGATCATCGGCTGCGCGCTGTTCGTCACGCTGGTCGCGCTCATCGCGTTCGGCGTCGGCGCGCTGGTCCGGCACACCGCGGCCGCGATCTCGATCGTGATCGCGGCGCTGTTCATCATCCCGATTGTCGAGAACGCGCTGCCGTCCAACTGGCACGACGACATCCAGCGGTTCCTGCCTGACGCCGCCAACCAGGTGATCTCTGTCACCCTCAGCGGCACCGCCAATGCGCACCTGTGGTCGGCCTGGCCGCAGCTGGGGATAACGGCGCTGTGGGCGGTGGCACTACTCGCAGCCGGCGTGTACGTGTTCCGCAAGCGCGACGCCTAAGGCAGGTGTCCCGGGCAGGAAGGCGGCGATGAGCTGCTGAGCGGCGAGGCCGGGGGCGAGGGTGCCGTCCCGCACCCCGGCCTCGAGTCCGGGGGCGAGCGCGTGCACGTCGCCGCTGTCGCGCAGCCGGTCAAGCAGCTGGTCGCGGACCAGCGCCCACATCCAGCTGACCCGCTGGTCACGGCGCCGGCGGTCGAGCTCGCCGGTGTCGGCCAGCATCCGCTGGTGCTTCTCGACCAGCTCCCACACCTCGGCCAGGCCCGTCCCGTTAGCGGCGCTGCAGGTGACGACCGGCGTGGCCCAGCCGTCCTCGGGCTGACCGAGCAGCCGCAGCGCCCCGGACAGCTCGCGCGCGGCCCGTTTGGCTTCGGCCTCGTGCGGGCCGTCGGCCTTGTTCACGGCCACCACGTCGGCCAGCTCGAGCACGCCCTTCTTGATGCCCTGCAGCTGGTCGCCTGTGCGGGCCAGGGCCAGCAGCAGGAAGGTGTCGGTCATCTCCGCCACCAGGGTCTCGGACTGGCCAACCCCGACGGTCTCGACGATCGCGATGTCGTACCCGGCGGCGGCCATGACGACTAGCGATTCCCTGGTCGCGCGGGCGACACCGCCGAGGGTGCCGGCGGTCGGCGACGGGCGCACGAACGCCGCGGGATCGGCGGCGAGCCTGGTCATCCGGGTCTTGTCACCCAGGATGCTGCCGCCGCTGCGGGTCGAGGACGGGTCGACGGCGAGCACGGCGACCCGGTGCCCCTGGTCGATGAGCCGGCCGCCGAGCGCGTCGATGAACGTTGACTTGCCGACACCGGGGACCCCGGTGACGCCGACCCGACTGGCCTGGTCCGCGTGCGGCAGCAACCGGGTCAGCACCTGCTGGGCCAGCAGCCGGTGGTCCGGGCGGCCCGACTCTACGAGCGTGATCGTCCGGGCGATCGCGGCCCGTGACCCGGCCAGGACGGCGTCCGCGTACCGGCCGGCGTCCGGCACGTCGCTCACGCAGTACTCATTGGTTCGCTCGCAAGCTCGCTCACGATCCCTCCTCGCTGGCGCTCGTCGGGCTCGCTCGCGTAGGCGCAGTGCCCATTGGTTCGCTCGCGAGCTCGCTCACGACACCGTGTCGCGCCGGGCGGCCAGTTCCGTCAGCAGGTCGTAGGCCGCGTCGGGGATGACGGTGCCTGGACCGAAGATCGCCGCGGCGCCGGCCGCGCGCAGCTCGTCGTAGTCCTGCGGCGGGATGACACCGCCGACCACCACCATGATGTCGGCGCGGCCTTCCTCGGCCAGGGCGGCCTTGAGCTCGGGAACCAGGGTCAGGTGGCCGGCCGCGAGTGAATTGACGCCGACAATGTGCACGTCGGCCTCGATGGCCTGACGGGCCACCTCGCCCGGGGTCTGGAACAAAGCGCCCACGTCAACGTCGAAGCCGAGGTCGGCGAACGCGCTCGCGATGACCTTCTGCCCGCGGTCGTGCCCGTCCTGGCCCATCTTGGCGACCAGGATCCGGGGGCGCCGCCCTTCGGCCCGCTCGAATTCCGCGGCCGCGGTGCGGACCCGCTCGATGCCAGCCGTCTGGCCCGCCTCCTGCCGGTACACACCGCTGATTGTACGGATGTGGCCGGTGTACCGGCCGAACACCTTCTCCAGCGCGTCGGAGATCTCGCCGACCGTGGCCTTCGCACGGGCGGCGTCGATGGCGAGCGCCAGCAGGTTGGTGTCGTCCCCGTCACCGCCCGGCTTGCCCGCGGCGGCGGTCAGCAGGTCGAGCGCGGCCTGGCAGGCACCCTCGTCGCGCTCCGCGCGCAGGCGGCGGAGCTTCTCGATCTGCTGGGCGCGCACCGCCCGGTTGTCGATCTTGAGCACCTCGATGTCGTCGCCGGCACCGACGCGGTACTTGTTGACGCCGATCACCGGCTGCCGGCCGGAGTCGATCCGCGCCTGGGTGCGGGCGGCGGCCTCCTCGACCCGCATCTTGGGGATGCCCTCCTCGATCGCGCGGGCCATGCCGCCCGCTGCCTCGACCTCCTGGATATGGGCCCAGGCGCGGCGGGCGAGCTCGTAGGTAAGCCGCTCCACGTAGGCGCTGCCGCCCCAGGGGTCGATGACCCGGCCGGTGCCTGACTCCTGCTGGAGCAGCAGCTGGGTGTTGCGGGCGATCCTGGCGGAGAAGTCGGTCGGCAGGGCGAGCGCCTCATCCAGCGCGTTGGTGTGCAGCGACTGGGTGTGCCCCTGGGTCGCCGCCATCGCCTCGATGCAGGTGCGGCCCACGTTGTTGAACACGTCCTGGGCGGTCAGCGACCAGCCCGAGGTCTGCGAGTGGGTGCGCAGCGACAGCGACTTGGCGCTCTTCGGGTCGAACTGCTTCACCAGCTTGGCCCACAGCAGCCGTCCGGCCCGCAGCTTGGCGACCTCCATGAAGAAGTTCATCCCGATCGCCCAGAAGAACGACAGCCGCGGCGCGAACGCGTCGATGTCGAGGCCGGAGCCGAGGCCGGCCCGCAGGTACTCGACGCCGTCGGCCAGGGTGTAGGCCAGCTCAAGGTCGGCCGTGGCGCCGGCCTCTTGAATGTGGTAACCGGAGATCGAGATCGAGTTGAACTTCGGCATCCGGCGGGAGGTGAACCCGAAGATGTCGGAGATGATCCGCATCGACGGGGCCGGCGGGTAGATGTAGGTGTTGCGGACCATGAATTCTTTGAGGATGTCGTTCTGGATCGTGCCCGCGAGCTGCTCGCTGGTCACGCCCTGCTCCTCGGCCGCCACCACGTAGAGGGCCAGCACCGGCAGCACGGCGCCGTTCATCGTCATCGACACGCTCATCCGGTCGAGCGGGATCCCGTCGAACAGCTGGCGCATGTCGTAGATCGAGTCGATCGCGACCCCCGCCATGCCGACGTCGCCGGACACCCGCGGGTGATCGCTGTCGTAGCCGCGGTGAGTCGGCAGGTCGAACGCGACAGAAAGACCCTTCTGCCCCGCCGCGAGGTTGCGGCGGTAGAACGCGTTGGACTCCTCCGCGGTGGAGAAACCGGCGTACTGGCGGATCGTCCAGGGCTGGTTCACGTACATCGTCGGGTACGGCCCGCGCAGGTAGGGCGGCAAGCCGGGATAGGTGGCGAGGAAGTCGAGCCCGGCGGTGTCCGCCCCGGTGTAGAGCGGCTTGACGTCGATCCCCTCGGGCGTCGCCCAGGCCTGCGTGGCGTCCTCGCCCGCCGCGCCGAGCGCGTCCGTCCAGCGTTTTTCGTCGACCGGGCCCGGCCCGGTCAGCCCGCCCAGCTCGACGGCGGAGAAATCGGGCAGCTCCCAGTCGCCGCTCATCGCGCCACTCCCAGTGCGTCGAGCATCCGGCTACCGAACGCAAGCGTGTCCATGTTGTCGGTAATCCTCTCCTCGGCGCCTGGTACCGCCGCCGTCGGGTCTCCCGCCGCGACCACGACCGTGACCGCTCCGCGCGCCCGGACGCCGTCCACGGCCGCGCGTACCGCGTCCTCGGCCGCGTCGGGACTACCGCACACCACGACGACGGGAGACGGAAGGTCACCGTCGCCGCCGCTCACCGCGGTGATCCCGGCGGGCGCCAGCAGGGCGCCCACCCGCTCGGCCCGTGCGCTGCTCGCGCGCCCGGTGTCAAGCAGCACCAAGGCGACCGCGGGCGGCGACCCGGCGGTCCTGGTGTGCGCGTCCGCCCGGTCGCGCAGTTCCTCGTGCCACTGCGACCAGCGGATCCGGGGCAGTCCCGCAGTGCTGCCGGCCGGCGGCGCGGCGGGCCGCACCAGCAGCGTCTCACCCATGAGCGGGAACTCGCTGACCCCGGTGACCGCTTCCCGCCGTCGGGCCAGTGCGTCGCGCCGGGACTCGCGGCTGGCCGCCAGCTGGTCGCCGATGCCGCCGCTGTCCAGGGCGGCGCGCAGGCCGCCTGAGCGCTCGATGTCTTGGAAGCAGGCCCACGCTTTGACCGCGAGCTGCTCGGTGAAGTCTTCGACGTACCAGGAGCCGCCCGCCGGGTCGGTGACCCTGGCGACGTTTGACTCCTCGATGAGCAGGGCGTGCACGTTGCGCGCGACCCGGCGCGCCAGCTGGTCGGGCTGCCCGAGGGCCGCGTCGAACGGAGCGACGGTAATCGCGTCGGCGCCGCCGACCCCGGCCGCGAAACAGGCCAGGGTGGCGCGCAGGATGTTGTTCCACGGATCGCGGCGGGTGATCATCGGCCACGAGCTGACCGCGTGCTGCCGCTGGCCGGCCGCGGCGGACGTGACACCGCACTCCCGGGCGACCCGGGCCCAGGTGCGCCGGGCGGCGCGGAGTTTGGCGATCGTGGTGAACTGGTCAGCGGTGGCGGCGAAGCGGAACTCCAGCTGCGCGAACGCGGCGTCGGCGGACAGCCCCGCCTGCCGCAGCGCCCGCAGGTACTGGACGCCGGCCGCCAGGGCGCAGCCCAGCTCCTGCGCGTCGGTGCCGCCGGCCTCGTGGAACGGCAGCGCGTCAACCACGATCGCGCGGACCTCGGGGAAGTCCGCCGCGCAGCGGACGGCAAGCGCGGCGGCGGCGTCGAGGTCAGCTCCGTTCCCGGTGCGCGCGAGCACCCCGAGCGGGTCGGCGCCCAGGCAGCCGGCCAGCGCGCCGGCAGGCTCCACCCGGCCGGCGGCGGCGTCAAGGAAAACCTCGGCCGCCTCGGCGAACCGCTCGCCCGCGTCTAGCACGACCGGGGCCAGGTCGAGGTAGACCCCGGCGAGCACGTCCGGCAGGGCGCTGACGGGGATCCGGCCGTCGCCCAGGCCCAGCCACAGCGAGCTGACGCCGCCTTCGAGGTCTTCCATGATCTGCTCACGGGCGACCGCCGGGTCGGGGTGCTCGTGGCGCTGCCTGACGTCCCAGCCGCTGCGGTGGCCCGCCGCCGTGCGGCCGCGCGCGAAGGGCTGCTGCCCTGGGTAACCGGCGCCCAGGCCGCTGTCGCCGGCCGTGTACAGCGGCTCGATCTCGATCCCGTCTCCGGTGACGGTCACCAGCTCTCGTTCTGGTGCGTCGCTAGAGCTGCCAAGGACCTTGGCTACCAGGCGCTGCCACTGCTGCCGGGTGACCGCAGGGAACTCGGCGGCGAGAACCAGGTCGCCGGAATCCGGCGACGTGACGTCATTCATGCGCAGGGCCTCACTCGGATAGCCGACACGACGGGCCGGTAACGATCGGCGCATCCGACGGCACGCCCGCGGTACCGAATCCCGTCTTTATGGTACTCAATCCCATGCGGGCGGTCTAGAGACTTCGTTCCAGGGCTTCCATCGACTCCTTCACCTCGGGAAGCAGGTAGAAATCGGCCGCTCCGGCGATCCCGGGCACCACCGTGAACCGCGTGTCGACCTGGTCGCCGTGCACTGTGTACTCGACGATGCCGGCCGTACCAGGACCCCAGTTCAGCTCCGGGTCAGCGGGCGGCGAGAAGGCCAGCGACGGCGCCCAGACCGCCGTCGGACCGCCGTTCGCCGTATAGCGGTACCGATGCAGGTGTCCGCTGGCGACCACTCGCAAATCGACCCGGCTGAACGTGCTGAGGATCCGGTCCCGTGACGCCGCGCTCACCGTGATGCCGTCCCGTGCGCCGCCGTCGATGATCAGCGGCTTGTGCAGGAAAAAGAGCACAGAAAGGCCCGCCGCCCTGGCCGCGACTTCTTCCAGCCAGGCCCACTGCTCCTCCTCCTCGGGCAGGCCGGAGGAGCACAGCTCGCTGTTGATGCCCGCGAACACCCAGCCCGCCGCGTCACGGGCCGCGTCGCCGAAGACCGCGAAGCGGTCGCTCCCCCAGGCCGACCGGAAGTTCCGCACGCGCTCGCTGCTCACGCCGATCCCCCGCCACGGGTCAGCCGCGCACTCCCCCACGTCATGGTTGCCGGGAATCACCCGGAGCGGCGCCTCGATCCGCTGGTGCACGCGCACCGCCGCGTCCCGGTCGCCGGCCTCGTCGGGATCCAGGATGACCAGGTCGCCGGAGTTGATGACCAGGTCGGGCCGGGCCACGTTGTTCAGGTAATCGATGAGCAGCCCGGTATTGGCGCGGCCGATGCCGCCGCGGTGCGAAATGTGCGTGTCGGAGAACTGGACGATGCGCATAGAGCCATCTTCGTTCGGCCGGCAGGCACACGCCAGCGTCACTTGGAGCCGATGCGGTTGACTGGTCGCATGTCTACCTGGTTCATTACCGGCTGCTCGACCGGGCTCGGCCGGGCCCTTGCCACTGCTGTGCTCGACCGCGGGCACAACGCCGTTGTCACCGCCCGCGACGTGACCCGGGTCCGCGACCTGGCCGGCGCAAACCCGGACACCGCTCTCGCGCTCTCCCTCGACGTGGCCGACGCGGCGCAGGCGGCCGGCGCCGTCCGGGCCGGGGAAGAGCGCTTCGGGGCGATCGACGTTCTGGTCAACAATGCCGGTTACGGCTACCGGGCCGCGGTCGAGGAGGGCGATGACGCCGACGTCCAGCAGCTGTTCGCGACGAACTTCTTCGGTGCGGTCGCGCTGATCAAAGCGGTGCTACCGGGGATGCGGACCAACCGTTCCGGCGCGATCGTCAACATCTCGTCGATCGGAGCCACCAGGACCCCGGAGGGGTCCGGGTACTACGCCGCGGCGAAGGCGGCCCTTGAGGGCATCTCCGGGTCGCTGCGCAAGGAGCTCGCACCGCTCGGCATCAGCGTCACGGCGGTGGAACCGGGCGCGTTCCGCACCGACTTCGCGGGCCGGTCGCTGGCGCAGTCGAGCACGGTGATCGACGACTACGCCAGCACCGCGGGCAAGCGGCGCAAGCAGCCCGGCGCCCCGCCGCGCAACCAGCAGGGTGACCCGGCCAAGGCGGCGCAGGCACTCATCACCGCCGTCGAGTCCGCCGCGCCCCCGGCTTTCCTCCTGCTCGGCCAGGACGCGCTCGACACGTTCCGCGAGGTCACCGGCGAACGGCTGGCCGAGATCCGCGACTGGGAAAAGCTCAGCGCCTCCACCAGCTTCGACGGCGAAAGTTAGCGGCCGGCACGGCAAAATACCCCTAATAAGGGGCATTTTGCAGTACCGGCGCGAAGGCGGCGCCTGCAGAAATCAGCGGGTCAGTCGGGCTGTTTCTGCTGAACGGGCACTGCCAGGCTGTCCGGGGCTACGGCGCCGCAGAGTGCAGCGGCGCCGCAGCGGGCTGATGCCGGGCGGATCGGGACGCCGTTGCTGCGGAGCATGTCGCGGAGGTCGATGATCAGCGGGAAAACCTCGCGGTTCAAGTCCTCGCCCTGTTCGTCCCAGGCCCGCTGCTCGGCCTCGACCGCCATGCGGTCCTCGGCGAACACGCGCCCGGTGAAGCGCCGGATGAGCGGCCAGGCCAGCGGGAGGACGCCGGGGACCGGCGGCTTCTCGATCATGAGCAGGCCGTAGACGTGATTGGTGCGCTGCGCGGCGTCTCCTGGGACGTAGGCCACCCAGAGTGAGAACGCCGGGAGTTCGGCGTTCTCCGGGACGAGCCGGAGGGTCTGGTAGGGGTAGCCGGTGCGGATCGTAACGACGTCGGGCGAATTGCCGCCGGTGACACCCTCGGCCGCGAGCAGATTCGCACCGCGGTTCTTTTTCCCGCCCGCGTGGGTGAATAGGTAACGGGCCTCGACAAAGTGCGGGCCGGTTTCATAGCCGAGGAGCTCAGGCTGGATTTTCCCGAGCACACCCCGGTGCAGGAACTGGTGGTTCATGTCCAGCAGGTTCTCGTGCATGAATGAGTAATGGCAGTTGACGGTGCGCGAGAACGTCATCGTCTTGTGGCGGGCCGAATCGAACTCCGGCAGCTCGGGCAGCGCGGCCGTGTCCGCCTTCTTGGCGTCGCCGGGAAAGACGAATACCAGGCCGTAGGCTTCGCGCACCGGGTAGGCGCGGACACCGCGCGGCGGCCGGGCCGCGTCTTTGGGCAGGTACGGGATCTGCGAGATGCGGCCGTTCCCGCGGTAAGCCCACGCGTGATAGCAGCAGCGCAGCGCTTCCCCTTCGACTACGCCCATGCTCAGCGGTACCTGGCGATGGGCGCAGCGGTCCTCGAGCGCGTAGACCGTGCCGCCGTCGCCACGGTACAAGACGATGCGCTCGCCGGCGAACGTGGCCGCGAACGTCTTTCCCCGCCGCACGCTCTCTGAGGCGGCGACTGGATACCAGTAATCCGGATTGATCCCGGTACGCCGCAGGTCAGCATTGCCGGGATGACGATGCTCTGCTTCTCCCCGGCTCACCGCAGGTCCGCCCGCGATCTCCCCGTCTTCAGCGGAAAGTGTTTCGGTCATGTACTTCTCCCTTACCACTCCAGGCCCCGATTCCGGCAGCCCTTCGGCTGCTCGCTAAAGCCTGTGGCAAAAGGCAGAGCGGATAGTGCGGTTGTGGCGGTTTGCCGGTCTTTGCGGGGTTAGGAGCTCTGGCACGGCCGGTTGCGGCGCCATTGCCGCTGCGTAGGGTGTGGCGGTGGACTGTTTCGATCCGGAGGCCGCCGCCGCCGCGCTGACCGCGACGCTGCGGGACCTGGGGACGCCGGCCCGGGCCGGGCAGGAGAAGCGGTATCTCAAGAGCGACCTCGAGTTCTTCGGCGTCGCAGTGCCTGACCTGCGCCGTGCGGTCGAGGCGGCGGTGAAGGACCGGCAGCCAGCCGGCCAGCGCGGCCTCTCAATCGACCGCGAGACGGGGCTGGCGTGGGCGACTGCCTTGTGGCGTGAGCGGGTGCACGAACGCCGGGCCGCCGCCGTCGAGATTCTCACGCTGACCACGCCGTCGCTGGTCGCGGAGGATCTCGCGGTGGTCGAGCAGCTCATCCGCGAATCACTGACCTGGGCCTACGTGGACACGCTAGCCGGGAACATCGCAGGCACGGTCGCACTGCGGGATCCGGCCGCGTGGAAATGCATCGACGTGTGGGCGGTCGACGCGGACTTCTGGATCCGCCGCTCAGCGCTGCTGACGCTGCTGCCGGGCATCCGGGCCGGCCAGCCGGACCGGCCGCGGTTCGTCCGCTACTCCGGTCCGATGCTGGCCGAGAAGGAGTTCTTCATCCGCAAGGCGATCGGCTGGGTGCTGCGCGAACTCTCCCGCCGCGAGCCGGAGTGGGTCGCGGCGTGGACGGAGGCGCACCTGGCGGAGATATCCGGCGTCACCTTCCGCGAGGCGGTCCGCCGGCTCCCCGAGGGCGACAAGTCCCGGCTTGAGCTGCTCTGGGCTCAGCGCTAAGGGCCGTTAACGCGAGTAGTACTCCACCACCAGCTGCTCGTTGCAGATCACCGGCACGTCGCGTCGCGCGGGCGTGGCGACCAGGGCGGCGTGCAGATCCCGTCCGCCGGGCCGAGTTTCCCTCCCCCGCCGACTGTCCCCGCTGCGTGGCGCACGCACTGCGGCTGAACCATGTCGGCCATCGCTGAGCACCGGCGCGCTCTCGCTGCGGGCGAGCCAGCGCAATGCTGGGACGTGCCGCCCGGATAACGTAGCTATAACAGGGGACACATCATCCGGTGCGTTACCCTTTCTGAAACGGAGACCAACGATGAGCCTCACTATCGGTGATATTGCCCCGGACTTCACCACCGAGACCACCGAGGGCACGATCAACTTCCACGACTGGATCGGCGACTCCTGGGCGGTGCTCTTCTCCCACCCGAAGGACTTCACCCCGATCTGCACGACCGAGCTCGGCGTCCTGGCCGCTTACAAGCCGGAGTTCGACCGCCGCGGCGTGAAGATCATCGCGCTTTCTGTCGACCCGATCGACAAGCACGAAGCCTGGTCCGCGGACATCGAGGAGACCCAGGGCACCGCCCCGAACTACCCGATGATCGGTGACACCGACTTCAGCATCTCCAAGGCGTACGGGATGCTGGGCGCCGACGTCAGCGGCGACCCCTCCGACCGCACGGCGGCCGACAACCAGACCGTGCGCGGCGTGTTCGTCATCGGACCGGACAAGAAGATCAAGCTGATCATGCTCTACCCCATGACCACCGGCCGCAACTTCGACGAGATCCTCCGCGTCATCGACTCCCTGCAGCTGACCGCCAAGAACAAGGTCGCCACCCCTGCCAACTGGAAGCAGGGCGGGGACGTGATAATCGCAGGCTCCGTCACCAACGACCAGGCCAAGGAAATCTTCGGCACCTGGAACGAGCCCAAGCCCTACATCAGGATCGTCCCCCAGCCGTCCTGACCTCGCGGCGGCTCGCTGACTGATTTTTCTGGCGGCGGACGGCTGACCGGCGATGTCACCTCGGCACCGTTCGGCCAGCCGCCCGCCGTTCTCGTGCGTGACTTCGATATCGAAGTCACGACGGTTGACTCCGATATCGGAGTCGACCGCCTGACGCCGCAAGCACGCAGGTGAGGCAGCAACGCTCTTACGGGCTACCCGCTATTGCAACCAGTTTGCAGGTATTAATAAACTGGCCTGACCAGGTTCTCCTCGGGAAGGCGGCGGCGGATGGGATGCGTGAGCGCACGGCTGGCACAGGTCAGGGACGGCCTGTCGCCACAAGAGTGGGCCCGCGTCGGCGCTATGGTGGCCGTCGTCGTCGGATTGAACGTCTCTGGCTGGCTGCTGCTGGCACTGGCTGTCGGCGGTCACTACCACATCACCAACACCGAGATTTTCGGGTTCGGCACCGGGATCCTGGCCTACACCCTCGGGATGCGGCACGCCTTCGACGCCGACCACATCGCCGCGATCGACAACACCACCCGCAAGCTGGTGAGCGACGGCAAGCGCCCGCTGTCGGTCGGGTTCTTCTTCTCCCTCGGTCACTCCAGCGTGGTGTTCGTGCTCGCCATACTGCTCAACTTCGGCATCCGCGCCCTGGACGATCAGGTCAAGAACGGCAACTCCGGGCTGCACAACGTGACCAGCGTCATCGGCACCGGCGTCTCCGGCATGTTCCTGTACATCATCGCGCTGCTCAACGTCATCATCCTGGTCGGCATCCTCAAGGTCTTCCGCGAGATGCGCAACGGCCGCTACAACGACCAGGAGCTGGAAGCCCAGCTGGACAAGCGCGGGCTGATGAACCGCTTCCTGGGCCCCATCGCCCGCCGCGCCGACGCGCCGTGGAAGATGTACCCGATCGGCGTGCTGTTCGGGCTCGGCTTCGACACTGCCACCGAGGTCGCGCTGCTGGTGCTGGCCGGTTCCGCGGTCGTGTCCGGGCTGCCGTTCTACGCGATCCTGTCGCTGCCCCTCTTGTTCGCGGCGGGCATGTGCCTGTTCGACACGATCGACGGCTGTTTCATGAACTTCGCCTACGACTGGGCGTTCGCCAAGCCCATCCGCAAGGTCTACTACAACCTGACCGTCACCGGCCTGTCGGTCTTCGTCGCCTTCTTCGTCGGCACCGTCGAGATCCTCGGCCTCATCGGCCAGGAGTACAACCTGAGCGGCGGGTTCTGGTCCTTCATGGGCAACTTCGACATCAACAAGGCCGGCTTCGTCATTGTCGGCATCTTCATCATCACCTGGATCGCCGCCCTCGCCGTCTGGCGCTTCGGCAAGATCGAGGAGAAGTGGGACAGCCGCCAGGCCTCCGTAGCGGTCACCGTCGGCGCCGCCGACAGCAGTGACAGCAAGCTCGCGGCCTGATTCGCAATTGCGAAGACTCGCAACAGTGGCCGCCCGGCTATACCCTGAGCCTATGGCCAGGGATGCGCCCGCGTCCCCCGAGCATCGCCCGGGCGGCAACGCGGTGGAAGACGTGCTCGCGCTCGTCCGCCGGAACGGCGGCCGGGCTACTCCCGCCCGCAGGCTGCTGCTCGACGCCCTGTTCGCGAACAGCGAGCACCGCAGCGCCGAGGCCCTGGCGGCCGAGGTGCACGCCCGCGCACCAGACGTGAACCTGTCCACGATCTACCGCAACCTCGAGGAACTCGAGCGGCTCGGCGTGATCGACAGCACCAGGCTCGGCAGCGGTCCCGCGACCTACCACCTCGCGATCACCTCGCACGGTCACCTGGCCTGCGAGCAGTGCGGCACGATGACCGAGGTGCCCGACGAGCTGTTCGCCAGCCTGGTCCGGGCGGCCGAGGCCGGCTACGGCTTCGCCATCAACCCGCACCGCTTCGCCGTCACCGGCCGCTGCGCCAACTGCCGCCGCCAGGACCCCGCGCCGTCCGCGCCGTCCGCGCCCCCCGCGCCGTCCGCGCCGGGCAGACAAGGTTCCGCAAACGCCTGATGTGGCTGATGAGCCCATCGTTTAGGAAACTTTTGTCTAATCGGAAACTTACCTGCGTTATAGAACGAAAATGTTCCATGATCTTCTATTCTGCCGGTGATTATGGCAGTTCCGCAGGATGGTCGGACGGCAGCGGCGGCCCTTTCGCTGCAGGGCCCCCGAACGACACAGGGCTCCCAAACGGGGCGCTAGTCCGGCCGAGCGGAGCCAGCCGGCGAGGGATGCCGGGGCTGGTAAACGGGGATTTCCGAGCCGTCGGGCAGCCGGATGGCCGCGAGCAGCCCCCAGCCCTGGTCTGAGACCTCCCGTGATACTTCGGCGCCCTTTTCCCGCAGCTCCGCAAGCGTGGCGCCGATGTCGTCGCACATCAGGTAAAGCTCGTACGGCTGGGACCCTCGGCCGGATGGACGGCAAGCTCGGCCGGCGGCAGGGCGAAAATGAGCCAGCCGCCGCCCGCATCGACCGAGGGCATGCGCAGCACGTCAGCGAAGAACTCGCGAACCTTCTCCGCCTCCGGAGAGAACACGATCGCATGCATTCCGGCGATCATGTCGCGAGCTTAACCCCGCGCCGACCGTCAGCCCACTGAGTGCGGCCAGCGAAGCTATGCAGGACCGGCCAGGTCGCGCACCCAGGAGTGGAAATCGGCGATGTGGTGCTCGCTGGGCACCAGCACCCCGCCTGCGCGGTAAGCGCGTGAGCTCATCGACGGCTGGGTGCGCTCGCAGGCCGCGAAGTCCTGCTGGTTGACTCGGTCGAAAAGTTCCACCGAGCGGGACAGGTCCTGCCCGGACGCCACCAGGCCGGCGTCGAACAGCCAGTCGCACACGACCAGCGTGCGGTCCGGGCCGAGCGGCGTCATCCGGTGGAAGATCACGTGGTCAGGCACCAGGTTGATGAACACCTGCGGCTTGATGGTGACCGCGTAGTAGCGGCGGTCCTGGTCCTCGCTCACCCCGGGAAGGCGGCCGAACCCCGGGCTGCCGTCGACGGTGAAGCCGTCCACCCGGCCGGCGAAGGCCGCGCCGTGCCCGACGTAGTACTGGGCCGCGTAGCCGCCCGCGAACTCGGGCAGCACGCTGGTCAGCTCCGGGTGGATCGGGGCGCAGTGATAGCACTCCATGAAGTTCTCGACGATCAGCTTCCAGTTCGCCGCGACGTCGTAGGTGATCCGCCGTCCGACCGCCAGGTCCTGCGGCGCGTACGCGTCGACCGCCCGCGGGTCGCCAAGGCGCGCCGTCACCGCGCCCATCACCGTGTCCTCGAACGACGGCGGCTGCGCGGCCAGGCACACCCAGGCGTAGCCGAGCCACTCCCGCAGCGCGACCGGGACAAGACCGTAGGCGTCCCGGTCGATGTCCGGCATCTTGGCTAGGTTGGGGGCCGCCGCCAGCCGACCGCCGAGCTCGTACGACCAGGCGTGGTAGGCGCAGCGAATATACCGCGTGGCCTGCCCGGACTCCTCGAGGCAGAGCCGGGCGCCGCGGTGGCGGCAGACGTTGAGGAACGCCCGCAGGCCCCCGTCAGGCTGGCGGACGACCAGCACGCTCTCGGTGCCCGCCTTGACGGTCAGGAACTGCCCCGCGGCCGGGACGTCGCCGCACCGCGCGACGCACAGCCAGCGGGTGTCGAAGATCGCCTGCTGCTCGCGGGCGAATACCGCCGGGTCGGTGTACCACGCTCCCGGCAACGTCGGGACCAGGCTCCCGCCGGGCACCGGGGCGGGCGAACCCGCGGTGGGGACCAGCACAAACCAGTTCATACCCGCAAGTAAGTCCCGTTACGCAACCCCCCATTCAGCCGAACGGGAGCGGCTGACAGTGCCACCCCCGCTGGAACATCTGCGGCCGTGCGCACGTTGAAGGCGGTACTCGTCGATTAGGGAGGCCGGTTATGAGGCCAGGCATTCACCCCGACTACCATCCCGTCGTCTACCGGGACCGTTCAGCGGACTTCGCGTTCCTCACGAAGTCGACGCAGACGAGTGACCGGACGATCGAATGGGAAGACGGCAACACTTACCCCGTCATCGACGTGGAGATCTCGTCGGCGAGCCACCCGTTCTACACCGGCAAGTCGCGCGTGGTCGACACCGCCGGCCGGGTGGAGCAGTTCCGCCGCCGGTACGGCGACAACCCGGGCAGCGGGGGCAACGCGGCCAAGCGCAAGAGCTAGCACTCAAGGCAGCCGGCCGACGGCGGTTTGACCCGGCTCACCTGGGGAAGTTCCGCCCCGGTGACGAGCCGCAATCAGCACCAGGAGACCAGGCGGACCGTCCTCGTCGCCGGGGGCGCCAACATCCTGGTCGGCCTGGTGAAGCTGGCCGCTGGGATCATCAGCGGATCCAGCGCCATGCTGGCCGAGGCCGCCCACTCGGCCGCTGACACCCTTGACCAGCTCTTCCTGCTCACCTCGCTGCGCCAGGCCGACCGGCCGGCCGACCGGGCGCACCCGTTCGGCCACGGGCAGGAACGGTACTTCTGGTCGCTGCTGGCCGCATTCGGCATCTTCGTGGCCGGCGGCGGGTTCTCGATCTTCGAGGGCGTGATGAGCCTGTCGAGCACCCGCAGCGAGAGTCCGGTCGCCGCTTACGTGGCGCTTGCGGTCTCGTTCGCGGCCGAGGGCACCTCGTTCGTGCGGGCCTTCCTGCAGGTGCGCGGCGAAGCCCGCAGCGGCCACCAGGAAGTGCTCGACCACGTTAAGAGCAGCCCGGACATGACCGTCAAGGTCGCACTGTTCGAGGACAGCACCGCCATGGTCGGCCTGGTGTTCGCCGGCCTCGGCGTCGGGCTCAGCCAGCTCACGGGCTCGCAGATATGGAACGGCATCGGGTCGATCGCGATCGGCCTGCTGCTGTTCGTGGTCGCGGTCAAGCTCGGCATGGACAGCAAGGACCTGCTGATCGGGCGGGCGGCGTCGCCGGAAGTGGAGCAGGTGATCCGGGACGAGATCGAGTCGATGCCAGGGGTGGACTCACTGCTCGAGTTGCAGACCATGCACATGGGCCCGGACAGCATCATCGTCGGCGCCCGGGTCGCGCTCAACGACGACCTGCGCGCCGACGAGGCGGAAGACCTGGCCGACGAGGTGGACCGGGCGCTGGCGGAGAAGCTCCCGGTGCAGGCGCACGTGTTCATCGACCCGACGCAGACCCGCCGCACACCCGCACCTGCCAGTCACCCGCGCCCCGGCCGTTAGCAACTTCCCAGCGTGCACCCGTGGTCTTCTTATTCGAACGTGGAATCGTCACCCCCGGGCAGTATGCTGCTCAACGGTGCGGAAAGGCAACGGGGTACCCGGGCGGGTCCCCTCCTCGAATGGGTGCGGATGTCGGATAGTGCGGAGCAGGTACGGGTCCTGCTCATCGAGGACGACGACGGCGACGCCTTTCTAGTCCAGGAACTGCTGAGCGAAGCAGGCCCCGGGGTCGCCCTGCAGCGGGCGCGGGTGCTGGCGGACGCCAGGAAGTTTCTCGCCGACGCCGAATGCGTGCTGCTCGACCTCGGCCTGCCCGATTCCCAGGGCATCGACGGCGTGCGCTGGCTGCTCAAGCAGGCGCCCGACGTCGCCGTGGTGGTGCTCACCGGCGTGTCTGACGAGTACCTGGGCGAGGAGGCGGTACGCGCCGGAGCGCAGGATTACCTGGTCAAGGGCGATGTGTCGGGGCACATGCTGCACCGGGTGATCACGTACGCGATGGAGCGCCGCCGCTGGGACGAGACCCAGCGGCAGCTGCAGGCCGCGCGGCTCAGCGCTTCGGAGAACGACCGGCTCGAGCGTGGCCTGCTGCCCTCGCCGGTTTTCGACGACCCGCGACTGAGCGTCGCCGCCCGGTACCGGGCGGGCGGCGTGCAGCGGCTGCTCGGCGGCGACTTCTACGACCTGGTCCAGGCACCCGACGGCTGGGTGCACGCGCTGATCGGCGACGTCTGCGGGCACGGGCCGGCCGAGGCGGCGCTCGGTGTCTGCCTCCGGGTCGCCTGGCGGACCCTGGTGCTGGCCGGCCATGAGCCGGCCGACGTGCTGTCGGGCATCCAGGACATGCTCAGGCACGAGCAGCAGGAAGACGCCATGTTCGCCACCGTCTGCATGATGTCGATAGCGCCCGGGCGGCGCAGCGCGATCATGCGGCTGGCCGGGCACCCCGTGCCGCTGCTGGTCACGGCGGGCAAGGTCACGGAGCTGGCCGCTCCCGCGTGCCCGCCGGTCGGGCTCAACGACACCGGCAGCTGGCCCGGCTTCGAGATAGTACTGGGTGACCGCTGGTCGCTGCTGATGTACACCGACGGCCTCATCGAAGGCCGGATCAACCGGGGTCCTTACCGCCTCGGCTCCAAAGGGCTGATGGCTTTGCTCCACGATGCGCTCGGCGCTCCCCCGTTCGACCCGGGCAAGATCAGCGACGAGACCCTGCTCGGCCAGCTGATCGACCAGGTACGCGACCTCAACAGCGGCGACCTGAACGACGACATCGCCATCCTCGGCCTCGGCTACGCATGACCGGGCCCGCGCCAGCCAAGACGACAGAGCTAGCCGGGACGCCGGCGCCAGCCAGGTCGACGGTGCCCGCCGGAACGCGCCCGGCCGGGTCATCGTGGCCGCTCAGCCGGATCATCGGCGGCGCCGTGCTGCTCATGACGCTGTTCAGCGTGATCGCGGTGGTCATCGGCGCGGTGGCGCTCACCCACCTGGACGACCAGCGCCAGCGGGTCGAGAACACGATCGACCCGGCCGCGCTGGCGGCACAGCAGCTCTACAGCGCGCTACTCAACGAGGAAACCGGGATTCGCGGGTACGCGCTGAGCGGCCAGCCTGACTTCCTCACCCCCTACACCACCGGCACGACCGCCGAGAAGGACGCGGTCGCCCAGCTCGACACGCTGCTGCCGCAGTTGCCTGCTGCCAGCGCGACGGACCTCAAACAAGCGCTTAACCAGGTGCACGACTGGCGCGCCCGCTACGCCGAGCCGACCATCAAGCAGATCCAGGCCAGCGGCAAGCCGGTGGTCAGCCCCGACATCCTGGCCGGCAAGACGGAGTTCGACGCGCTGCGCACCAAGATGGGCGTCTTCGAGTCGGATATCACTGGCACCAGGCAGCAGGCGCTAAACGCTCTTGACACGGCCTCGCGCGAGCTCGACGCCGCTTTGCTGATCATCGCGCTCGGCCTTGTCGTCGTTGTGGCGCTGCTTGCTATCGTCCTGCGCCGCACCGCCATCCGCCCGGTGCACGTGC
This sequence comes from Trebonia sp., assembly GCA_036501515.1. Lineage (GTDB taxonomy): Bacteria > Actinomycetota > Actinomycetes > Streptosporangiales > Streptosporangiaceae > Trebonia. The sequence continues at coordinate 14,301 of DASYAD010000078.1, read as the reverse complement.
TCGCGGCCGAGGCGCGGCGGGTCGCCGACGGCGATTTCCGTCACGAGGTGGCCCAGACCGGACCGCGCGAGATCCGCGGGCTCGCCGCCGACGTGAACACCATGCGGCTGCGCATCCTGCAGGAACTGTCGGCGGTGCAGCAGGCGAACGAGGCGCTGGCCGGGCACGCCGCGGAACTGCAGCGGTCCAACGCCGAGCTTGAGCAGTTCGCCTACGTCGCCTCGCACGACCTGCAGGAGCCGCTGCGCAAGGTGACCAGCTTCTGCCAGCTGCTCCAGCGCCGCTACGGCGGCCAGCTCGACGAGCGGGCCGACCAGTACATCGAGTTCGCCGTGGACGGCGCCAAGCGGATGCAGGTGCTGATCAACGACCTGCTCGCGTTCAGCCGGGTCGGCCGGACCGGCTCAGAACTCGTCCCTGTCGCCTGCGACGCCGCCCTAGCCAGCGCCAAGGCCAACCTGGCGGCCCAGACCGAGCAGTCAGGCGCGGTGATCGAGGCGCCGCCGCTGCCGACGGTGATGGCGCAGCAGACGCTGCTGAGCGCGGTCTTCCAGAACCTGCTCGGCAACGCGCTGAAGTTCCGCGGCGAACAGGCGCCGCACGTCGTCGTCGCGTGTGAGCGCGACGGTGCGACGTGGTCGTTTTCCGTCACCGACAACGGAATCGGTATCGAGCCGCAGTATGCTGACCGCGTTTTCCTGATCTTCCAGCGGCTGCACGACAAAACCGCGTACCCCGGCACCGGCATCGGCCTGGCGATGTGCCGGAAGATCATCGAGTACTTCGGTGGCAGGATCTGGCTCGACACCGAGGTCACGGACGGTACCAGGTTCCGTTTCACCCTCCCGGCAAGGCCAGAGGCCGCCCTCCCGGGCAGCACCACCCTGCCAGGAAATACCGCAGTAACGGAAACCAAGGGGATCGATGAACTATCCGGATGAAATGCAGCCGATCGACGTGCTGCTGGTCGAAGACGACGAAGGCGATGTCCTGATGACCAGGGAGGCCTTCGAGTTCTACAAGATCCGCAACACCCTGCACGTGGTGACCGACGGCGAGCAGGCCCTGCAGTTCCTGCGCAGGACCGGCGCCTACGCCGACGCGCCGCGGCCGGGGCTGATCCTGCTCGACGTCAACCTGCCGAAGGTGTCAGGGCTTGAGGTGCTGGCCGAGCTGAAGCAGGACCCCGCGCTGCTCGCGGTCCCGGTGGTCATGCTAACCACGTCGCAGGCCGAGGAGGACATCCTGCGCAGCTACAAGCTGCACGCCAACGCCTATGTGAGCAAGCCGGTCGACTTCGAGGCCTTCACCGCGGCGATCAGGCAGATCGACGACTTCTTCCTGACCCTGGTCCAGCTGCCGGGCTGAACGAGGAACCAGAGGCAACCCGGCCTTGACTTAGGAAAGCCTTACCTTAATAATCCGTTTCATGGGCACGGAACTGCAGGTCCGGCTGACCGGGCTGTCAGCACCAGGTCAGCTCGTCGACCTGGCCCAGCCTTTCGCCGACCTGCAGTCCTGCTGGAACGCGTGCACGTCGCCCGAGTTCATGCTGTGGCTGTCGGCCCGGCTAGCCGCGACGGCCGCCGAACGGCGGGCCGTCGTCTCCTGCCTGGCCGAGCTGACCAGGCGGGCCGAGCGCGGCAGCAGGCACCTGAACCCGCGCGTGCAGCAAGCCGCGGGCACGGCCGAGACCTGGGTACGGGCCGGGTCCGCCAGCCTCGACGACCTGCTGGCAGCCGAGCGCGCCGCACTCGACGCGGCGGCGCTGGCCGGCGTGGCGGCAGCGGAGGAAAGCGCCCGGGCCCGGCAGCTGTTCCGCTCGGCGCCGCGCAGCAGGCCCGCCTCCTTCGGCACTAGCCAGGCGCTCGGCGCGCTGGCCGAATGGCGGGAATCCGACCGTACCCGGCGCCTCGCACTGGCGGCGGCGGGTACCGCCCGGGCCGCGGCTGAAGCCGCCCGCGCCGACGCGGCGCAGCTCACCGCGATTCAGGCTGGTGTGGTGCAGCCGCGCACGGGCCACGAGTCCGCCGCACCAGCGGGAAGCTGGGAGACCTGCGTCGGCGAATCGGCCGGCTACGTGATCAGCGCGCTGGCCTACAGCCGCCCTGCCAGGCGCGACGACCGCGCGGTGCGCAAAGCCGCCCGCCTGGTCCGCCGCCGCCTGCCCTGCCCCAGCTTCGACTAGCACAGCCCAGACTGGCACCGGCCCGCCGTCCCTGCCCGACCGGGCCGTCGCGCCTGCCGTGCGCGCAGACCAGGTAGAGCGGTGCCTCCTGCGGCTGGCCGAAGGACGGCACGGCACCGTCCGGCAGATCATCGCGGGTGCGGAAGATCGACACGCGCCTTATCTACCGCTGCTGGCCGGCTTAAGCGCACCTTAAACGGCCCCGCCGCAGGTCACGGAGTCATTACGGTGACCGCCATGAGGATCTCGCGCAGGACCATGCTCGCCGGATCGGCCGTCGCGGCCGCCCTTCCGCTGCTCGGCGTCGCCGTCCCCGAGCTGCGCCGCACCGCGGACGGGACACCGGCCGCCCGCCTCGCCGCGAATGCGGAGACGGCCGGCACGCTGTCGGTCAGCATCCAGAACAACACCCTCTCCGACACCGTCTACGCGTTCGTCACCGGGCTGTCGGTCAGCGACGGCAACGCGCTGACGCTGCTGCAAGCGGACGGGCAGACGCCTTACTACCCGGCTTCTCCCCCGGCGCCAGGTGCCGCCCTCGCGGTGGACTGCGCCATCCCGCTCGGCCCCTCGGGCGGCGCGCCGGTCACGGTCACCGTGCCGCAGCTGGCCGGCGCGCGGATCTGGTTCTCCATCGGCACGCCGCTGACCTTCCTGCTCAACCCGGGTCCGGCCCTGGTCGAGCCGTCGGTCACCAACCCGTCCGATCCCAGCATCGGCATCCAGTGGGACTTCGCCGAGTTCACCTTCAACGCGGCCGGGCTGTTCGCCAACATCTCGATGGTCGACTTCACCTGCATCCCGGTCGGGCTCGCGCTGACCGACACGGCGGGCGGCACGCAGTCCGCCGGCGGCCTGGCGGCCGGCGGCCTCGACACCGTCTGCGCGGGCCTCGCCGCCCAGCAGTCGGCCGACGGCCACCCGTGGACCGACTTGATCGTCACCGCCAACGGCGCCAGCCTGCGCGTGCTCAGCCCGCAGAACGGCCTCGTCGGCGACCCGGGCTTCTTGTCCGGCTACTACGAGGATTACGTCAGCGCGGTCTGGCAGAAGTACGCGTCGCAGCCGCTGACGGTCGACACCCAGGCCTCCTACGGCGCCCTGACCGGCCAGGTCAGCGGCGGGCAGCTGATCTTCCCTGGCGCCGGGTCGTTCGCGGCGCCGGCCACCGCCGACATCTTCAGCTGCTCGACCGGGCCGTTCAGCACTGCCGGAGCGAACGGCGCGGCGCTCGCCGTCATCCCGCGGCTGGCGGCCGCGTTCAACCGCAGCACGCTGCTGACCGACGCCGACCAGCCGGACGGGGAGACCCCGGCCAGCTACTACGCCAACCCGGTCACCAACCACTACGCGCGGATCGTGCACGCCAGCCTGGCCGGCGGGCTCGGCTACGCCTTCCCCTACGATGACGTGACCCCCGACGGGGGTGTCAACCAGTCGGGCGCCGTGTCGAGCGGCAGCCCGGCCCTACTGACGGTCACGCTCGGAGCCGTGCACTAGTCACTTAAGTTCACTGCAGTCCCCCGTCGTTCACCCTGGCCCTCTCGTTCACGGTAAAGCCCCTGGCCCGCCGCATCTTACGAAACACGCCCCCGCTGGTTACATTGTGTGGTACGGCAGGGGCGGGTTCGGAGGGGGCGATGGCGAGGAATGGCATTCGAAGCCGACGAACTGGCGGCGCGGCTGCACGCCGAGTTCCCCCGCGCCCTGCGTAACGGGCAGGTAATCGGCCATTACCAGCCGGAGGTCGAGCTGGCGACCGGACGGCTGGCGGGGGCCGAGCTGCTCGCCCGCTGGGAGCATCCCGAGCTGGGAATCCTGCAGCCCGCCGCGTTCATCACGCTGGCTGAGGAACTCGGGCTGATGCGCGAGCTCAGCCTGGTGATGCTCCAGCAGGCGCTGGCGCAGCACCGCGCCTGGGTCGCCGGCGGATGGGTCGTCCCGGTGTCGGTCAACATCGGCCCGAGCTGCGTCATCGACCCCGGCTTCCCCGCCGCCGTCGTCGAGCTGCTGCACGAGGCGCAGGTGCCCGGCCAGATGCTGGCACTTGAGGTCAGCGAGGAAACCGGCACCACGGCCGCCAGCACCCGGTTCTTCGCGCAGCTGGCCGAGTCAGGCGTGCAGGTGTCGCTTGACGACTTCGGCACCGGGTACGCCTCGCTGGAAAGCCTGGGCGGCTGGCCGATCAACGAGCTCAAGCTCGACCGCTCCATCGTGCGGCCGATCATCAGCAGCGCCAGCTTCCGCACGATCGTGCGGACCACCATCGACCTGGCTCACCAGCTCGGTGCCAAGGTGGTCGCCGAAGGGATCGAGTCCGCCGCCGTCGGCTCGGAGCTGCGCGCCCTCGGCTGCGACATCGGCCAGGGCTTCTACCTCGGGCGGCCCATGCCGGCCGCCACCTTCACCGAGTGGATGCGCGAGCCAGGCCGGGCGGTGCCGCGGTTCGACGACGGCTACCCGCAAGCCGGACCGTCGGCTGGCCTGGCGGGACCTGGCGCCCTGGCCCGCCCGGCCGTCAGCGGCATCGCCCGGCAGATGCGCCGCGCGGTGGCGCCGGCCGGCGCGGAAACGCTGGCCGCCGCGGTGACGGTGCTCGTGCTCTACGGGCTGTGGCAGATGTTCCACTGGGGCGGCCGCGAGCACCAGGCGCTGATCGGCGACCTCGCGTTCGTCCCCGTGAACGGGTGCGCGGCGCTGCTCGCCTGGCGGGCGTCGCGGCGCGCCGACCTGGGCCAGGCGACCTGCCGGGCCTGGCGCCTGCTGGCGGTCGGGATATTCCTCTACCTGATCGGCGACGTGCTGCAGCTGTTCTACGAGGCGGTGCTGCACGAGCGGGCCTACCCGACCTGGGCCGACGTGGCCTACCTGAGCTTCTACGTGGTCGCCTGCTGCGGCCTGCTCTCGTTCCCCGGCCGGCGAAGATCGGGGCCTGAGCGGCTGCGGCTGGTGCTCGACATGGGCACCGTGTTCATCGGCGGCGCGGTGCTGATCTGGTACGTCGCGCTCGGCCCCGCCATCGCTTCGGCCAGTCAGCACTTCGAGCTCGTCGACGTGGTCACCTACGCGTACCCGATCGGTGACCTGCTGCTACTGTTCGGGATCTTGACCGTGCTCTGGCGCGGGGTGCCGAGGGCGAGCGTCACGCCGCTGCGCATCTTCGCGGCCGGCATGCTGGTCTACATCGCGGCCGACCTGACCTACGACTACATCACCATCCACGGGGACTACCTCGGCGGCGACCCGGTCGACACGCTGTGGATGGTGGCGGTCACCATCGTGTGCCTGGCCGGCGCCTGCCAGCTGCGCACCAAGCCAGGCGGGGGCGTCACGACGGCGCCGGCCTGGCCTTCCGCATCGCACCCGTCGTTCCTGCCGTACGTGGCGATCTTGAGCAGCTACGTGCTGATGCTGGTCATCGGCCTGCGCAGCGTCAGGTTCAACCCGCTAGGCGGCGTCCTGCTCGGCGCCGTGCTGCTGACCCTGCTGGTCACCGCCCGCCAGTACATCGCGCTGCGCGACCACGCCAGGCTCGCGGCCAGGTACCGGGACCTGGCCGCCATCGACGGCACCACCGGCCTGTTCAACCGGCGTCATTTCATGGAGATGGCCGAGGCCGCCTTCGCCCACGCGCAGCGGCTCAACCAGCCGTTCGCCGCGCTGATGATCGACGTGGACAACTTCAAGCAGATCAACGACGTGCACGGGCACATCGCGGGCGACCAGGTGCTGGCCGAACTGGCAGAGGCCTGCCGCGAGCACGTCCGGCCCGATGACGTCGTGGGACGCTACGGCGGCGACGAGTTCAGCATCATGGTTCCCGGTATCACCAACCTGCGCGCGATCCAGCTCGCCGACCAGCTGACCCGCCCGGTCAGCCGCGTCCCCGGCCGCGGCGGCAAGCCGCTGGCGTACACCGTCAGCATCGGGATCGCCGAGTGCCCGCCCTGCCCTGACCTGTCGGTCCTGCTGATGCAGGCTGACCTGGCGATGTACGAGGCCAAGCAGGCCGGCGGCGGGCGCTGGCGCATCTTCGGCGATGCGGCGCGGACCGAGCGGAATCCCTCGGGCCCGACCCCGGTCGCCACCAACGGGACGAGGGCGAGCAGGCGGTGAGTGGAGCAGCCAGCTCCCGTTCGGGATAATTCTTCTTTTTATTCAGAACGGAGGGCGGTACTCCCGGCCAGCCGCGTTCCCCGTGACGGGCCGGGCGACGTGCCTAGCTGGCCGCCTGCGGGGGGCCGCCGTCTCCGCCGGGCACGGTCAGCAGGCCGTCGAGGTAAACCGACAGGACGCGGGCCGCCGCCGCCCGTCCCGGCGCGCCCGGCTGCCCGGCGATGCCGCTGATCGCGGCGATCGCGGTGAACACGTCGTCCCAGGTCACGTCCGTACGCACGGCGCCCGCAGCCTGTGCCTTGGCCAGCAAGTCGCGCCCGGCGTCCATCATCCCCTCGCACGCGGCCCGCAGCGGCTCGTCGCCCGCCGCGTCGCCGGTCACCGCGTCGAGCATGGACTTGGCCAGACCGTTGTAGGGACCGATGCGCATGGCGACGCTGCTGAGCCATTCGCTCAGCGCCTCGCCCGGCGCACTGCGCGCGGACAGCTCCGCCGCCTGCTCGGCCATTCGCCTGGTGCCGTCGCCGATGATGGCCGCGAGGAGCGCTTCCCTGGTCGGGAAGTGCCGGTAGAGCGTGCCGATGCCGACACCCGCCCGGCGGGCGATGTCGCGCAGCGACGCGTCGACGCCCTCTTCGGCGATGACCTGCCGGGCGACGTCGAGGAGCTCGTCCCGGTTGCGCCGGGCGTCGGCGCGGAGGTCTGGCATCGGCTGGACCGCCTTTCCCGCTTACGCGGTTGCTTTCGGAGCACTGCTCCGGTTATATTCGGAGCACCGCTCCGCATTCTACCGCTAAGAGGAGACATGACTGAAGGGACCATGCCCGCCGCCAGCGAGGCCGAGCTGCGGCGGACAATCATCGCCGTGGTCTTCGGCGGGCTGATGTCGATGCTGGACACCACGATCGTCAACATCGCGATCCGCACGCTGGCCGTGCGGCTGCACGGCGGCCTGCCCTCGGTCCAGTGGGTAGTGACCGGGTACCTGCTGGCGCTGGCGGGCGTGCTTCCGCTGGCCGGCTGGCTGTGCGACCGGCTCGGCGCGCGCCGGGTCTACGTGTGGTCGATCGCCCTGTTCGCGCTGGCCTCGCTCGCCTGCGGCCTGTCGTCCTCGCTGGGCGAGCTGATCGCCTTCCGCGTGCTGCAGGGCGCCGCGGGCGCGCTGACCATGCCCGCCGGGCAGATGATGCTGGTGCGGACCGCCGGCCGGGAGCGCCTGGCCCGGGCCATGGGAACGCTCAGCATCCCGATCGTGATGGCGCCGGTCTTCGGTCCGGTCATCGGCGGGCTGCTGCTCGAGCACGCCGGCTGGCAGTGGATCTTCTTCGTCAACCTGCCGTTCGCCGTCGCGGCGGTGCCGCTGGCACTGTGGCTGCTGCCACGGGATGTGCCCGCGGGGGCGCATGCGGGCGGGGCGCGGCGGCCTGATGTCCTCGGGCTGCTGCTGATCGGCAGCGGGTCGGTGGCCGCGACTTACGGGCTGGCTTCGGCGGGCGGGGCGGCGGTCAAAGTAATCCTGCCGGTCGCGGCCGGGGTCGTCCTGCTGGCGGCGTTCGCCGTGCGCTCGGCCAGGACCGCGCACCCCCTGCTCGACGTCCGGCTGTACCGCAACCCGGTCTACGCGGCGAGCTCGCTGGCCAGCTTCGCGCTCGGCGCGACCGTGTTCGGCGCGATGATCCTGCTGCCGCTGTACTTCCAGTCGGTCAGGCACCTCGACCCGGTGGCGACCGGGCTGCTGGTCGCGCCGACCGGGGTGGGCGTGGCGCTGGCGACCCGGTTCGCGTCGCACCTGACCGACCGGGTGGGCAGCGGCAGGACCGCGTTCGCGGGCGGCCTGATCGCGGCCGCGGGCACGGTACCGTTCCTGTTCCTCGGCGCGGCCACGCCGTACGTGTGGCTGTGCCTGACCGGCCTGCTGCGCGGGGCCGGCATCGCCTTGTGCATGATTCCCACGATGACGGCCGCCTACCGGGCGATACCGCCGGCCAAGATCAGCGACGGCACTACCCAGATCAACGTGCTCAGCAGGCTCGGGGCGGCCACCGGCACGGCCGTGTTCACGGTCGTACTGCAGCACGCCCTGGCCGCCGGCGGCGGCGCGGCGGCCTACGGGACCGCGTTCCGCTGGGCGCTCGGCGCGGCCATGCTTGCCGCCCTGCCGGCGGCGCTGCTCGCCCGCTTCGAGCGGCGGGCAGGCGGGGCGACGGCGGGCGGCGCGGGCGCGGCGAGCGGCGCGGGCGCGGCGAGCGGCGCGGGCGGCGCGGGCAAGGAGGCGGCTGGCGAGGTCGCCGCCGGCGGTTCCGAAGAGGGACTGCTGCCCGCGGCTCGCCGTGAGCCGCGGCCGGTATTACCAAGTTCTGGTGCACAAACCGCGCTGGCGGCGGGCATTCTGCTACGCTCGCTCCGGTTTACGGTACCCGTGCAGGCCTGGAGCAGGGATGGTCATGGATCAGTCAGGGTGGGGGCGGCCGTCCGCCGCGGGGCGAAGCAGCAGGTCAGTCAGCGGCGGGCTGGTACTGGCGGCCGCGTCGGCGGTAGCGGCCGCCCTGCTCTCCGGATGCCATTCCTCGGGGTCGCCGACGGCGAGCACGGCGACCGCGACGGGCGCCGTCGGCGGCGCTTCCGGTAGTGCCGCCTCCGGTGCCGCGACGGCGAGCGCGGCGGCGACGGCGAGCGGTTCGTCGTCCGCCAAGTTCGTGCCGGTCACCGAGCCGTTCGACCCCGGCCACCCGGCGCGCGCTACGTCCTCGCCCGCCAGCTGCACCGGCCTCACCACCACGCTAGCCATCGAGCAGTGCTTCGAGAACAAGACCGAGACCGCCGACGCGGGGATCGACACGGTGCAGCAGGCGAGCTTCGCGGCCGCGTCCGCCGCCAGGCAGGCCGCGATCAACAGCGAAGACGGCGCCTGGCTGGCGGCCCGCCAGACCGTCTGCGACAAGGCGTACCACACCGGCGGCACGATCGACGGCGTCAACGTCGGCGGCTGCCTGCTCGACGAGAGCACCGCCAGGCTCGACGCGCTGAAGAACATCACGCCCCCTGAGGCGGTGCTCAAGTCCACCGACAGCATCAACCTCAGCGACCTGTCCTGGTACACCACGCCTGAGGGCTCCCGCATCGCGATGATCGACACGCAGGGCGACGCCACCGGCGGCGGGGTCATCGCCTGGGTGATCATCGCCGGGGCGGACGGGTTCGTGGTCAACCCGGCCCAGTTCACCTACGTCGACGGGAAGTTCACCGACGCCGGCGTCGTCTCCATGCCGAGTCCAAGCGGCCACAAGGTGGCGGCGGGAGCGGAGTACCAGTTCGACCTCGACTACAGCCACCTGTCGGCCGATCCGGACGGGGGCAAGGCCGGCGGCTTTGTCTACGCGCCAGGCGCGCCCGTCGCCGTCTGGCACTGACCGCCTGGCACCGACCGCCTGGCACTGACCGCCTGGCACTGACTGCCTGGGACTGACCGGGAAATCAGGCCGAGATTCGCCGGAGTGACACTGTTTGACCGCTGGGACCCCGGGTAGCTGAGAGCGCCGACCTCAGGTGAGGCGGCGCTGGACCGGACCCTGGAGACGCGGGCATGACGATGACAGACCCGGCGACGGCTGGCGGTAACGGGGCGGCTGGCAGGACCGGAGCGCGTCTTGGCAGCCCTGGTCAGCAGCACATCGGGGCGCTGGTCAGCGCGCTCACCGTACTCGACACCCGCTTGCTCGACGACTGGGGACAGCGGCTTGCCGCCGTGCTCGGCCAGGGCCGCCGGCTGCTCGTCGCCGCCAACGGCGAGTCCGCCGCGCTCGCGCAGGACCTGAGCGCACAGTTCACCGGGCGGCTCGCCGCCGACCGCACGGCCGCGGCGGTCGTGCTCAACGCCGACCGGTCGGCCGTCGCTGACCGGCAGTACGACGAACTGTTCGCCCGCCAGGTACGCGCGTACGGCCGGCCCGGTGACGTGCTGCTCGCGATCTCCACGTCCGGGCGCAACCGCAACCTGCTGCGCGCGGCGGCCGCGGCCCGGGCCGGCGGGATCGCCGCGTGGTGCCTCACCGGTCCCGCCCCCAACCCGCTCGCGGATGCCTGCGAGGAGGCCGTCTGCGTGTACCCAGCGGGCGCGCGGGCGATATCGCTGACCGCCACCGTGCACGAAGCCCACCAGGTCGCCCTGCACCTCATCTGCCTGTCATTTGACGGGGCGGAGATTACCGGGCAAAACGGCCGCGAGCAGCGTCCCTAGCAGGTCGTTTCGCCAGTTACCTGCGTGGTAGATGTCGGTGCATGCAGCAGGCAGGCCAGCACGACGAGCACCGCGAGGCAGCCGTGGCCTTGCAGCGCGCGATCCTCGACGCGGAGCAACTGCCGGCCGGCTTCAGCGTCCGCTACGAGCCCGCCGCCCGGCACTAGACGTTGGCGGTGACTGGCACGACATCACCGTGCTGCCCGACGGGCGGATCGCGATCGTGGCCGGCGACTGCGCTGGGCACGGCCTCAGGGCCGCCACTGTGATGGGACAGCTGCGCGGCGCTTGCCGGGCACTGCTGCAGCAGGGCGCTGGCCCACGTCAGGCGCTGGCCGCCATGGACCGGTTCGCCGACTCCGTTCCCGGCGCCGACGGCGCCACCGTGTTCTGCGGTGTCCTCGACCCGGCCACTGGCCAGCTCCCGCGACCTCCCCGGCGAGATCCGGCTGCGGGCTTCGGTTACCGCGGGCCGGCTGTGGCTAGCCGTCACCGACACCGGGCGCTGGCTGCCGCCGGGGACCGAGCCGTCCCCCTTCCGCGGGAAGGGCATCGCGCTGATGCGCGCGATGATGGACCACGTCAGCATCGACTCAGGCCCGGCAGGCACCACCGTCATCATGGACGTGCGGATCACTCGTGACGCCGCGTCCTGAAGGGTCGATCCGGCTGGACAGTGACGGTGCGGCCAGCAGCGTCGTAAGCAACGTCGTCCCGGCAGCGTGAGTCCCCCTGGCACCTGAGTCCCCTGGCCCCTGAGTCGCCGCCCGTCTAACGGGGCCTCAGCGGCAGAGTTCGTTCAGGTGCTCGTTGACGCTGGCCGAGAGCATGCCGAGCAGCCGGGCGAACTCGCAGCGCTCGGCGGGTGACCAGCCGGCCAGCAGCGTCGTCAGCCACTCATGCCTGGCCAGCAGGAACTGCCTGACCACCCGGCACCCTTCCGGGGTGAGCTGCAGCCTCGACGCCCGTGCGTCGGCCGCGTCCCGTGCGCGGCTGACCAAGTTCAGCCGTTCCAGGTGCTGGGCCTTGCGTGTCACGGCGGGAGCATCGATGCCGAGCCGGGCCGCGACGTCGGTGACGCGCATGCCCTCTTCCCCTTGCAGCGCGTAGAGAATCGCCAGCCCGGCCTGATCTAGGCCGTCGCCCGCCTGGCGGGCGATGTACTCATGCAGCCGGGCCTGCTTCAGCCGACGGGCCAGCGAGTGCAGCGCCACCTCAATCATGGCGATCGTCTCGTCGTCCGCCGGCGGCTCTACGCGGGCGGGGCCTCCTCTGGCCTCCATGGTGTTAAAGCTAACACTTTATTTGCGTGCGTCAAACAATCAACGCTGGTTAAACTACTTGCCTGAGGCAAGCACCTATCGGGTGACGCCGGCTCAACTGCCCGCCGGCGCTTGGCCCGCGGTGCACGGGAGGACGAGCTGTCATGATCCGAACCAGCGACATCCAGCCAAGGACGCGCCAGCGACGTACTCCCCGCCAGCTCGCGCCCTGGCTTGCGGCCCCGGCGGCGTCGGCTGGAGGGCGGGTTGCAGCTTGCCTTTCGGTCTCGGTGGCCTGGGTTGCCGCCCCGATGGCCTGGGTTGCCGCCCCGATGGCCTGGGTTACGGCTTGGCTCGCGGCCTGGCTGGCACGCGTGGCCGGCGCGGTATGGCGGCCTCGCGGCGCGACCTGGCCGCCTCCCGGCTCGAGGCTCTCCGGCTCGGGGCTTCCCGGGTCGCAGCTCTCCGGCTCGGGGCTTCCCGGGTCGCAGCTCTCCGGCTCGAGGCTTCCCGGGTCGCAGCTGTCCAGCTTGCAGTCGTCCAGCTCGCAACTCTCCGGCTCGGGGCTTTCCGGGTCGCAGCTTCCCGGGTCGCAGCCGTCCGGGTCACGGCTCTCCGGCTCACGGTTCTCCGACTGGACCTGGCGGCTTTCCGGCGAGACCTGGCGTCGGCTGGCCGGGGAGGTCACCGTCGTCGCGACCCTGGCGGTGATCTACGAACTGGTCAGCGCACGGATGGTGCAGAACGGCGCCCTCGCTTCAAGTCACGCACTGCTGATCGTCTCCGCGGAGAAGTCCCTCGGGATCTTCCACGAGCAGGCCGTCCAAGCCGCGGTCATCGGCAACGATCCCGTCACTGACACGCTCAACGCCTACTACGGCGGCACCCACTTCCTCATCCCGTTGCTCGTGCTCGGCTGGCTCTTCTTCCGGCATCCGGCGCACTACGGGCGCGCCCGCACCGTGCTGGCCGCGTCGACCGGGCTCGCCTTCATCGTCTTCTGGCTGTTCCCGGTGGCGCCGCCGCGGCTGCTTCCGGCCCGTTTCGGCATCGTGGACATGCTGACCACGCCGGATGGCTCTGGCCATTTCGAGACCTCGCTGATCAACGCCGCGGGCGACAAGTACGCGTCGATGCCGAGCTTGCACGTCGCCTGGGCCGTGTGGTGCGCCCTGGCGGTATACCCGGTCGCCCGGCACTGGGCGCTGCGCGCTCTAGCGGTCGCCTACCCCCTGATGACCACGTACGTCGTCGTGGCGACGGGCAATCACTTCTTCCTCGACGCCGTCGCCGGAGCGCTTCTTGCCTGCGCCACGTGGGCCGCGGTGACCGGGATCGGCCCCTGGCTCAGCGCCCGGGCGGCAACGCGAGGCGGCCCTGGGGCCGAAGCGAGGCTGCGACAGCGCCTCCAGCCAAGTTCCCAATGCTGCCGCGGCGAGCATCCGCGCCCGAGCGAACATCGCAGCCAGAGCGAGCATCGCGGCCAGTCCGAGCATCGCGGCCAGAGCGAGCTGTCACCGCCGCAGAACCGCCCGAGCGCCAGCCCGCGCCAGTAACCACCGAAGGCACGGGCAAGCAGAGTCGGCCGGGCAAATGGAGTCAGCGGGCAGGCGGGGTCGGCTGAGCAAGCCAGGTTGGCCGGGCAAGCAGAGCTTGGCCGAGCAAGCGGGGTCGGCCGGGCAAGCGGGGTTGGCCGGGCAAGCGTGGTCGGCCGAGCAAGCGGGGTTGGCCCGGCAAGCGTGCTCGGCCGGGAAAGCGGAGTCGGCCGAGCAAGCAGGGTTGGCCGGGCAAGTGTGCTCGGCCGGGCAAGCGTGCTCGGCCGGGCAGGCGGGGTTGGCTGAGCAAGCGGAGCCGGCCGGCGCAAGCGGAGTGGCCGGGCAAGCGGAGTGGCGGGGCACCTCACGGGGCAAGCGTCGCAGCTGGTCGCCCTCCGCGTCACATCCGACACTGGATCATCATGTTCGCAGCTAGACAAAAGATCTTGGTAATTTTTTCGAGAATAGTACGTAATAGTTTCCATCTTGCCAAGAATTTCCTCAGTAATGCCGCGAGGGCGTGACGGACTCGGCTCCCTTTGACTTCCATCCGATAGTCAACGGCCACCAGTCCGCCGCAAAGGTCCCACGAGGCACCTCGCACTCAACGGTTCCCGCGCGCACCTTGACCCCTGGGCTCCCGTAGGCACCCAGCGCCCTCAGAGCACCCCACCCCCCACTCCCTCATTAACACCGCACTTTCTCGGGGACGAGCATTAACACCGCACTTTCTCGGGACGATGGGCACCCTCAGGGTGATGGGCGCCTCGATGCCCGCGTCGGCGGCCACCCAAAGTCGTCGCACGAGAGGCAATCACGCCGCGATGACATCTCTCCATTACCGAAGTGCGTTCCGCACGTCGTTCGCGGGGCCGGGGCCAGCAAGGCGGGCGCCGGCCGCCGTGTTTTGCCCGCTGGTCATATTCTGACCGTGTGGTAGATTTTCTGACCATGAGGTCAGGA
>DASYAD010000077.1:0-23415 GCA_036501515.1 Trebonia sp. | reverse complement strand
CCCACCGCAGCCGCCCTCGTGACCCGCGGACTGACGAACGGATCACGGGCCTAGCACCCAGACAGCGTGGGACAGTTGGACGCAGCGTGCACTGATCGGCTGCCCCGGACGATCGGGGGAGTAGTCGCCGAACTGGTACGTTCACGTGGGCGGCGTCGGCGCGAATCTGGCGATCGCGTCGGCTACCGCGGCGGATTGTCGACCGGGACCCACGTTTTGGCGCCGGGAACGGAGACCAGCGTGGCGTGCGGGAAGTCGGACGCGAGCCGCCGCGCGCGTGTCATCGGGAAGAAGCCGCATGACTCACCCCAGATCAGCAGGACCGGACCCGCGGGTAGTCATCGGCCGGCCCGGCCGCCGGGCCGGCCGGGGTGCCGGCCACGCCGAGCGGGTAGATTCCGAATTCCAGCATCGCTGCCAACTTTCCTCACCTTTCACCTGCCCGGAACCGGCCCCCCTTACCGCCTGCCGTGCCGGTCCACCCTGCCGGTCACACGCTCCAGGGTGCCGCGCCGGGCTCGGGCCGAACATCGGCCAGGCGGCCTATCTCCGCCCGCCCCGGAGCGGACGGGAGAAATGGTCATGCCTGTCCCCTCCTGTCCAGCTCCTACGGAACGCCGATAATGCACATTATGTAAAGTAGTGGTTTCTGGTGGCCTCTCCTCCCGGGCGCACCTCTGGAGACCCGTCCCTATGCTGCGTGGCCATGGGTGATCCCAGGGAAGGCATCAGGGGTTGACGGGACGATCGTGACGGGCGCTGACCGGAGGCGGGTACCCATGACGTTCGAGCCCGTTCTGGCAGACGCGGCGGCACTGGCCGACGAAACCAAGGCATCGCTGTATGTCTACGGGCCGGTTGCCAACGGACCGTACGCGTCGGCTCGTCTGACGTTGACCTGCTGTCAGTCGGCCTGCGGGACACGGCCGCAGCCCGACGCCGCCGCCACTTAGCTGTCGGTGCAGGTAGGCCAGTGGTCTGCTGCCCACTCGGGCCAGCCCGCCCAGCCTGCTGGCGGCGGGGGAATCTCGCCGCCGCTGAGCTCGGCGGCGTCGGGCACCTGGAACTCCTCCCGCCACGCGTCCACGTCAGCCTCGCTCATCGGGAAGGTCAGGTGCGGTGTCGTTTCCTGGCGGCGGGCGATGCGGGCGAGCTGGACGTCTTTGTCCACGGGCAGGTAGACGACCTGACATGATGCCCCGGCCGACCGGGCGAGCCAGCGCAGTGCCGACCGTTCATCACGGCCCCAGAGCCCGTAGTCGAGCACGACGCTCATCCCCAGGCGCAGCGCCTGCAGCGCGACCGAGATGAGCCGGCCTTCGAGCACCCAGCGCTTGCCGTCGGCCATCGGCTCCCCGAACAGCGGAACCATCCAGTGATCGGTGGTCAGCCGCAGCGCCTGGTGCGTCGCCGCGAGTTCGCGGGCGCGGGTAGTTTTCCCGGCGGCGGGAAGCCCGACCATCAGGATCAGGGTGGCGTCACGCGGGACCTGCGTGACGGCAGGTCCGGCCGCTGGCGGGCACGGGACTGGTTCTCCGGTTTGTGGACGGTAACGCTGCGGCTGTGACATGACTCCCCTGATCAGGCAGGATGACCAGGCAGCACGGGACTACGCGCGTGACTGCCCGACGGACGCTGATCGGGCGGTACGTCCTGGCACTCCCCCGCAAGGGGCAGGCGATGAGGCAGCGGTGACAGCGGCCTCGGTACCGCCGCTAAGCGGCGGTGCGGATGTTCATGGCAGCGCAGCAACCCATGCGCTCACCATAGCCGACAGCGTCGAGCTGCCCCGTGCGGCCCCTCTGGTCCCCACACGTCCCCCGGCAGCGGTCAGCTCTGGCGTGGCTGGTCCCGCGGAGGCTGGGAGCCCGGCGGCGGGATTGCGGGGGCCTCCTCCCTGCGAGCCTCCGCCCAGTCGGGGTAGGCGCTCCCGCCGGCGGCGGGCTGGCCTGGCGTACTCTCACCGGGCACCGGATAGCGCAGGGCACGCGGCGGGCGGCGTCAGCGGGACGGGATGAACAGCGGGACGGTCATCGCCAGGCCGGCCATGCCGAGCAGGCCGCCGGCCTGCCGCTGTTGAGCGCGGCGCACTATGCCATCGCGGTCGAGGCCTCCGCTTGCGCGCCAGGTACGGTGCTGACAGGCCCGTCACCGACCGGAAGGCGCTGTCGATGTGCACTGACCACGGCCAGTCCCCGCTAAGCGGGGCCGTCCTGCACCAGGTGGAGATCACGGAGACGTTCGCGCTCCCCCCGGTTGACTCGGTGGAACTGGTCAGCCTCGTCGACAACGTCACCGACGCACTCATGCCGGACCAGGGACCCGCGCACCGGGTCGTGCTCGGCGGCGGCCCTGTCAGGGAGGCCGCGACGATGGTCGAAGGAACGGTGCCCGATGCCCTTGTCGCCGAACACGGCTTCTCCATGCTGGTCACCGTCCGCACCGGCGACATGTCGCACCGCTTTCTGTTCGATGCGGGGACCAGCCCGGACGGGATGACCGGGAACATGCGCCGGCTCGGCCTCGATCCGGGGTCCATCGAGGCGGTGGTGCTCTCGCACGGGCACTTCGATCACACCGCCGGCCTGGACGGCCTGATCAGGACCCTGGGCCCGGCGAACCTGCCGCTGGTGCTGCACCCGCACGCGTGGCGTCACCGGCGGATGGTGCTGCCTGGCCGGGAACCGCGCGAGATGCCGACCCCGAGCCGCCGGGCGCTGACTGAGGCCGGGTTCGAGATCCTGGAGATGCCCAGGCCGAGTTTCCTGTTCGGCGGCTCGGTGCTGATCACCGGGGAGGTCGGGCGGGTGACCGGCTACGAGGCGGGCTTCCCCCCGCAGCAGGCGTGGCTCGACGGCCAGTGGCAGCCCGACCCGCTGGTCCTCGACGACCAGGCGGTGGTGATCAACGTGAAGGACAAGGGCCTGCTCGTCCTCACCGGCTGCGGTCACGCCGGGATCGTGAACATCTGCCGCCATGCCCGGGCGCTGACCGGCGGGGACATCCCGCTGTACGGGGCGATGGGCGGGTTCCACCTGAGCGGGGCGATGGTGGAGCCGCTGATCCCCCGGGTCATCGACGACCTCGCGGCGCTGGAACCGCGGCTGGTCGTCCCCGCGCACTGCACGGGCTGGCGCGCCCAGCACGCGATGGCCCGCCGCTTCGGCGAGGCGTTCGTCCCGAACAGCGTCGGCACCCGCTTCGCGCTGTGACATTGGCCAGGCTCCGGCCGGTGCGCTGCCTGCCGTTGGCTAGGCTGAGAGTTCGTGACAGTTACCTCGAGGCCCATTCGCATCGGCCTGCAACTGCATCCGCAGCACGCCGACTACAAGACGATCCGCCGCACCGCCTCAGAAGCGGAAGAGCTCGGCGCTGACGTCGTCTTCAACTGGGACCACTTCTATCCGCTGTACGGCGAGCCGGAAGGCATGCACTTCGAGTGCTGGACGATGCTCGGCGCCTGGGCGGAGTCGACCTCGCGGGTTCAGATCGGCGCGCTGGTCACCTGCAACAGTTACCGTAACCCGGAGCTGCTGGCTGACATGGCGCGGACGGTCGACCACATCAGTGACGGAAGGCTCATCCTCGGCATCGGCTCCGGCTGGTTCGAGAAGGACTACGACGAGTACGGCTACGACTTCGGCACCGCGGGCGGCCGGCTGGACGACCTGGCCGAATCGCTCCCGCGGATCGAGTCGCGGCTGGCCAAGCTGAACCCGCCGCCGACACGCAAGATCCCCGTGCTGATCGGCGGCGGCGGCGAGAAGAAGACACTGCGCATGGTCGCCAGGCACGCGGACATCTGGCACAGCTTCGGCGACGTGGAAACGGTCACCAGGAAGACCGCCATCCTGGAACGGCACTGCGCCGATGTCGGCCGCGACCCGGCCGGCATCGAGATCTCCGTCGGGGTCAGCGGCAGCCCGGAAGAGCTCGGCCCGAAGCTGCGCTCGGCTGGCGCCTCACTGTTCACGGTCGGCGTCGGCGGTCCCGGGTACGACCTGTCCAGCCTCCGCGACTGGATCGCCTGGCGCGACAGCCAGGTCTCCTGACGGCTGACGGCGCCCGCTGAGGCGGGCGCCGTCCCGTGCCGCTCAGTTGGCGGACCGCTCGCGGGCCTGCGCGCTCTCCCGCGGGTTGTCGATGGCGGTAACGGCGCCAGGAGCCAGCTCAGTGTGGTGCCTGGTGGTGTAGAAGCGGACCTCGTGGCCGTCGGGGTCGTGCAGCTCGGGCAAGATCCAGCCGATGGTGGCCCAGTGCACGCCGGCGTGCACCTCCCCCAGTGAGCTGAGCCGGGCGGCCAGTTCCTCGATCGCTTCCTTATCCGGCACGCCGATGGAGAAGTAGTCGAATCCCGCGGCCGCCCGGGCGCGTTCCGGGTCGAGCCGCAGCCCGAGCGGCGGGCCGCCGTTGGGATGGGCCAGGACGTATCCCATGACCTTGCCCTGCTCGGTGAACTCGATCTGGACCTGGTAGCCGAGCCGGCTCTGGTACCACTCGCGGGACCGGGCCAGGTCGGTGACCGGCAGTTTGAGGTGATGGACCCCGTCGAGAGCGGGGGCGTCCGACATGGTCATGACTGCTCCGATGCAGTTGCAATGTCGTCAATGCAGTTAGACTGCATCGTTATGACTGGCGATGTCAACCCCGTCACTCCCCTGCCCTCGCTGCGCGAGACTCAGGTCGCGCACACCGAGCAGCGGATTGTCGCCGCCGCGGCCGAGCTCTTCCTGGCCGACGGTTACCAGGCCACCACCCTGGAGGCGGTCGCCCGGCGTTCCCGGGTGGGCACCCGCACCGTCTACGTCCGCTTCGGCACCAAGGCCGCCCTTCTCAAGCGAGTCGTCGACGTCGCGATCGTCGGTGACACCCAGTCCGTTGACGTGCTCGGCCGCGACTGGATGCAGGCGGCGCTGACCGCTCCGACCGCTGCCGAGCGGATCGCCGCGAGCGCCGCGGCCGGGCGGCAGATCATGGCCCGCACGGCCGGCCTGTTCGCCGTGGCTCAGCAAGCCGCCGCCACCGAGCCGCTGATCGCCGGCTTCTGGCAGCAGGGCCGTGAACAGTCCCGGCAGGTCCAGGCGGCCTTCTGGAACCGGATGGCTGAGGACGGCCTGCTCGACCCGGCCGTCGACCTGACCTGGCTCATCGACACCGCCACGATCCTGGCCGCCGCCGAGACCTACCTGCTCGCGGTCCGGGTGACCAGCTGGGACCTCGACGCGTACCAGAACTGGCTCGCTGTCACCTTGACCCGGATCTCATGTCCCGCGCCAGGCCGGCCTGGTTCCTGATCATGCTCAGCAGCAGTTCGTGGGTGTCGCGGTCGGCCGCCGCGACCAGCCCTTCCGGTCCGGTGTGCAGCGGCTGGCCCGCGATGCCGGTCACCACGCACCCGGCCGCCTGGCACAGGGCGATTCCGCTGGCGAAGTGGACGCTGTCGCGCAGGTGGCCGTCGGTGACGTACGCGGCGCGGCGGCCGGCCGCGACCCAGGCGACGGCGAGCGTCGAGGACACGACGCGCGGCCGGAACCGCCCGGTGAATGCCTCGTCAGCCAGGAGGCTGACCGCCCGGAAACCCGGGGCGTTCGGAAACGGCGGGTCGAGGTTGACGTCGACCAGCCCACAGTCAGCGGACGGTGCGAGCGGTTTCTCTTCACCGTCCGTGCCGCGTACCCAGGCGCCGTGACCCCCAGTCCAGAACACCTCGCCTGAGAACGGGTCCGCTGACGCCGCCGCCGTGACGCCCGCTCCTGTTCGCAGCGCGACGTTCACCGCGGCCACCATCATGCCCGCCGCGTAGTTCAGCGTCCCGCACAGCGGATCAACGAGCCACCGGCGCGCAGATTCGCCCGGACCGGTGGCGCCGCTCTCCTCTCCGGTGACAGCGTCACCGGGCCGGGCCGCACGGATGACCCCAAGGACGGCTGCTTCCGCTTCCAGGTCCGCGGCGGTGGCGAAGTCGCCGCCGGACTTGCCGAACCGCTCGAGCGCCGTCCCGTACCTGGCGCGCACCACGGCCGCTCCCGCCTGGGCCGCCGCCACTGCCAGTTCCGCGTCTGAATCCGTCACGGTCGCTGAGCTTAGGGGCGTGTTCCTGAAGCGGCGAACGGGGCGTCCCTGCGGGCGGGAACACGCCTGTTAGGCCCTGTCCCGCTCTGTTACATTTGCCTGACTTCGGCGCTGCCATCCTGGAGCCCGGGACCCTGAAGAGCGGTGCCGCCAGGTATGCCGTGGCGTGATCCCAAGCGGGCCGGCACGTTGACGTGGGCTTACTTCCTTATCTCGCTGGCCTTCGGCCCGGTCTTCTACGCCACGGCTGGCGGCAGCTCCGCCGAGCTGCGGCGGCGCGGGCTAAGCGTCGCTGTCACGGCGTTCCTCGCCTGGCGCGTCACCCGGGGCGGGCGTATCTCACGGACCCTGCTGACATCGGCACCGAGATCGGCTTTCTCGTGACGGCGTCGGGCATCGCGTCCCGCTGCGGGGTGCTGGTGTTCGGCCCGCCGCCGGGCCTGCTGCTGACCGGTGTCCTGGCCGCACTCGTTATTACGGTGTGCGCCCTGGGTCACATGAACTACACGCTCGTCATGAGCGCTGGCGTTTTCTTGGCGCTCCTGGCGGCGCGTCAGGCCCGCGTGAACCGGGCGCAGGCGGAGTAGCACGCCCGCCCGTTGCGGCGGCCGCAGTGGACGGCGGCGCCGCAACGGGCTGAGCGGCCGGACGCGTGTTCAGTCGTTACCGAACGGGCGCAGCTCCATCGCGCCGCGGCGGGCGAGCGGGTGCTTGGACGCGACCTCGATCGCCTCGTCGAGGTCCTTGCAGTCCAGCATGTCGTAGCCGACCATCAGCTCCTTGGTCTCGGCGAACGGGCCGTCGGAGATCAGCGTCTCCCCGCGGCGCACCCGGACGGTGGTTGCGTCGCCCGGGTCAAGGGGCCGGCCTTCGAGGCGCACGCCGCGGCCGTCCATTTCGGCGACCCAGGCGTCGGTGTCCATGCCGCCCTCGGCGTCGGCCGGGTCGACGGACGGGTCGATGCAGACGATCATCATGTACTTCACTGCTGCCTCCAGATGCTTTCGGGTTGTTCCCTTGCCCCACCGACGAACGGGAACCCGCCAGATCGACACCTGCGTACGCTAGCCGCATGACGACTGATGCCGGCCCCGAGGTCCAGTCGGCGGTCAGCGCCGCCTTCACGGCCGAATGGGGCCGGGTCGTCGCCACGCTGATCGCGGTCACGGGCGACTGGGACCTGGCCGAAGAATGCGCGCAGGACGCGTTCACCCGGGCGCTGCAGGCGTGGGAACGCGACGGAGTGCCCGGCCGCCCCGGAGCCTGGCTGACCACCGCGGCCCGCAACCGCGCGGTAGACGTGCTCCGGCGCCGCGCCAACGAGTCAGTCAAGCTGCGCGACGCGGCCCTGCTGCAGCCGCCCGAGTCATCAGCGGCGGATGTGCCCGAGGCCGGCGGCATCGCCGACGACCGGCTCCGGCTGATCTTCACCTGCTGCCACCCGGCACTGCCGCTTGAGGCGCGGGTGGCGCTGACCTTGCGGGTGCTGGCCGGGCTGACCACCGCCGAGATCGCCCGGGCGCTGCTGGTCGCCGAGGCGACGATGGCGCAGCGGATCGTCCGGGCCAAGCGCAAGATCCGCAACGCGGCGATCCCCTACCGGGTGCCGCCCGCGGACCTGCTGCCCGAGCGCACCGCCGGGGTGCTGGCCGTTCTCTACCTGCTGTTCAACGAGGGCTACAGCGCCACCTCGGGGGCCGACGTGGTGCGGGCTGACCTGTGCGCGGAAGCGATCCGGCTGGCGCGCCTGCTGTCCGGGCTGATGCCGGGCGAGCCGGAAGCGGGCGGCCTGCTCGCGCTGATGCTGCTGCAGGACTCTCGCCGCGCCGCCCGCACCGGCGGCGACGGCGAACTGGTCACGCTGGAGGACCAGGACCGCGGACGCTGGGACAGCGCCGAGATAGCGGAGGGACAGCAGGTTCTGCGGGCCGCGCTGCAGGCCGGCCAGCCGGGGCCCTATCAGCTGCAGGCCGTTATCGCCGCCTGCCATGCCCGCGCGGTCACGCTCGCTGACACCGACTGGCCGTTGATCGCCCGCGTCTACGGGCAGCTCGCCCGGATCACCCCGTCACCCGTCGTGGAGCTGAACCGGGCGGTGGCCGTGGGCATGGCGCAGGGCCCGGCCGCCGGCCTGGCACTGCTTGACTCCCTGGCCGGCACCGGGGCGCTGGCGGGCTACCACCTGCTCCCGGCCGCCCGTGCCGACCTGCTGCGCCGCCTCGGGCGGCACTCGGAGGCGGCGGGCGCGTACGCCGCGGCGCTTGCCCTGGCCGGGACAGGCGCCGAACGGGCTTACCTGGGCCGGCGGCAGGCCGAAGCCGCGGCGGCCGCGCAGCGCGAGGATCCGGAGGACGCGAGCGGTGGGCGCGGCTGAGGTCAGCGAACGGCTGATCCGGGAGAAGGTCTTACTGTGACGGAGGACCAGGTGCGTTTCGCGGCCGGTCTCTACCAGGGCACCGCCGGGTACTACGACCGCTACCGGCTGCCCTACCCGGAAACGATGATCGCTGACCTGGCCTGCCTGACCGCGCCATCGGGGCACGGCCGCCTGCTTGACCTGGCCTGCGGGACCGGCCAGCTCACGTTCCCGCTGCTCCCGTGGTTCGCCGAGGCGTGGGCCGTCGACCGGGAAGCGGCCATGGTGGACGTGGTGCGGGCCAAGGCGGCCGCCGCGGGCGCGGACCGCGTCCGGCCGCTCGCCGTCGACGCCGAGACCCTCCGTGCGCCCCCCGGCCACTTTGAGCTGGCGGTCATCGGCAACGCGTTCCACCGTCTCAACCGCGACGTGACCGCAGACCTGGTCTTCGGCTGGCTCAAGCCGGGCGGCTGCCTGGCGCTGTGCTGGTCTGACGGGCCCTGGCCGGGTGAGGCGGACTGGCAGCGGGCGCTCGCGGACGTCGTGGAGCGGTGGCGGCAGAAGCTCGGCGCCGGGGACCGGGTTCCCGCGGGCTGGAACCTGCCGCGGCGGCGCCGCCCTGACCACGAGGTGCTGGCGGCGGCCGGTTTCGGGACCGCCGTGCGCCGGGAGTACGCCGCCGGGCACCGCTGGAGCCTGCCGGAGCTGGCCGGGTTCGTCCGGGCGACAGCTGTCCTGCCGGCTTCGGTGCGCGGCGACCAGGCGGCCGCCTTCGACGCCGACCTCGCCGCCAGCCTTGGGCGCTTCGGCGAAAGCGGGGTGTTCACCCAGACGGTGAGCTTCGCCTGCGATCTGGCCCGCAAGCCGTGCTGACCACGTTGACCGCAGGTGCGGAGGAGCCGCGCAGGCCAGGGTCAGCCGAGCAGGTCAAGCGCCTGCGCGAGCGGCAGGTCAGCCGCTGAGGGCAGCACGAGGTCGGCGTGGCGGACCCGCTCAGGGGGAACGTAGCGGTTGGGGATGGCGATGCAGCGCATCCCGGCTGCGCGCGCGGCGTCGACGCCGTGCGCGGTGTCCTCAACGGCCACCGCCGCCGCACCGCCCAGTCCGAGGCGGCGCAGCGCCAGCTGGTACACGTCCGGCGCCGGCTTGTGCCGCGCGACTTCGTCGCCGCTTGCCAGCACCGCGAACCTGGGCAGCACGCCCGCCCGGCCCAGGTGAGCGGTCAGCCAGTCGCGGGGCGAGGACGAGGCGACGGCGAGCCGCAGCCCCAGCCCGTCGGCCTCGTCGAGCCAGCGCCGCAGTCCGGCCGCCAGGTCGAGCTCCTCGTGCAGCTTGGCGCGGTAGGCCAGTCGCCGCCGGTGACTTAGCTCCCGGTCGTACCGCGGGCCGGCCGCCGCCGCGAGCAGGGCGTACCGCTCGTCGCTCACGTCGCCACCGTGGTCGGCGAAGAAGCCCGCCTCGCTGAGCGCCAGCCCCCACTGGCTCCACTCGTACTGCCAGCTCAGGAACAAGCTGGACTCGGTGTCCATGAGCAGGCCGTCGAAGTCGAAGACGACGGCCCGCACGGCGTCCGCCCGTCCCGGGTCCGCCTGCACCGCATGCACCCGCCCATTGTCGCGCGGCCGGGTACCGGGCCGGCTCCTCCCCCGTCAGCCGCGGCCTGCCGTGACGCCATCTGCAACCGGTGGTTGCAGACGACGGTCCAACCTGCCGTTGGTTGCAGGTAAGCGAAGGAAGACATCGACCGTCAGCCGCGGGCAGCCCAAGGTCCGCGGCCCGCGAAAGGAGAACGTGATGCCAGGTCTCGCGATCGACAGGGACATCCTCATCGAGGCGCCGGCCGCGGTGGTATGGCGGACCGTCACCGAACCCGACCAGCTGAGCCAGTGGTTCGCCGACCGGGTGGACCTGGTGATCGAACCCGGCGCCCGCGGCTACCTGGGCTTCGGCGACCAGGGCGGCGAAGTCGTCGTGGAGGACGTCGAACCGCCGTCCCGCTTCTCGTTCCGCTGGAACCACCCGCGCGGCACCGAGCCCGGCCCTGGCAACTCGATGCTGGTCGTGTTCACCCTGACGCCCGAGGGTGACGACCGGACGCGGCTCCGGGTGAGCGAAAGCGGCCACGAACTCATGCCCTGGGAGGACGCCGAGAAGCAGCGCTACGCCGGCGAGCACCAGGCCGGCTGGGGCGACTTCCTTGACCGGCTCGCCGTCGTGGCCGCGAAGCGCCAGGCGGAATGACCGCCCCGGCCGATGACGAACTGTGGTCGGCCATCGGCGACCCTTCGCGCCGCCAGGTTCTCGACCTGCTGGTCAGCCACGGCGACGCGAGCGCCAGCGCGCTGGCCGGGCAGGTGGCGTTCTCCCGCCAGGCGGTGGCCAAGCACCTGGCGGTGCTCGAGCAGGCCGGGCTGATCCAGCGGCGCAAGCAGGGCAGGGAAGTCCTGTACCAGGTGCAGGCCGACCGTCTCGACCAGGCCGCGCGGGCCATGGCCGGACTCGCCGCCCAGTGGGACCAGCGGCTCGCCGTCATCAAGCGGCTCGCCGAAGCCGCGCATGCGGAAAACCAGAGGAGTTCGTCATGAACGACCAAGCGGGAACAACGGGGGCCGCGCTGCCGCCGGCCACCGGACGCGACGACTTCGAGGCCAGGCTCGGCGCGCTGCGGATCCGGGAGAAGGCGCACACCAGGGAAGGCGACGCGATCGCCGCGGCCAGGCGGCGGCTGCCGATGACCGAAGTCGACGCCAGCCTCCCGCTGACCGGGCCCGGCGGCCCCGTCACCCTGCTCGACGCGTTCGAGGGCCGCCGCCAGCTCATCGCCTACTACTTCATGTGGCACGACGGCCACCAGGCGGCCGAGCAGTGCGAGGGCTGCACCTGGGTCACCACCCAGGTCGCGGAGCTGCCCTGCCTGCACTCGCGCGACATCACCTACGCCGTCCTGACCCAGGGGCCGTTCGCCGCCAGCCGGCGTTACCGCGAGGTGACCTGCCCCGCGACCAGCAGCCGGACGCCGCGGTGCCGCAGAAGGCTCTCGAAGAGGGCGTAGCCGGCGCACGCCCGTCACCCCGGCACAGAGCGCCAGTCCAGTACCGGGGTGCCCGCGGGTCAGGTCAGCAGCAGCCGGAACTCGTTGCCGTCGGGGTCAGCCATGTCCACCCAGCCGCCCGGCTCCCGGCCCCCGCCGCCTGCCAGCCGCGCCGCCCCGAGGGAGACCAGCCGGGCCGTCTCCGCCTCCGCGTCCCCGCCGGCAGCCACCGCCAGGTCCAGGTGCAGCCGGGTCCGCCCGGTTCTGGGATTCAGCGGCGGCCCGCCCCAGCTGATCTTCGTGCCGCCGTGCGGCGCCTGGACCGCGGTCTCCTGGTCCTGGTCCCACACCAGCGGCCAGTTCAGCGCCTGGCTCCAGAAGTAGCCGTTCGCCTGCGAGCCGTCGCAGGCCAGCGCGCCGATGAACCCGCAGCCCGCCAGGAAGCGGTTGCCCGGCTCGATGACGCAGAACTCGTTGCCCTCGGGGTCGGCCAGCACGACGTGCGGCTCGTCAGGCCCCTGGCCGACGTCGGCCGGCCGGGCGCCGAGGCGCAGCGCCCGCGCTACCGTCGCCCGCTGGTCCGCGAGCGAGGTACTGGTCAGGTCGAAGTGCGCCTGGTTCTGCCCGGACTTCGGCTCGGCAGCCGGAAGGAACCGGACCAGGAACCCGGTGCCGTCGCCGGGCACCAGCACGGCGCCGCCGGCGTCCGCGTCCCGTTCCCGGCCCAGCAAGCCGGCCCAGAAGACCGCGAGACGGGCCGGGTCGTCCGCGTCGAAGCAGACCGCGTTCAGCTGACTGGTTTTCGCGTCCATGACAGCCACGCTGCCACATCGCGGCGGCGCGGTCCGGCGTAGCGTGGTCGCTATGGACGCTAATTCACGAGGCTCGGTCAAGACGGAGCCCGGCAAGAAGCGGGTGCGCGCCTACCTGGCCGGCCGGCTCGTCGCGGACACCAGGCATCCCGTCCTGGTCTGGGAGATCCCCTACTACCCGGCCTACTACCTGCCGCTCGGCGATGTGAAGGCCGAGCTGGCGGAGACGGGGAAGACCGAGCACTCGCCCAGCCGGGGCGACGCCGTGCTCTACGACGTGCGGGTGGACGGCGCCGTCGCCGAGGCCGCGGCGAAACGCTACCCGGACTCGCCGCTGCCCGCGCTGCGCGACCTGGTGCGGTTCGACTGGGACGCGATGGGCGAATGGCTCGAGGAAGACGAGCCCGTCTACACCCACCCCCGCGACCCCTACCACCGGGTCGACATCCTCGCCAGCTCCCGGCACGTGCGGGTGGAGGTCGACGGCGTGACGGTGGCCGACTCGGGCCGCCCGTTCATCTTGTTCGAGACCGGTCTGCCGCCGCGCTACTACCTGCCGCTCACCGACATCCGCACCGAGCTGCTTACCCCGACCGCCACGCAGACGCACTGCCCCTACAAGGGCACCGCGACCTACTGGTCGGTCGACACCGGGCACGGCGCCCGCCCGGACCTGGTGTGGGCGTACCGCGCCCCGCTGGCCGAAAGCCAGAAGGTCGCGGGCCTGGCCTGCTTCTACGACGAGAAGGTCGACGTCTACCTCGACGGCGAGCGGCAGGAACGCCCCAGGACCCACTTCAGCTGACCCCGGGCCAGGGCGCGCTCACCGGGCGCGCGGCGTTATCTCCGGCAGGTCGAGCAGGCGCAGCAGCTGCTGACGGCGTTCCACGGCGCGCACCCGGGCGTCGCCGTCAGCCTCGTCGAGGACGACTCCGCCGGGCTCACCGCCCGGGTGCGGTCAGGCGCCGCCGCCCAGGCCGGCCGGCTGGCGGCCGCGCCGCTGGCCGGTGTCACCGGCCCCGGCCCTGCTCGCCCTGGTGTGGCGGGCCGGCCCCGGTCCGGCCGTGGCGGGGCTGCTGCGGCACTGCCGGCAGGCGTCCGGTACCGCACCCTGAAGGTCAACGCCCGCCAGCGATACCGAACGGAGGCGCGGTGACACCGCTCCCGGCGCTGATCGTCATCAGCGGACCGCCCGGCACGGGCAAGACCACCCTGGCCCGTCAGCTCGCCCGCACCGTCGGCTGCCCGGCCGTCTGCCGTGACGAGATCAAGGAGGGGATGGCGCACGCCGCCCCCGGGTTCGCGCCAGGGCCGGGCGACGAACTGAACCGCCGCACGCTGCCGGTGTTCTTCGGCGTCATCGAGCTGCTGCTGCGGGCGGGAGTGACGACGGCGGCGGAGGCGGCGTTCCAGGACCAGGTCTGGCGGCCGCGGCTGGCGCCGCTGCTGCCGCTGGCCCGGCTGCTGGTGGTGCACTGCGCGGTGGACCCGGACACCGCCTTCGACCGGATCCTCCGCCGCCGGGCCGAAGACGGCGCCCGCC
Organism: Trebonia sp.; assembly: GCA_036501515.1. GTDB lineage: Bacteria > Actinomycetota > Actinomycetes > Streptosporangiales > Streptosporangiaceae > Trebonia. The sequence continues at coordinate 9,601 of DASYAD010000077.1, read as the reverse complement.
GCGCGCACGCCGACCCCGGCCCGGCCGACAGGGCGGCCTTCCGCGAGCAGCTCAGGAACTTCAGCCGGCTCTCACTGGCCGTCCCGTCCGTCGAGGTCGACACGACCAGCGGGTACCGTCCCGGCCTGGACGAGATCGCCGCCCTGGTCAGCGGAGCGGCCGGACGGGGCGGCGGATGACCCGCGGGCGGCGCCGCGGGTTCCCCCGGTTCGCCGCGCGCGGAGCACGCCCTGGGCGATGAGCACGCCGCCCACCAGCAAGGCGGCGCCCGCCAGCTCGGCCGCCCCTGGCGCCTGGCCGAGTAGCGCCCAGGCGCTGACGATGGCGACCACCGGGGCGAGCAGCACCCACGGCACCACGTAGCCCGAGGGGTAGCGGGCCAGCAGCCGGTTGAAGATCGCGTAGCCGACCAGCGAGCACAGCCCCGCCGTGTAGGCGGTGGACACGACCGCGTGCCAGCCGAAGTGCGCCAGGCCGTGCGCGGTCGCCGACGGCCCGTCCACCAGCAGGCTCAGGCCGAGCAGCGGGACCGGCACCACGGTGGCCGACCAGACGACGAGCGCAAGGCCGCCCGGCGCCCGCGAGGCCCGCGACACGACGTTGCCGATGCCCCATGACAACCCGGCCAGCAGGCACAGCACGAGCGCCACGAGCGGGACGTGGCCGCCGGTTCCGGCCGCCACTACCGCCAGCCCGGCGACGCCGAGCGCGACGCCGGCCACCTGCGCCCGCGACGGGGGCTCGTGCAGCGCGAAGGCGGCGATGACGATGGTGAACACCACCTGCGCCTGCAGCACGAGCGCGGCCAGCCCCGGCGGCATGCCCAGGTGCATCGACAGGTACAGCAGGCCGAACTGCCCCAGGCTCATGAACGCGCCGACCGCCGCGACCGTACGGAACGGCACCGCCGGCCGCGGTACGAAGAAGCAGGCGGGCACCGCCACCACGGCGAACCGGACGGCGGCGAACAGCAGCGGCGGCACGCTGCCCATTCCCCAGTCGATGACGACGAAATTGAAGCCCCACAGGGCGGCGACGAGGGCGGCGAGTGACATGTCACGGCGGTTCACGCGAACCAGTGTGACCCGGCCATACGATGAAGCACCAGCGAATCCTGGCACCGTCAATCATGTAGCATCCCTTCATGTTCGGAGCGCGGCATGATGAGGAGCCGGGCATGGCGGGAGGCGGGACCGCGTGATTGACCTGGTAGCGCTGGACGCGCTGCGCGCGGTGGACGCCCACGGGTCCGTGGTGGCGGCCGCCGACGCGCTCGGCTTCACCCCGAGCGCGGTCTCCCAGCAGGTCAAGCGCCTGGAGAAGCAGACCGGGGTGCCGCTGCTCGAGCGGGTCGGCCGCGGCGTGATGCTGACCAGGCACGGACGGCACCTGGTCGAGCAGGGCACGGTGCTGCTGACCGGCCTTGAGCAGCTCCAGTCGGGGCTGCACCAGCAGGCGGGGACCGTCGCCGGGCACGTGCGGCTGACGGCGTTCTCCACCGCGATGCGCGGGCTGATCGCGCCTGCCCTGCCGCCCGTGCTGCGCGCCCACCCGGACCTGCGGGTAACCCTGGCCGAGCGCGAGCCCTGGGATGCGATCACGCTGGTGGCCACCGGCCAGGCCGATCTCGGCGTGGTGCACAGCTACGGCGACATCCCGCTGCCCGTCCCCGATCACCTGGCCCGCGTCCCGCTGGCCCGCGACGTCGCCGAGGTGATCGTGCCCCGCGGCCACCCGCTCGCGGGCCGCGCCGTCGTCACGCCCCGCGACCTGGCAGGCGAGGACTGGATCGCGACCGCCGAGGGCACGATCTGCCGCCAGTGGCTGCACCGCATGTACGACGGCACCGGCCGCCTGCCGAAGATCGCGCACGTCTCGATGGAGTTCGAAAGCCACATCGCGCTGGTGCGCGCGGGCCTCGGCGTCGCGCTGATCCCGCGCCTTGGCCGCGCGCCGCTGGGCGAGGACCTGGCGGCCGTCCCGGTCACCGACCCGGTGCCAAGCCGGGCGATCATCGCCCTGCACCGCGCGTCGATGACCGACTCGCCCGCCCTGGCGGTGCTGCTGGCCGCGCTCAGCGGAGCCGGCGGCTAGTCACTGTCTCCGGCGGGCGGCCGTGACCGTCAGCGTGGTGTAACCCATGACGAACGCGCCGCCCGCCGCGTCCACGGCGGCGCCGAACCCGGCCAGCAGCTCCGCCTGAACCGCCTCCGGCAGCCGGCCGAAGCCGCCGGTCGTCGGCACCAGGTCAAGCCACTCGTCCCTGGTGTACGGGCGCTCCCAGGGGAACAGCCACTCCTCAGGCTCGCCGAACGCGCCCGCCCGCCGCATCCCGCCCGCCGCCCGGTCGCCCATCATCGTCCGGTAGCCGGGCAGGGCGGGCTGGTCCCACATGCCGACGGCCGGCGAGTCCGGCATGACCCGGTGCGCGACCGCGGCGAAGGCCTCACGCAGCGGTGTCGGCGGTTCGAAGACGTTCCAGAACACCGCCAGCCTGCCCGCCGGCCGCAGCACGGCGGCGGCTTTGGCCGCGCCGGCCACCGGGTCGATCCAGTGCCACGCCTGCGCGGCGGTGACCAGGTCGAACGAGCGGCCCGCGCTGTCCCAGTCCTCGAACTTCGCGACCTCGGCCGGGGTGCCTGCCGCGCGCGCCGCCTGGGCCATCCGCGGGTCCGGGTCGACGCCGAGCACCTGGCACCCGGCCGCCTGGAACAGCCGCGCGGAGATGCCGGTGCCGCAGCCGGCGTCGAGGACGTCACGGCCGGGGCTGGCGCCGACGGCGCGGCTCACCAGGCCGGCCGGGTAGCTGGGGCGGGCCCGGTCGTAGCGGCCGGCGTCGGCACCGAACCCCTCGGCGACCTGGCGCTGAAGGTGAGTCTGGCCACCCGCGGGAGCGCCGGCTGACGGGGCGGGCACGGGGGGCCCGGACGGTAGAGTGGGCATGCGGCCACTTTAAATGGGCAGGCGCCCACTAGGAGCCGCTTTCACTGTCGGCGAAGGAAGGACGGCCGCACGTGCCCACCGGAGTGGCCATCCGCGACCCGCGCGGACAGCTGTTCGACGCCGCCGAGCGGGTCCTGCTGCGCGACGGCCCGGCCGCGCTGACCAGCCGGGCGGTCACCGCCGAGGCCGGCGTCGCCAAGGGAGTGCTGCACCGGCACTTCGCCGACTTCGACGGCTTCCTCGCCGAGCTCGTCCTTGACCGCATCGCCGCGACCAGCGCCCAGGCGGACGCCCTGCGCGCCGCGGCGGGGACCGGCACCGTCGCCGGCAACCTGGCGGCCGCCCTGCCCGCGTTGTTCAGCCCGGCCGCGCTCGCACTGATGCGCCTGGTCATCGGCCGCGACGAGCTGCGGGGGCGGCTCCGGGCGGCGGCCGGCACGCGCCTGCCGCTGATCTCGGAGATCACCGCCCTGCTGGCCGGCTACCTGCGGGCCGAACGCGACCTCGGCCGCATCGCCGCCGCCGCCGACACCGGCACGCTCGCGCCCACCCTGGCCGGCGCCGCGCACCTGCTGTTCAGCGACGCCGACGGCGCCGGGCCCGACCCCGCGGCGGTCACCAGGACGGTGAGCGCCGTTCTGGCGGGCGCCGCGCCCTGACGCAGGCCGGGCCGGATGTGCCGCCGTCAGGCCGGGCGGAACCGCAGCGCCGACCACGTGCCGTCGATCGCGACCTGCCGGACCGGCTGGACGCCGCGGGCGCCGAGCAGCCCGGCCAGGACGTCGCGGTTGAGGTCGGTGCCGAGCTGGCCGGCTTTGGGATAGGCGATCCAGCTGAGCCGCCCGGCCCGTGCCGCCGCGACCGCCGGGGCCGCGACGGTATCCAGCTCGCCGGCCAGCCGGACGAACGCGATCACCGCGTCCGCCTGGTCCGCTGCCGCCGCGGGGTTGGCGGCGGCGTCCGCGAGCGGCGGCACGTCCGCGGGCCGCGCGACGACGGCGAGCGTCTGCCCGGGTTTCACCTGCAGCTTGCTACTGATGTCCATAGCGCGATTATCGGCGCCCGCGGCAGAGGGCGGCGGCGGGAACGCGAAGCAGCGCCCCCGTTCGGGATGATGACGATCGTCGGTTCTGCTCCGGGTAACCAGCTGATGATTGTCGCGCCGTAGCGGACGGCCGGTTGCCGCTAGGATCGGCCGCCATGACCCGCATCGAAGACATGACCGGCCTCGGGGAACGGCTCGCGGTGACGGCCGCCGCCTATGACGCCGCGTCCGCCCGCTACGCCGAGTTCGTCAAGGGCGAGCTCCAGGAGCTGCCGCTGGACCGCGCCGTCCTCGCCGCGTTCGCCGAGCACGTGCTGGCCGAGGGCGGCGGCCTGGTCGCCGAAGCCGGCTGCGGGACCGGGCGGATCGGCGCGCACCTGGCCGCCGCCGGCCTGGACGTGTTCGGCGTCGACCTGTCCCCGGCTCTGGTCGGGATCGCCCGGGCGACCTACCCGGGCCTGCGGGTATCGGTCGCCTCCATGCACGCGCTGCCGGTACGGGACGCCGCCCTGGGCGGCATCGTGGCCTGGTACTCCGTCATTCACGCGGCGCCGGGCGACGTGCCGGGCTACTTCGCCGAGTTCGCCCGGGTGCTGCGGCCGGGCGGGTTCGCGCTCGCCGCCTTCTTCGAGGCGGTCGGCGAGCCCGTCACGGGGTTCGCCCACGGGGTGACGCCCGCCTACCGCTGGCCGCTTGACGCGCTGGCCGCGCTGGCCGGCGAGGCGGGCCTGGTCGAGGTCGGCCGGATGTCGCGCGAGCCGCGCCCGGGCGAGCGGTTCCGCCGCGGCCACCTGCTGCTGCGCCGCCGTTCAGCGGCGCCGTCCCCGGACGGGGTGAATTCCGGGGCTTGAGCGGCACGCCGGCGCGGATGTGATTACCTGATTGCCTGCGGAATTGTCCGCGGATCATGACCGGGGCGGATTAGCCCTGCTGGCCGTGCGGGTGCCGCCGGCGGACTGGCCGGCGTGCGGGCTGACGACGTGCTGGCCGGCGTGACCGTAGGCTGCCGGGGTGCGGCTTGAGCAGATCACCGTCATCGTCGACGACTACGACGAGGCCATCGCGTTCTTCACCGGCGTGCTCGGCTTCGAGCTGGCCGAGGACACCCCGTCGCTGACCACGACCGGCCAGCCCAAGCGGTGGGTGGTGGTACGGCCGCCCGGCGCGGAGACCGGCATCCTGCTGGCTCGCGCGGACGGCCCGCGCCAGGCCGCCGCCGTCGGCAACCAGGTGGCCGGGCGCGTCGGGTTCTTCCTGCACGTCGACGAATTCGACGCCGTCTTCGCGCGGCTGACCGCGGCCGGCGTCGAAGTCGTCAGGGAGACCCGCCGCGAGCCCTACGGCCGGGTCGCGGTGTTCCTCGACATCGCCGGCAACCGGTGGGACCTGCTCGGGCTGTGACGCGGCCGCCGGCCCCGGCAAAGTAGTAGCCATGTACATAGTAGCCATGTACTATAACTCGCGTGAGCATCGAGACCACGCCCGGTCACCTCGTCTGGCGGCTGTCCATGAAGTGGCGGACCGCCGTCGACCGGGCGCTCGCGCCGCTGGGGCTGACCCACGCGCAGTACGTGCTGCTGGCCTCGCTGTATGCCATCGAGCAGTCCGGCCAGCGGCCGACGCAGCGTGAGCTGGCCGGGTACACCGGCCTGGAGACCCTTTACGCCTCCAAGCTGGCCCGTGCGCTTGACGCCGACGGCCTGATCCAGCGGGACCGCGACCCCGTAGATTCCCGCGCGGTCCGGCTGGCGCTCACCGGACGCGGCCACGAGGTCGTGCGGCCCGCGATCGCCGAGGTCGGACGGCTGCTCGACCAGCTGCTGGCACCGCTGGGCGGCCGCGGCGGCGCGCGGGCGCAGGCATTCGCCCAGGACCTGGCGACGCTGCTCGAGCTTCCCCTGGACTCTCAGGGAAACCCGGACTCGTAAGGAAACCCCGGCTCGCAAGGAAAGAGGCACCGTGCCCGAGATCAAGACCCTCGACTCCGTCATGTACCACCGCCAGTCCGGCACCGGCACGCCCCTGGTTTTCCTCCACGGCAACCCGGCTTCCTCGCACCTGTGGCGCAACATCCTGCCCGCCGTCGGGCCCGGGCGGCTGCTCGCGCCTGACCTCATCGGGATGGGACGCTCAGGCAAGCCCGACATCCCCTTCGCCTTCGCCGACCACGCCCGCTACCTGGACGCCTGGTTCGACGAGCTGGGGCTGGAGCAGGTCGTGCTGATCGGCCACGACTGGGGCGGGGCGCTCGCGTTCGACTGGGCCGCCCGCCACCCGGACCGCGTGCTCGGCGTCGCCTTCCTTGAGAGCATCGTCAAGCCGCTTGACCTGGCCGACTTGTCCCCGCAGGCGCGCGCCAGGACCGAGGCGATCCGCGGCGCCGACGGCGAGAAGCTCTTCCTCGACCAGGACCTGCTGGTCCGCCAGGCCTTCACGGGCGGGGTGCGCACCCCCGTCAGCCCGCAGGACCTCGACACCTACCTGGCCCCGTACCCCACCCCGGAAAGCCGCCGGCCGCTGCTGGCCTGGGCCAGGCAGATCCCGCTGGGCGGCGAGCCGGCCGCGCTCATCGCGCGGATCGAGGCCTACGACGCGTGGCTCGCGCAGAGCCCCCAGGTGCCCAAGCTGATGATGACCTTCGAAGGCTCACCGACCCTGATGATCACCCCGGCCGTGGCCGGCTGGTGCCAGCGTCACTTCGCCGCGCTGGAAACGGTGCACTGCGGCACGGCCGGCCACCACGCGCCGGAGGACCGCCCAGCCGAGATCGCCGCCGCCGTGTCGGCCTGGGCGGACCGGCACCGGCTGCGCTGACTGCGCTGACCACGGGGCAGCCGGTAACCGGGTGACGGTAACCGCAACCGGGTGAGGGTAACCGCTACCCGGCTGACGGGGCTGCCGCGCCGGGGGCCGGCAGGTGCGGCGCCGCGGCGCCGCGCAGCGCGCCTGGCCGCAGCGGGGTGCCGAGCAGCTGGCTGACCAGCGCCCGGTGCGAGGCGTGCAGGGTGCGGACGGCGGCCGGGCTGATGCCGGGTTTCGCCGACGGAACACCGCCCCTGGCGCGGCCCGGCTTGGTCGGGATCCACAGGTGGCCCGGGTCGCTGCCGTCGAGCTCGGCGACGAGCGGCGCACGCGCGGCCAGCCAGCGGGTCAGGATGTGCACCGTCGCCCGGGTCAGCGGCACTGACTCGCCCTCGACCTCGGCGTACGGTTCTGCGCCGTCCAGGTGCAGGGCGCTGACGTTGAGATCGGCCAGCTCGGGAACGCCCCGGCCGGTGTCGGCGACGAGCGCGGCGACGGCCGCGGTGCGCAGCGCGGTCATCGCGTTGGCGTGAATGGGCCGCTTGACGGTCAGTTCGTGCAGCAGCGCCTCGGTGTCGCCCGGGGTCAGCTCGAAACCGCGGGCGGGCGGCTGCCGGTCAAGCCGGGCGGGGTCGCCGATGAACTCGGCCAGGGCGTTGACCGAGTCGATCCGCACCCGCATCGAGTTCGGGTAGGCCGCCGCCTCCGGCCCCCGGCTGGTGTTCCTCGTCCTCGTCTTGCCCGCGGCGGCGTCCGCCAGCCAGGCGGCGGCGCGGCCGGAGTCCATCAGGTCACCCGCGGTCAGCCGCGGGCCGGCCGGCGCCGCGGCGGTCTCGCTGTCCCCGTTGTTCTCCCCGTCACGGCTGCCCTGCGCGGGCTCCTGCCTGTCGCTGCCGTCCAGGGTGCCGCTGCCGGTCTCTGCGCCGTCAGCATGGTCCGCGCCGTCCGCGCCGTCCGCGGCGGCCTGGGCGTGGCGCAGGTACTCGTTGAGGTAGGTCTTGCGGATCCGGCGCGTCGTCGCGGACATGCCGCGCTCGGCCAGCTGCTGCACGAAGGCGTCGATCGCCACGCGCGCGGGGGTGCTCGCATCGGGGCCAGGCATGGCGTCAGCCTACTCCCGGGCTTAGATAACAGTAAGAAATGACACGCGGAACCGCGTGTTTCACCGGGGTCGGACGATGCGCCTCGTCCGGCCCGTGCAGACGGCCTGGCCGGGTCAGCCGCGCAGTAGCGGCAGGACCCGGGTGCCGAGCAGGCGGACGCCGCCGGCGGCGGTCAGTCCGTGCGGCGTGCCGAAATCGACCCGGCCGGCGCCCGCCTCGATGACCGCCCGGGCCTGCTCGGCGACCTGTCCCGGCGTGCCGGAGAACGCGAACCGGTCCAGCACGTCGCCGGGGATCAGCGCGCCCGCGGCCGCGTCGTCGCCGGCCTTGACCAGGTCGGTAACCCGGGGCAGGAGTCCTTCGGGGAGCGTCTCGGCGGAATCGAGCGCGCCGACGACCGCCAGGTACATGGCGACCTCGGTCCTGGCCAGGCGGCGGGCGGCCGCCCCGTCCTCGGCCACCACCGTCACCGCGCCCGCCACGACCCGGACGCTGCCGGCCGCCCGGCCAGCGGCCGCGCTGGCGACGGCGAGCCGGGCGCGCGCCTGCCGGACGACGGCCGGGCTGGCGGTCCCGCCGATCTTGAGTTCGTCGGCGACCTGTCCGGCCAGCGCGGTTCCGCGCGGCCCCCACACGCCGAGCAGCAGCGCCGGCACCCGCGGCGGCAGCGGGTAACGCAGCCGGGTGCCCGGCGCCAGCCGGAATTCCCGTCCCGTGAAGCCGGAGTCGTCGCCCGACAGCAGGGCGCGGACCACCGCGGCGGCTTCGCGCAGCCGGGTCAGCGGCCTGGCCTGCGCGAGGCCGACCGCGTCCAGCCAGGCGCCGCGGGCCAGGCCGAGGTAGCCGCGGCCGCTGGACGCGGCGGCCAGCATGGCGGCCTGCCCCGCGATTTCGTACGGGTGCAGCGTGTAGGGGTTCAGGCAGGCCGGGCCGAGACGTACCCGGCTGGTGGCGGCCGCCATCTCGAGCAGCGCCGGCAGCGGCGGCTGGTAGAGCAGGTCGGCGAACACGCTGACGACATCGAAGCCGTGGGCTTCGGCGGCGGCCGCCAGCGGCCCGTAGGCGCCCGCCGGCTTGTCGGTCTGGAAGGCGATGCCGAACTCAGCGGGACTGGACGCGCTCAGGTGAGATCACCGGAGCGCAGCGCCCGCCGCCCGGTCCTGGTGATCCGCATGACGAGGCGTTCCTCCGGGTCGGGGCAGGCGAGCAGGCTGTCGCGCTCCAGCCAGTCGGCGGCGGGCAAGTCGCGCTGCTTGGCGGGCAGCAGCGGCAGCACTGCCGCCAGCGCGTACAGGCAGAAATGACGGCCGGGCGGCAGCGACAGCCGGGAGCTCCCGGTGACCTCGAAGTAGTCGCCGACGCCGAGCCCGCACACCGGGCGCCCGCCGACCGAGTCGACCGTGACCCGCAGGTCGTGCAGCATCATGTCGGGACTGGTGCCGTCGCTGCCGCCGGGCGGGCTGCTGCTGTCCCTGGTCACCGGCCGTCTCCCCGTCCGGGGACGGCGACTCCGGGGACCGTGTCTCCGGGGACTGTGCCTACGGGGACGGCGGCTCCGGGGACTGCGGCTGCGGAGGCGGGGGCTGACCCGGCGCGGCCGAGGGCGCGCAGGGCGGGCAGCACCCGCTCGCCGAGCAGGCCGATCGCGTCGACCGGGTCGGGTCCGAGCGGCGGCCCGAAAGACAGGTGGTCCGCGCCCATCGCGTGC
>DASYAD010000076.1:0-4843 GCA_036501515.1 Trebonia sp. | reverse complement strand
CCCGGGAGGTGAGCCCGATCTTGCGGGCTTTCACCGTCCTGCCCTCGGCCAGCTTGACCGCGGTCAGCGCCCGCTGCACGCGGTAGGCATCGGCGATCGTCATCTCGGGGTACTGCAGCGACAGCTGGCGGATGGGCTGGTGGTCGCGCTCGGCCGCGAGCAGCCGTCGCGCGGCGTCGGCGATCTGGTCTTCGGAGAGCGCCGGGTTGTCAAGCCCAGTGTCGTCGAGCACAGTGTCGTCCGGCACGTCAGCTCCGCAGGAAGCGGAGTGCGGCGGCGTTGAACGCTTCCGGGTCCTCGAACGCGGGCCAGTGCGCGACCTGGGGCATCTCTACCACCTCGGAGTTCGGGATCAGCCGGGCGACCTGCTGCGCGGTGTTCATGTACTCACTGTGGTCCTTGCCCGCCGCCACCACCAGGGTGGGGGCCTGGATAGCGGCCCACTGCTCCTCCTTGATGAGGTTGCGCTCGCGGGCGTCGGGGTCCTGCAAGATCAGCACGTGGTCAATCGCCTCCCTGGTCGCGGGCATCCGGTAGATCGCCTGGCGCAGCGCGATGATGTCCGGAATCCGGTTGTCCTCGTCGGCGATCAGGTGGTTGAACATGGCCTTGATCGAGTCCCAGGTCGGGTTCTCCACCGCCGCGGTCCGCTCGGCCCTGATCCGGGCCATGTTCGACGCGGTCGCGATCAGGCCGGCCGGCGACTGGAGGATGATCTTCTGGGTCCGGTCCGGGTGGTCAAGCGCGAACTGGGCGGCCACCCAGGCGCCAAGTGACATCCCGATCAACGACGCCCGCTGGATGCCGAGCGCGTCGAGCAGGCCCGCGAGGTGGGCGACGTAGACTGAGATCTCGTAGTCGTAATCGGGCCGGTCGGAGAAGCCGTTGCCGACCATGTCGACCGCGATGACGTGGAACTCCTTACCCAGCGGCCCGATGGTCGGGGCGTAGACCTCCCAGTGGCCGCCGGTGCCGTGCAGCAGGACCACGGCGGGACTGTCCTTGCTGCCCGCCTCGGCGATCCGGGTCGACACCCCGTTCACGTCGACCCAGCGCTGGCAGAACTCAACATCGCGCAGCCACGTCCACAGGCTGCGGTACTCGGTCCCGGCGTCGTTCAAGGGGTCACAGCACCTTTCTTCTGGCGACTTCCTGCCGAGGTCCCGGCGTGCACGCCGACCGGGGCAGGCTCCGGAGTCGCGCGCACCGGCCTTGGCCTATGGAGAACTTGGTAAGTACAATATAGGATATTGAATCGCCGCCCGAAAGGTGGTCACAGTGTCAGATTATAGAAGGCAGGTGAGCGTGGAGCACGCGATTCCCCCTAAAGGCGAGCATGCCAGCGGGGTACACACTGTCAGTCATCCCGGTGGCAGTGCCGCGGATCGCGTCCGGCTCGCCGTCGTCGAGAATGAGTTCGCCTCGGTGACCATCAGCCTGGACACCGCGGGTCACAGCCCGCGGCTGCACCTGCGGGACAACGAGACGGGCGACGACACGCTGCTGTCGGCGATCGAGCTCGCCAGCCTGTGCCTGGCGACTGGCGAGGACCGGGCCGGGTGGCTCAAGGTCGGGTTGTACCGGACCGACCACCGGGACGAGGGCGAGTGAGCCAGCCGGCGGTGATCGCGGGGCTCGGGATGACGGAGATGTCCGTCACCGCCGGGCCCGGCAGCTACGCGCTCGCCACCGAGGCGGTCGCCGCCGCCCTGGCCGACGCCGGCCTCGAACACGGTGACGTGGACGGCCTTCTGGTCGGCTCGAGCCAGGGCGTGCGCGAGGACCGGCTGGGGGTCGGGCTCAGCCGCCGGGCCGGATTCGGCGACCTGCGGCTGCTCGAGCACCTAGAGATCAAGGGCGCGACGGCGGTCGCCATGGTTACCCGCGCCGTGCTCGCGATCCAGGCCGGCATGGCACGGACCGTTATCTGCGTGTTCGCCGACGCTCCGGTCGGCGACGGGCCGGCCGGAACGCTCTACGCCCGCAGCGGCGGCACCGCTGGCGTCCGCGGCCTGGAACGGGCCAGCGGCGTACTCGGTTCCGTGCCCACCTTCGCCCTGCTGGCGTCCAGGTACCTGCACCTCAGCGGCGGTTCCGAGGCCGACCTATGCGCCGTCGCGCTGGCCGCCAGGGCCTGGGCGGCCGGCAGCCCCCACGCGGTCAACCGCGAACCGCTCGTCGCCGACGGCTACTACGCGAGCCGGATGATCTCCACCCCGCTGCGCGTGCTTGACTGCGCGCGCCCGGTGAACGGCGCGGTGGCGGTCATCGTCAGCGCCGCCCGCCCGGCCGGCCAGGCGAAACCCGCGGTCGAGATCCGCGGGATGGGTGCGGTCCACCCGATGCGCCGCAGGCGGGCGGGCGGCGAGTCCTGGTTCGGCGGCGGCCGGCCGGCGGTCGACGACGCGCTCGCGATGGCCGGCCTCGCCCGCGACGAGCTGGACGTGGCCGAGCTCTACGACCCGTTCTCGATCGTCACCCTCTGCCTGCTCGAGGAGTACGGTTTCTGCGAGCCAGGACAGGCGGGCAAGTTTGTCCGCGGCGGCGGGATCGCCCCCGGCGGCGACCTGCCGGTCAACACCGGCGGCGGCCAGCTCTCAGGCTTCTACCTGCAGGGCATGACCCCGCTGGCCGAGGCGGTCATACAGCTCCGCGGGGACGGCGGCGACCGCCAGGTGGCCGGCGCGGGGACGGCCCTGGTGACCGGCATCGGCGGCCGCATCGACCATCACGAGGCTCTCGTCCTCGCCCGGGAGGCGGCATGAGCGCATCCCGCCCGGCGGCGGCTCAGGAATCCGTGCCCAGGGAATCCGTGCCCCGCGAGGCCCGCTCTCCGCAGACTGGGCCCGGCTCTCCGCAGACTGGGCCCGGCGCTGACTGGCTGGTCGCACCGGAGCTCGCCCCTGACACCGCCGACCCGGTGATGGCGCCGTTGTACGAGGCCGCCGACCGGGGCGCGCTCGCCCTGCCGTTCTGCGCCGCCTGCGCGGCGCCGCTGGAGCTCGAGCAGTACGTCTGCGACGTGTGCGGCGCCAGCGCCGAGATCGGCACGGCGGGCCGCCAGTGGCGGGACGTGCCGCTTGAAGGCACGGTGCACGCCGCGACGCTGGTGCACCGGCGCGAGCGCGGGCTCATCGTCGCGACCGAGCCCTATCCCGTCATTGACGTCGAGCTGTCGAGCGGCCACCGCCTCGTCCTCACCACCGCCACCGTGTCCGGGGAAACCCCGGACACCGGCGCCCCCGTCGAGATCGCCTTCCGCACGGTAGGCGCCGTCAAGCTGCCGGCGGTGCGGCCCGCCCAGGGGGCGCACCGCCAGGCGCACTATTAACAGGAGATAAATGCCATGACGGTTACCGAGCAGGCCGGCCCGCCGGCCGAGGCAGCGGCCGGGCTGCGGCCGGGCGACGTCCGCGCTCTGGTCCAGCCGGACCGCGTCCGCGGCCTCGTGTACACCGACCCCGAGGTGTACGACCTGGAGACACGCCGCATCTTCCGCGAGGGCTGGGTGTTCGTCGCCCACGAAAGCGAGGTACCCGAGCCGGGCGACTACGTCACCAAGCGCATCGCCGGCGAGCCGTACGTGGTCGTCCGGGGCAAGGACGGCGAGGTCCGCGTCATGGCCAACCGCTGCACGCACCGTGGCAACCGGCTGTGCAACGCGGAGAAGGGCAACAGCAGCTCGTTCCGCTGCCCGTACCACGGGTGGACGTTCAGCAACGACGGCAGCCTGTCCGGCGTGCCGATGCGCGACGGCTACGCGGAGCGGTTCGCCGAGGTCCGCGCCACCCTCGGCCTGGTCCGGGCGCCCCGGCAGGAGACGTACGGCGGGTTCGTCTTCGCCTCGCTCGCGCCCGACGGCATCACCCTCGAACAGCACCTGGGCAACGCCAGGCACGCGATCGACCGCCTGGTGGCGCTGTCGCCCACGGGCAGCGTCCAGCTGTCGGCGGGCTGGATGAAGCACCGGATGTACTGCAACTGGAAGATGGTGATGGAGAACAACGTGGACGGCTACCACGCGCTGTTCACCCACCAGTCGGTCTACGACGCCGTCCGGCCCGCGAAGGTCTCCCACGTCCCGTCCAAGACCGAGACGATGGTCCGCGACATGGGCAACGGGCACTCCGAGATCGACTACGCCACCGAGTACCGGCGGCTCGACGAGGAGTTCATCTGGTTCGGGCGGCTCAAGCGGGAGAAGGTGCCCGGCTACATCGCGGCGCTGGAGGAGGCCCGCGGCCCTGAGGGCGCGCACGACTCCCTGGTGATCGGGCCGCCGCACACGCTGATCTTCCCGAACCTGTTCATCGCGGAGATGAACGTGATGACGGTGGAGCCGCTGAGCGCGGGCGAGACGATCGCCTACACCACCCCGGTGCTCATCCCCGGCCAGCGGGAGCTGAACAGCCGCACGCTGCGCCGCAGCGAGGGCGCGATGGGGCCGGCCGGCTTCCTGATCGCCGACGACGGCGAGATCGGGGCGCGCAACCAGCTCGGCCTGGCCGCCCGCGAGCCCGAGTGGGTGACGCTCAGCCGCGGCCTGGAGACGGACGTGACCGACGCCACCGGCTCGGTCAACCGGGACAAGAGCGCGGAGACCCCGCAGCGCGGCTGGTGGAAGCACTGGGCCGGGGTCCTCGAAGGCGACGCTGTGCTTGAAGCCGACCCGGTGCTTGACGGCGCCCCGGCGCTGGAAGGCGACACCGCGCCTGAAGGGGAGGCTCAGTCATGACGCAGAGCACGCTCACCACCCCGTCCGTCCTGAGTGACCCGTCCGCGGCGGCCGGGGTCGACCCGGCGCTGGTCGCGTTTATCTACCACGAGGCGCGGCTGGCCGATG
>DASYAD010000075.1:0-3034 GCA_036501515.1 Trebonia sp. | reverse complement strand
TCGTCATTGAGCCGCGGCCGGTAGCATGTGCGGGTCTTGAGTGGAGCCTGTACGGGGGTGTGCGCACAGGCCAGATGATGATGCCCTCCCGAAAGGACCCTTTCGTATGCCCAGGATGGTGAGCCTGTCCAAGCGCTTCGCCGAACTGATTCCTGAGCTCGCGAAATTCGGCGTCGTCGGCCTGGTCGGCTCGATCGTCGACCTGGGCGGTGCGGCCTATCTGCACGGCGCGCTCGGCATCGGGCCGATGGTCTCCAAGGGGCTGTCCATCATCGCGGCCACCGTGCTCACGTACCTCGGCAGCCGGTTCTGGACCTTCAGGCACCGGGTGAACCAGGCGCTGCTGCGCGAGGGCCTGTTGTTCGCCGCGTTCAACATCGTCGGCCTGGCCATCGCCGAGTGCGTCATCGCGTTCGTCACCTACGGGCTCGACATGAAGGGCACCCTGGTTTTCAACGCGGCTAGCCTGGCCGGCACCGGGCTCGGCACTATCTTCCGGTACTTCTCGTACAAGAAGTGGGTGTTCCTGGCCGGCGCTCCCGGCGCCGCCGTGGCCGCCGGCGAAGCCGCGGTATCCGGGTTCGTCGATGTCACCGAGACGAGCGAGGCCGGGGCTATCCTCGCCGGGACCGCGCTGGCCGACACTGGGGACGAGACCCTGGACGCCTCCTCCTTCCAGCGCGAGTACGGACCGTCGTGGGAGTTGCTCGACACCGCGGATGCGCGGCGGCGCTAGCTGCCCTTTTGCGGTTGTGCCGGGCGGTTATGCCGGACGGCTATGCCGGACCGCGGACCGGCTGGGCGGCCGTCTGCGGCGGGTTCCTGGGCAGGAAGACCGCGAACGTGGGGGGCTTCGGCTTGATCAGCACCACGCGTCCGCCGTCCGCCGCCGCCATCGTCCGGGCCAGGAACAGGCCCAGCCCGGTGCCCTCCGGGCGCCCGCTAACGCTCCGCTCGAAGATCCGGGAGGCCAGCTCCGGCGGGACGCCCTTACCCTCGTCCCGCACCTCGATCACCACCGAACGCGAGTTCTGCGAGGTCTGCATGGTCACCGTTCCCCCGCCGTGCATGAGCGCGTTGTCCAGCAGCGTGGCGAGCACCTGCGCCAGGCCTCCCGGGGAAACGTGCGCCTGCAGGCCGCGCACGCCGATCACCACGAGCTTGCGGCGCGCCCGGCGGAAGGCCGGCTCCCACTCGACGACCTGCTGCTGCACGATCTCGTCGATGCCAGTCAACGCGGCCGCCGACACGGTGGCCCGCCGGGCCGGGCTGAGCAGCTGGGTCACCACGTCGGCCAGTCGTTCGGCCTGGGCCAGGGCGGCGCTGCCCTCCTCCCGGACTACGTCCGGGTCGTCCGCCGCCGCGATCATCTCCTCCAGCCGCATCGACAGGGCGGTCAGCGGTGTGCGCAGCTGATGCGACGCGTCCGCGGTGAGCTCGCGGTCCGCGGCCAGCAGGCTGCTGAGCCTGCGCGCCGACCTGTCGAGCCCGTCGGCCACCTGGTCCAGGTCGGCCACCCCGTACCGGCGGCCGAGCGGGCGAGGGTCGCCCCGGCCGAGCCGTGCCGCCGCCTCGGCGAGTTCCTCGACCGGCCGGCCCAGCCGCCCCGCGAGCACGGCGGTCAGCCAGCCGGCCAGCACGGCCGCCGCCGCCATCGCCGCCACGGTCACCCCGACCGCGGCCGCGCCGCGCCGGGCGGCGATCACCAAGGCGGGCACGCCCACGATGAGGACGGCGATCACCGCCACGGCGAAGCTCGAGAACCACAGCCTCTTACGCATGCTGGTGACGGACCGCGGCGGGGCCGTTGAGGGGAGGGCTGTCAGTCGCCGCGTTCAAAGCGGAACCCCACGCCCCGGACGGTGGTGATGTACCTCGGGCTGTGCGCGTCGTCGCCGAGCTTGCGGCGCAGCCAGGAAATGTGCATGTCGAGCGTCTTGGTCGACGTCCACCACTTCGCGTCCCAGACCTCGCGCATGATCTGCTCCCGGGTGACCACCTTGCCCGCGTCGCGCAGCAGGATCCAGAGCAGATCGAATTCCTTGGTGGTCAGGTCGAGCTCGGTTTCGCCGTGCCAGGCCCGCCGGGCATCCGGGTCGATCCGCACGCCGTGCGCGGCCGAGCCCTCCGCCGTTCCCCGGCGCAGCAGGGCGCGGACCCGGGCCAGCAGCTCGGCCAGCCGGAACGGCTTCGTGACGTAGTCGTCGGCGCCCGCGTCCAGGCCGACCACGGTATCGACCTCGTCGGCCCGCGCGGTGAGGATCAGCACGGGCACGGCGTATCCCCCGGCCCTGACCCGGCGGCACACCTCGAGCCCGTCGAGTTCGGGCAGGCCGATGTCGAGCAAGATCAGGTCGACGCCCTCGCCTAGTGCCTTGTCGAGCGTGCTGGGACCGTCCGCCGTCACGTCCACCTCGTATCCCTCCCGGCGCAGGGCGCGGGACAGCGGTTCCGAGATCGAGGTGTCGTCCTCAGCGAGGAGTACGCGGGTCATGGGTAAATAGTAAAGGAACGGTAAAAAACTAACGCCTTCCGGGGGCAAAATCGGGCCGGCCCCCGGTATGCGAGTGGCCCGTGAGTGCGTCTTCGCCCCGCGCAGCTGCGGATTTTTCATGATCCCGAAGGATCTTTAGTCCAGGCAGACTAAAGATCCTTCACGATCATGGAAGGGCCTCCGGCACGCGGGAGTGCTGTGATGCTAGGGGCAGGCGGGTTAGCGTGGGGCCGGGCTAGGTGAGGGCATGGCTCGGGGTCGCGACGCAGGTCGACGCGAGGGCAGGTCAGGCTAGGGCGGGGTCAGGCGGGGCTGATGCCGTGGCGGCGGCGCGGGGGGGTGCGGTCCTTGCCGCGGGCGGCGGCGAAACGGCGGATCAGTTCGCCGCGCAGGTCTTCAGGCTCGACTACGTCGTCGATGACGAGTTCGGAGGCCAGGCGGAGGATGTCGATGTCCTGCTCGTACTCGCGGCGCAGCCGGTCCGTCTCGGCCAGGCGCTCCTCGTCGGGCATCTGCTCGAGCTTGTTGGCGTAGACCGCG
>DASYAD010000074.1:0-3623 GCA_036501515.1 Trebonia sp. | reverse complement strand
GCGATCGGGGTGAGCCCGAGCTGCGCGGCCTTCTGCGAGGTCATCATCAGCAGGCCCGCGGAGCCGTCGCTGATCTGCGAGCTGTTGCCCGCGTGGATCACGCCGTCCTCGCGGAAGGCCGGCTTGAGGCCGGCCAGCTTCGCCAGGGTGCCGCCACGCCGGATGCCTTCGTCCTTGGCGACAACTGTTCCCGCGGGGGTGGTCACCGGGACGATCTGCGCGTCGAAGAATCCGGCGTCGGCCGCGGCGGCCGCCTTCGCGTGCGAGCCGAGCGAGAACTCGTCAAGCTGGGTCCGGGACAGGCCCCACTTCGCCGCGATGGCCTCGGCCCCGAGGCCCTGGTGGGGCCGCACGCCGCCGAAACGCTCCTTGAAGCCCGGGCCCATCGGGGAGCCTCCGCGGACGCTGCTGCCCATCGGGACCCGCGACATGCTCTCCACGCCGCCGGCGGCGACGACGTCGTACTGGCCGGCGATGAGGCCCGCGGCGGCGAAGTGCACCGCCTGCTGTGACGAGCCGCACTGCCTGTCAACGGTCGTACCGGGCACTGACACCGGCCATCCGGCCTCAAGCACGGCATTGCGGGCGATGTTGACGGCCTGGTCTCCGACCTGGCCGACGCATCCCCAGACCACGTCGTCGATGAGGCCCGGGTCGATGCCCGCCTTCGCGACGAGCGCGTTGAGGACCGTCGCGGACAACGCGACGGGGTGGACCCCGGCCAGGCCGCCGGCGTTCTTGCCGACGGGAGTGCGGAGGGCTTCGACGATTACTGCGTCACGCATTGCTGGCTCCTTCGATGAGGTGTGTGCTGGTCGCGGTCAGTGCTGCAGGACGCTCCCGTCGACGGCGGTGACCGTCGCGCGCGCCGTCAGGTGGAGGTGGGACTGAGCCTCTTGCCAGGTCAGAACGGGGGCGGCGCACGCGTCTGTGCCGTCGAACACCGCTTCCCATTCGGCGCGGGTACGAGTGGCGAAGACTGAAGCAAAGGACTCGCGCATGCGCGGCCAGGCCTTGGGGTCGTGCTGCGAACCGATCCACTCCGGTACCCCGAGCAGGTTCACCAGCAGCTCGAAGAACTGCGGTTCAAGCGCGCCGACCGAGAACCAGCCGCCGTCCGCCGTCTCGTAGACGGCGTAGAACGGGCGGCCGCCGTCGAGGAGGTTCGTCCCGCGTGCGTCGCCCCAGTCGCCCGTGGACCGCATCTCCCACATCATCGAGGCCAGCGAAGACACGCCGTCCACAATCGCGCAGTCGATCACCTGCCCGAGCCCGGAGGCCCGGGCCTCAATGATCGCGGCGAGCACTCCCATCACCAGGTATAGGCTGCCGCCGCCGAAGTCGCCCAGCAGGTTGAGCGGGATCTGCGGCGGGCCGCCTTCCCTGCCGATCGCCGCGAGCGCGCCGGTGACGGCGACATAGTTGATGTCGTGGCCGGCTGAGTGCGCCCACGGCCCGTCCTGGCCCCAGCCGGTCATCCGCGCGTAGACGAGCGCCGGGTTGACGCCAAGGACGTCGTCGGGTCCCAGGCCGAGGCGCTCCGCGACACCCGGCCGGTAGCCCTCGATCAGGACGTCCGCCCGCTCGGCCAGGCGCAGGACGGCATCGCGGCCTTCGGGGACCTTGAGGTCAGCGACCACCGACCGCCTGCCGCGGGTCAGCTGGGCCGGCTTGCGGCCCGCAGCGGCCGGCCGGTCCACCCGCACCACGTCGGCGCCGAGTTCGCTCAGCAGCATCGCGGCGAACGGACCGGGACCGATTCCGGCGAGCTCCACCACCCGGATCCCGGCGAGCGGCCCGTGAAAGGACGGCGCCATCAGCGGATCAGCGGGTCGCGGGGGAGGCCGAGGATCCGTTCGGCGATCTGGTTCCGCTTGATCTCCGACGTGCCGCCCGCGATGGACAGCGCCCGGCTCATCAGCACCAGCGTGGCCCCCATCGCGCCGTTCCCGTCCAGGAACGCGGCGTCAGGCCCAGCTAGCGCGGCCAGGATCTCCGCGGCCTCATGACCGAGCTCGGAGAGCACCAGCTTGGCGATGTTCCCCTCCGGCCCAGGGCCGCCGCCCGCGACCGCGCGGTAGACGGTGCGCTGGTTGAGCATCCGCATCGCCGCAACCCGCGCGACGTGCCGCCCGACCCGGCCAGAGCCACCCGAGAGCCGTTCTGGATGGGCATCGAGGGGCGCGATGAACGCCTCGGGCGGCATGACCCTGCCGCCGTCGCCGCCGCCTATGCTGACGCTCTCGTTGCCAAGCGTCGCCCTGGCGACCGTCCAGCCGCCGTCGACTGGACCGACGACGTCGGTGTCAGGCACGAACACGTCGTCGAAGAACACCTCGTTGAAGTCCGAGTGCCCGGTGGGCATCCGCAGCGGCCGGACCGTGACGCCAGGCGCGTGCATGTCGATCACCATCGTGGTGATGCCCTGGTGCTTGGGCGCGTCCGGGTTCGTGCGGACGGTGGCCAGGCCGAAACTGGCCAGGTGCGCGCCGCTCGTCCAGACCTTCTGGCCGTTGATCAGCCAGCCGCCGTCCGCTCGCGTCGCCTTCGTCCTGATGCCGGCCGCGTCCGACCCCGCGCCCGGCTCGCTGAACAGCTGGCACCAGATCACGTCCTGGTTCAGCGCCGGGCGTACCCACCGGGCAACCTGGTCCTGGTTGGCGTGCTGGATCAAGGTGAGGATGACCCAGCCGGTGATGCCGTACGCGGGCCGGTTGATGCCGGCCGCCGCGAACTCCTGCTCGATGACCAGCTGCTCGATCGCGGCCGCGTCCCTGCCCCACGGCCGGGGCCAGTGCGGCATTACGTAGCCGGTCTCGATCAGCGCCTGCTTCCTCGCGTCGCCGTCCAGCTCGCGCAGCCGGGCCACCTCCGCCTGCATCGCCGCCCTGACCGGTTCCGCCTCGGGCGGCAGGTCGATCACGGCCGCCCGGCGGACGCCGCGGCGGACCAGGTCTGTGATGTCCCTGGCGGCCTGCTCGGTGTCGACGACCGCCGCGACGGCGGCCGCCCGGCGCAGGTACAGGTGCGCGTCGTGCTCCCAGGTGAACCCGATGCCGCCGTGCACCTGGATATTGAGCTGCGCGTTCGCCGCCGCCGCGGGAATGGCCAGGGTCGCGGCGATCGCCGCCGTGTAGCTGAGCTGATCGCCGCCGGCCACCCCGGCGCGGCCCGCGTCCCAGGCGGCCGCGGTCGCGAGCTCGGCCGCGACCAGCATGTTCGCGCAGTGATGCTTGACCGCCTGGAACGTCGCGATCGGGCGGCCGAACTGCACCCGCGTCTTGGCGTAGCCGCTGGCCTGGTCGGTGACCTCGGCGGCGATGCCCGCGGCCTCCGCGGCGAACACGGTCCGCGCGATGTCGGTGAGCAGGCTGCGGGCGCCCGGCAGCACGGTCGCGCGAGCGGCCTCAAGCCGTACCTTCGCCGCCCTGCGGCTCGGATCCAGGTTGGCCGGCACCTTGGCGGCGAAGCCGCCGAGCGCCTTCTCGATGACCAGTACGTCGTCGCCGGAAGGCACGAGCAGAATGTCGGCAAGCGCGCCGCTGATCACCACGCCCGCGTTCCCCGACGCGGTGCCGTCGGCATGCGACACGTCGCCGCCGAGCGCCGCCGCGCCGATCAGG
>DASYAD010000073.1:0-8598 GCA_036501515.1 Trebonia sp. | reverse complement strand
CTACCGTCCGCGAGGGGCTGGCGGCCTTGCTTCCCGAGTCCACGCTGGACGAACTGCGGCGTAACAACGAGGACCTCATCGCGGCCCTCGAGGACCTGCGGCGGCAGAAGGAACGGCTGCTTGAGCTCAACGCCGAGCTGCAGGAGACCAACCGCGGCGTGATGGCGCTGTACAGCGAGCTGTCGGAGGAACTCGAGCAGACCAACCGGGGCGTGGTCGCCCTGTACAGGGAACTGGACGAGAAGTCGGAGCAGCTCAAGGCCGCGTCGGAATCGAAGAACCGGTTCTGGGCCAACGTCAGCCACGAGCTGCGCACGCCGCTGAACTCGGTCACCGGGCTGACCCGGCTGCTGTCCGAGCCGGAGAGCGGCCTCGGCCCTGAGCAGCTGTACCAGGTCGGGCTGATCAGGAACACCAGCGGCACGCTGCTCACCCTGGTCAACGACCTGCTCGACGTGGCCAAGGCCGAATCGGGCCAGCTGGTGCTCGACCCGGCCGAGATCAGCCTGCCGTCGCTGCTCGCCACGCTGCGCGGGCTCACCCGGCCGATGGCCGAAGGCAAGCCGGTCGACGTCGTGGTCAGCGCCGACGGGGCACCCGCCACGGTGCTCACCGACGAGGCGGCGCTCACCGCCATCCTGCGCAACCTGCTGTCTAACGCGATTAAGTACACCGACAGCGGGGAAGTACGGCTCAGCGTGCGCACCGTCCCAGGCGAGATCGAGATCCAGGTCTCAGACACCGGTACCGGCATCCCCGACGGCCAGCTTGAGCGCGTCTTCGAGGAGTTCTACCAGGTGCCAGGAGCCAAGCGGGGCGGGACCGGCCTCGGGCTCCCCTACGCCAGGCGGCTGTCGCGGCTGCTCGGGGGCGAGCTGACGCTGACGAGCAAACCGGGCCAGGGCACGACCGCGGTGCTGACCCTGCCGCACGGGCAGCCGGCCGTTGGCACGGTCGTGGTCACCGACGACGACGCCGGATTCCGCCAGGTGATCAAGTCGCTGCTCGCCGGCATCGCCGGCCGGGTCATCGAGGCCGAGGACGGCGAGCAGGCGCTCGCCGTTATCGCCGAGGGCGACGTCGACCTGGTGCTCGCCGACCTCAACATGCCAGGCGTGGACGGGAACGCGCTGCTCGCGCGGCTCCCGGGCACCGTGCCCGCGATCATCATCACCGGCCTCGACGTGGCGACCCCGCCGCGCGCCGCTGCCCTGATCCGCAAAGACCAGCTCACCAGGGAACGGCTGACGTTCGCGATCCGGCAGGCCAGCCAGGCGAGCCAGGTCACCCGATGAGCGACACGACGGGCAACCTGCTGCTGGTTGACGACGACGACGCCAAGCGCTACGTGATCGCGACCTGGCTGCGCCGTGCGGGCTACCAAGTCACCGAGGCGATCACCGCCAAGGAGGCGCTTGGCCTGGTCAGCACGGCCGAGCTGGTGCTGCTCGATGTCAACCTGCCGGACATGAGCGGGTTCGAGGTCTGCCGGCTGATCAAATCGGACGCCAGGACGGCCGCGATTCCGGTCATCCAGGTGTCGGCCACCGCGGTCGAGGTCGCCGACCGGGCGCACGGGCTGACGCTGGGGGCCGACGCCTACCTGATCGAGCCAAGCGAGCCCGACGAACTGCTGGCCACGGTGAAGGCGGTACTCCGCTATTCCCGGGCCAGGCAGCGGGCGGAGCGGAGCGCGGCCCTGCTGTCCGAGCTGGCCGCGGTGACCCTGAACATCAACGCGGCCGAGACGTTCGACGGCCTGGCGGCCGCGGCGGCCTCAGGCGCGGCCCGGATCTTCGCCAGCCCGGCGGTGTTGTTCCTTGAGATGCCCGACGGGCAGACCCGCAGAACGTCGGCCAGCCCTGACCATCCGGGCACGGTGCGCCGCGGCGGTCCGCCCGGGCTCGGCGAAAGCGTCGCCAGCCAGGTGCTCGGACCGGCCCAGGCGACCGGGATCGCGGTGCTGAGCAAGGACGAGTGGCTCGCCATCGTCCCCGACAGCACCCTCGACGTGGATGTCTGCATGGCGGTAGCCCGGACTAAGCCGGGCCGCCCGCCCGCGGCGATCGTGGTGGACCGGACGAGCATCTCCGGCGACGAGGACACCCAGATCCTGCGCCAGCTCGTGCAGTCAGTCGCGCTCAGCCTCCAGGCGCTGCGTTCCTCGGCCGAGGAACACCTGGTGGCGCTGACCTTGCAGCGGAGCTTCCTGCCGAGCAGGCTGCCGGAGATCGCGGGCGTGAAGACCGCCTTCCGCTACCTGCCGGCCAGCGACCACGCGGAGGTCGGCGGCGACTTCTACGAGTTGCTGCCCTGGCGGGACGGGCTCCTGGTCGTGATCGGCGACGTGCAGGGGCACTCGCTGCAGGCCGCCACCGTGATGGGCGAGCTGCGGCACGCGCTGCGCGCCTTCGTCAGCGAAGGGCATTGGCCGCTGGCGATCACCGGCCTGGTCAACGAGGTGCTGCGGCGCTTCCATCCGGGCATCATCGCCACCTTGTGCCTGGTGCTGGCCAACCCGTCGACCGGCGAGCTCACGATCGTCAACTGCGGGCACATGCCCCTGCTGCTCGCGGACGGTGACGGGGCCGGCTTCGTGGGCGAAGGCGGGCTCATGCTCGGGCTCGGTGTCCACCAGCCGCACGTGTCGAAGGCCGTGCTGCCCGTCGGCGGCACCGTCCTTCTCTACACCGACGGCCTGGTCGAGGACCGCGGTGTCCTGCTCGACGACAACCTGGAGAAGCTGCGGTCAACCGCGGCCGAGGCGGCGGGCGCCGACGTGGAGGCGTTCACCAACCGGGTGCTCGCGCTGTTCGGCTCGCGCGAAGACGACGTGGCGATGATCGCGATCCGCCGGACGGGCCAGTCTGACGGGCAAACGGGCTAACCCGCGTCCAGGGCGTCCTCGAGGCTCTCGTGGACCGGGATCACCAGGCCGACGCCGATCAGCTGCAGGACCCGGCGGACCGAGCTAGCAGGCGACACCGCCAGCCGCAGCCGGATGTCGCGGGCCGCCGCGGTCTCGTTCGCCTGCATGATCGCGTGCACTCCGGAGGAGTCGCAGAACGCCGTACCCGTCATGTCGGCGATCACGGTGGCCACGCCGGGCGCGAAAACCGCGGTCAGCTGCTGGTAGGCCTCTTCGGCGTTGGTCACGTCGATCTCAGGGGGCAGCACCACGACGACCGGCATGACCCGCGCCGCCTGATCATTCATGCTCAGCCACTCCTGCCGCAGCAAACTCACCCAATGCCGTAGCCAAGGTTACCCTCTCGGGGGATGCGCACATATCGTCAAACGCCTACAGACCCGCAACCGTGACCTGGGACGGGTGCTCGACGGTGAAGCGGTGCCTGACCGCGGCGCTCTCCCCCGGGCCCAGCGTCAGCGCCCAGGTGAGCTCGCCCAGGTCGTCGGCCGCGACGGGAGCAGGCGACGCCTCCCGCGGCTTGACCTTGATGTCGCCGTCGGTGGAGACCGGGATGCGGTCCTTGACGCTGACAACGGCCTTGCGGTCACGGTGATTCGTCACCGTGATCTCGTAGCCGACGTCAATCGTCCTGGTTCCGCCGATGACGGCCTTGCCCGTGGTCCGGCGGCGCAGCGTGCGCTCGACCTTGATCTGGTCGTCGACGCCGAGCTGCACCTTGAACTCCTCTCCAGGTGCGACCGAGTCGAGCTTCGTCTCCCCGCTGAACTGAGCACCGTGGAAGACCCTGGCCTGGCCGGGAAGCAGCAGCAGCGACCCGTTGCTGACGGTGGCCCGCAGGTAGGCCTCGGCCGCCAGCACCGGCACCGTCAGGTAGTCGAGCGCCACGTCCAGGTCCAGGCTCGCGATCAGCGTCTTGTGCGGATCACCGTCGCCCGGCACGGCTAGCGGACGGGCGACCGTGTAGGTCACGCCGCCTGAGTCGCTCTCGCCCGGCTGCGCGGCGAGCACCTTCGCCTCAGGCAAGGGCGCCGACGCCGCGAACACGCGGGCCCGCTCCGGTCCCCCTCCCGCGGGCGGCTCGGCGCCGCGCGGGCGGGGCCGCGACGCGGGCGCCGGGGCCGGCGGTTGCGGACGCCCGATGTACCACGGGCTCAGCTCGGGCAGGCCGCGGCGCAGGCCCTGCCGGGCGGTCGACAATACCAGCGCGGTTTCCGGCCAGTCTTCACCGGTGCGCTGGGTGATCTCCGCCAGGTAGCTGACCTTGAGCCGGTCGCCGTCGAGCACCAGGTCGTACTGCGGCCGCCAGGAGGCCAGCTTCACGTGGTAGGTCAGCTCGATCTCGGCCTCGGTCCACGCTTCCGCCTCGAGCAGCACCGAGACCGCGACGGAGCGCAGCGGCCTGCCGGCACCGGACTCCGCGGCGTTCAGCCGCTCTTCGGCGGCGTCGAGCTCCCGCTGCGCCGCCAGCCTGCGCGCGCCGATCTCGCGCCGCCTGGCCAGGGTGCCAGCGGTGGCGGCGGACAGGTGGGAGGCCATGCCCGACAGCTCGTCGTAGCCGACCCGTCCCGCGCCGAGCGCCCGCGCCAGCGCGGTGGCCGACGCTTCCGACAAGTGGCCGAGGTAGGCGAGGCCGGCCTGCTCGGCGGCGTCGGCGTCGTCGAGTTCCCGTACCGCGTCCTGGCAGCGCCGCACGTCGGCCCGCAGTTCCGCGACCGATTCCTGCAGCGGCTCGGTGCCCACCTGGTGCCGTACTTCGACATTGAGCAGGGCCAGGTCGTTGCCCCTGGCGGCGACCCGGACCGATGACGGGTCGGCGAGTTCCGGGAGGGTAGCGACGACCACGGGATGCAGCCCTGGCCGGACCGAGGTCATGCCGGACCTGGTGACGCGGGCACCGTCGGTGAAGACGGTCACGCCCGTGATCCGCGCGTCGAGGCCGGCCCCGGCCGGCTGGATGTCGGTCACGGCCGCCGCTCGCCGCCCGACCAGGCGGCGGCGATCCGGGCCGCCAGCGCGATGTTGCCGCGGGCCACGTCCAGGTTGACCGCCACGCTCAGGCCGTCCGTCGCCTGCTGCATGTGCGCCAGCAGGAACGGCGTGACCTCCTTGCCGCGCACGCCGGCTCCTTCGGCCGCGGCCAGGGCCTCGGCGAGCACCCGGTCGTGGACGGCCGGGTCGAGCTGGGCCTGCGGCGGCAGCGGGTTCGCCACCAGCAGGGCGGACACCTCGCCGAGCTGGTCCCTGGCCGCCATCAGCGCCGCGACCTGCTCAGGCGAGTCGACCCGCCAGTCCAGCGGCTGGCCCGAGTCGGTGAGGTAGAAGGCCGGGAAGCGGTCCGTCCGGTACCCGACGACGGCGACCCCCAGGGTCTCAAGCCGCTCCAGCGTCGCCGGGATGTCGAGGATCGACTTGACGCCCGCGCTGACCACGGTGACCGGGGTGCGCGACAGCACCGTCAGGTCGGCCGACTCGTCAAGGGTCTCGGCGAACCCGCGGTGCACGCCGCCCAGGCCGCCGGTGGCGAACACCCTGATCCCCGCCCGCGCCGCCAGCGCCGAGGTCGCCGCCACGGTGGTACCCCCGGTGCGCTTGCCGGCCATGGCCATCGCCAGGTCGCGGCTGCTGACCTTGATCACGCTCTCGTCCAGGGCGATGCGCTCGAGGTCGGCGTCTGACAGGCCGGCCTTCGGCACCCCGTCGATGACGGCGATGGTGGCCGCGGTCACCCCCGCCTCGGCCAGCAGGGCCTCGAACGACCGGGCGGCGGCCAGGTTGCCTGGCCGCGGCAGGCCGTGCGAGATGATCGTCGACTCAAGCGCCACCACGGGGCGCCCCGCGCGCAGGGCCTCCCTGACGGCGGGCGAAAGCTCTGGCACCTCGGACATGCCCCGACACTACCGGGCGGAGGGGGGCCAAGATAAAAAGAGTGCAGGAGACGGCTAACCGGAGGACCTCGTGACCGAGCGGACCAAGTTCATCCTTGACGAATCGCAGATACCGGCGCAGTGGTACAACGTCATCCCTGACCTGCCCGCCCCGCCGCCCCCGCCGCTGCACCCGGGTACCGGGCAGCCGGCCGGCCCTGACGACCTCGCGCCGCTGTTCCCGATGGAGCTCATCCGCCAGGAGGTCACGGCCGATCCTTACGTCGACATCCCCGGCGAGGTCATCGACGTCTACAAGCTGTGGCGGCCCACCCCGCTGTTCCGCGCCCGTCGGCTTGAGAAGCTGCTGAACACCCCGGCCAGGATCTACTACAAGTACGAGGGCGTCTCCCCGGCCGGGTCGCACAAGCCGAACACCGCGGTACCGCAGGCCTACTACAACAAGCAGGCGGGCATCCGGCGGCTGACGACCGAGACCGGGGCGGGTCAGTGGGGTACCGCGCTCGCGTTCGCATGCGCGCAGTTCGGGCTGGACTGTGAGGTCTGGCAGGTGCGCGCGTCCTACGACCAGAAGCCGTACCGCAAGATCATGATCGAGACGTTCGGCGGGGTGATCCACCCGTCGCCGTCGACGCTGACCGAGGCCGGCCGCGCGATCCTCAAGGAGCACCCGGACTCGACCGGTTCGCTGGGTATCGCGATCAGCGAGGCGGTCGAGGTCGCCGCGCAGCACGCCGACACGAACTACGCGCTGGGCAGCGTGCTCAACCATGTGCTGCTGCACCAGACAGTGATCGGCGAGGAGGCGCTGCTCCAGATGGCGATGGCCGGCGAGACGCCGGACGTGATCGTGGGCTGCACCGGCGGCGGCTCCAACTTCGGCGGGCTCGCGTTCCCGTTCCTGCGCGAGAAGCTGGCCGGCGGGATCGCGCCCGTGATCCGCGCGGTCGAGCCGGCCGCCTGCCCGTCGCTCACCCGCGGTGTCTATGCGTACGACTTCGGCGACACGGCCGGGATGACCCCGCTGATGAAGATGCACACGCTGGGACACGACTTCGTGCCGGACCCGATTCACGCCGGCGGGCTGCGCTATCACGGCATGAGCCCGTTGATCAGCCACCTGGTCAACGAAGGGATGATCGAGGCGATCGCCAAGCCGCAGAGCGAGTGCTTCGCGGCCGGCGTGCAGTTCGCCCGGACGGAGGGCATCGTGCCGGCGCCCGAGCCGACGCACGCGATCGCCGCGGCGATCGAAGAGGCGCTGCGCTGCAAGGAGTCCGGCGAGACGAAGGTGATCCTGACCGCGCTGTGCGGGCACGGGCACCTCGACATGGCGGCGTACGACGCGTACCTGTCCGGGTCGATGGAGGATCGCTCGCTGGACGATGCCGCGCTCGAGGCCGCGACGGCCGCCCTGCCGCCCGTTCCGGCCTGAGGTCAGCCGAGCGCTTCGACCGCCGCGGGATCGCTATCGGCGAGGAGTTGCCGGCAGCGCTGGGCTTCGGCGTCCTCGCCGATCCCCGCGGCCGCGACCGCAAGGGCGTGCAGCGCGCGCAGGAAGCCGCGGTTCGGTTCGTGCGACCACGGCACCGGGCCCTGGCCCTTCCAGCCGGCGCGCCGCAGCGCGTCGAGACCGCGGTGGTAGCCGGTACGGGCGTACGCGTAGGCCTCGATCGTGGCGCGGCGGCCCAACGCGCCCTCGGCGAGTGTCGCCCAGGCCGCCGACGACGTCGGATGTGCGGCGGCGACCTCGGCCGGATCGGTGCCGCCGCCGAGCGCCGCGACCGCCGGATCCTCCGGAAGTTTCGTCGGTGGCGCGAGCAGGTTCCCGAAGTGGGTCATGCGGACTTCGACGTGCCGGCCGACTGAAGCGCGTCGCAGGCATGGACGACCCGTTCGGCCATCCCGGCCTCGGCGAGCTTCAGGTAGGACCGCGGGTCGTACGCCTTCTTGTTGCCCACCTCGCCGTCGACCTTGAGCACGCCGTCGTAGTTGGTGAACATGTGCCCGGCGATCTCGCGGGTGAACGCGTACTGCGTGTCGGTGTCGACGTTCATCTTCACCACGCCGTAGGAGACCGCCTCGCGGATCTCGTCCAGTTCCGAGCCGGAGCCGCCGTGGAAGACGAGGTCGAACGGCTTGTCCTTCCCGACCTTCGCGCCGACCTCGTCCTGGATCTCCTTGAGGATCTCCGGACGCAGCTTGACCGAGCCGGGCTTGTACGAGCCGTGCACGTTGCCGAACGTGGCAGCGAGGATGTAGCGCCCCTTCTCGCCGATGCCCAACACCTCGGCGGTGCGCATCGCGTCGCCGGGAGTTGTGTAGAGCTTCTCGTTGTCGTCACCGCCGTGGACGCCGTCCTCCTCGCCGCCCACTACGCCGATCTCCAGTTCGAGGATGATCCGCGCCTTCGCCGCCTTGGCCAGTAGTTCGGCGGCGATCTGCAGGTTCTCCTCCAGTTCGATCGCCGAGCCGTCCCACATGTGCGACTGGAACAGCGGCGGGTTACCTTCGTCGACCCTCTCCTGCGACAGCGCGATGAGCGGGCGGACGTAGGTGTCCAGCTTGTCCTTCTGGCAGTGGTCGGTGTGCAGCGCGACATGGATGTCGTACTTCGCCGCGACGACGTGCGCGAACTCGGCCAGCGCAACCGCGCCGGTGACCATGTTCTTGACGTTCAGGCCGGAACCGAACTCGGCGCCGCCGGTGGAGATCTGGATGATTCCGTCGCTGCCCGCGTCGGCGAAGCCCTTGAGCGCCGCGTTGATCGTCTCCGACGAC
>DASYAD010000072.1:0-6153 GCA_036501515.1 Trebonia sp. | reverse complement strand
GGTCGTAGTACTCATCGAGCGGGAATTCCTTCAGCTGGACATCGATGCCGAGTGGCTGCAGGTCGCGGCTAATGATCTGCGCCTCCTGAAGCCACGGCGACACGTTGGGCGTGTACATGATCGCTGTCGCGTGGACGTTTCCGGCGAGCTGCCGTGCCCGGCGGAGGTTCGGGCCGGTCAGCGGGTAGAGATGGAAGTCGGCGGCGCCGGCGGTGGCGGGCAACATGTTGCTGTCGGCCGGGCTTCCCGCGTTGAAGGGATTTTCTTCGGCGAAGCGCTGGCCCTGGGCGGCCAGCGCCGGCCGGTCGATCGCGTAGTTGACCGCGAGCCGCAGCCGGACATCGGAGAACAGCGGCCTCCTCGTGTTCATGTACAGGACCCGTATCCCGTTCGCGGGGCTGATGAAGTACTGCTGGTGTCCTGACCTGGCCGCCTTGCTGCCCGGTCCGTACTGCGACTCGAGCCCCGGCCCGGCGTCGCGCGGAAGGCCGTCGACCGCGTAGTCGGCTGTGCCCGCCTTGATTTTGGCGAGAGCGCGGGCGCTGTTGACCCCGATCGTGAAGACCATCTGGTCGAGGTGATGCGGGCGGTCGCCGTCGTAATTGGGGTTCCGCCGCAGGACCAGTTGCTGGTGTGGTGAGTACGACGCGATGTAGTACGGGCCCGCCGACGGGATGGTGTTCAGGCCGCCAGGGACGGCTGGCGTGCCGGGCGGGACGGCGCAGGCCGCACCGCCCGCGAGGTTGGCGAGGAAGGAACCGTCCGGTTGCGACAGCGTGATCGTGAGCGTGTCGCCGCGCGCGACCACCCCGCTGAGCCCTTGCGCCTTTCCCGTGACGTAATGGTGGTAGCCGACGATGCCGCTGAAGTGGCTCGCGAACGGCGAACTCAGCTGCGGGCTGGCCACGCGCTCGATGGTCGCCTTGAACGTCTGCGCGGTGACCGCCGCGTTCGGGGACGGCGAGAAACGGAAGCCTGACCGGATCGTGAAGGTGTATATCCTGCCGCCGTCGGTGGGGGTCGGGACCGCCTCGGCGACCTCGGGGACGATCTGCGATCCGGCCCGCGCCGGCTTGTCCGGATACGTCACCAGGTTGGCGCAGGTCGCATACATGACCATGGTAGAGGGGGGCTGTGCCAGTGCCGGGTCCAGAGACGAGAAGTCGTCCTGCATCGTGAAGTGCGCGGTGCCGCCGGTCGCCGGCGGGGGCGGGGGCGCGGGCGCGACCGTGACCCACACCTGGCCGGCGGCGGACACGAGCGCCGTCGGGCTGCCGCCCAGGTGAATCATCTTGGTGACGGCGCCTGAGCGCGGATCGAGCCGCATGACGGTGTCGTCGCGGGCGTTGGCGACCCACAGCGCGGTCGCCGTGGCCAGCAGGGCCGCCGGGCCATCGCCGACGCTGACAGTCGCGGCGACCGCGCCGGTATCCGGGTCGATCCGCACCAGCGCGTCATCGCCGGCGTTGGCGACCCACACGCCAGCCGCGTTGACGGCGACCGCGTCCGGGCCGTGACCGACCGGGATCGTCGCCGTCGCCACCAGGGTCACCGGATCGATGCGGGTGACCGTGCCGTCGGCGCTGTTCGTCACCCAGAGCCAGCCCGCGCCCGCCGCGACCGCGGATGGCTCGTTGCCGACGTCGACCGATCCGGTCGGCCGGCCGGTGCCGGGGTCGAACTGCCCGACGTAACCGTCGGGGTCCACGATCCAGATCGACCCGGACGATCGGGATGGATGCCAGGGTCTGCCGGGAGGACAAGTCAATGCGGGTTACGGTGCGGTCATCGAGGTTCGCCACCCACAGCGAATCCGCCGCCGCAACGGCGGCGACCGGGCGTGCTCCCACCGGGAGGGTGGCGGTGACCGAACCGTTCGGGTCGAGGGCGACGACGGAGTTGGCCGGGCCGGCGACCTGGTTCTGGCCGCCGTTGGTGGCCGCGACGCCGACGACGACGCCGGTGGCGACGACGACGGCCAGGGCGGCCGCGGCCAGCAGCCGCGGCCTGGCCGCGCTCCGGCCACGGCCGGCCGCCGACGGCTGCCCGGGTGCCGGGCGCTCGGGTGCCGGGCGCTCGGGGGGCGGCCGTTTTGGCGCGGGCGGCGCCTGGAGCAGGCGCTGGTAGACCGACTCGGTTTCCGGTGACGGATAGGCGCCGAGTTCGTCCGCGAGGAGCCTGCGGCACCGTTCGTAGACGCGCAGCGCCTCGGCCCTGTTGCCGTCGGCGGCATGGGCCTCCATCAGCAGCCGGTACCCGGTCTCCCGGAACGGCTCGAGCTCGATCGCCTGCTGGGCCCAGCCCGCCGCCTCTCCTCCGGCGCCGGTGCGCAGGCACGCGTCGGCCAGGGCGGTCACCGCGCGGCTGCGGATGTCGGCGAGTTCGCGCCGCTTGTCCTCAACCCACTCGCCGTTATCGCCCGGCAGGAAGGCCCGCCGGGTCAGCGACTCCGCCAGCAGGGCCGCGGTCTTCGCCGCCGCGGGGTCGCCCGCGGCGAGGGCCCGCTCCGCCTCGTCGGCCGCGTCGGCCGCGGCGACCGCGTCGATCCAGGTCCCCTCGGGCAGCTCGAGCCGGTAGCAGCCGAAGGCCGCCGTCAGCGCGCGAGGGCCGTCGAGTCCCGCCTCGGTGAGCAGCGAACGCAGCTTGCTCACCAGCACCGTCAGTGCCTTATCCCAGGTCGCCGGCGGAGCCTCCCCCCACAGAGCCGCCGCGAGCTCGTCCCGCGGCACCGGCCGTCCCCGCTCCACCGCCAGGCAGGCGAACAGCAGCCGGCCCTGCCGCCCCGGCAAGCGCGCGTCCTGCACCGCGAGGCCGTCGGCCTCGAGCGCGACCCGCCCCACTAGGAAAACCTTCAAGCCGGCCCCCCTAGCCGTTTGCTTGCCTACATCTTGCCTCGATCTAGCAGCGCTTTTCTAGGGTCGCCGTATCCGGGGACAGCAGGTGGCCCCCAGCGGCGGGAGGGCCGATGAGCGAGACGCTGACGAGCCCGAGATCGAGGGGAGGTGAATCACATGCACCCATATCAGTCCGGACAGCTTGCCGATGACCGGCGTCGCCAGGCGCTCGCGCAGGCCGAACAGGGGTACCTTGCGGCTGAGGCCGTTGAGCTGTCCAAGGCGGCGCGGCGTGCCGAGCGCGCCGAACGGCAGATACGCCGGGCGCTGCGCCGTGCCCTCCGGCTGCGCAGCGAGCCAGGGCAATAACCCTCCCATCTGCCAGTTTCGGTAGTGCTGGTGGCGCCCGAGTGCTGCCAGCTAATCTCTCGCCATATCGCCGAGCAGCCGCGCTGACGCGGCGGGGCTGAGCGCCGCCGCGCGCAGCTGGGCGAAGGCGCGGACGTAGCGAGCCAGGTCGTCCCGGTCTTCCAGGCTCACCCCGCCGGACAGCGCGGCCAGGTGGATGACGCCGAGGCCCGGCGTGTCCGAGAATCGCAAGATTGCCATCGATCCGACGCCGGCGGCGTACGCGCCCGCCGCGAACGGCAGCACCTGGAGCGAGAGGCTAGGACTCGCTGCGCCCCTAGCGCCGCCGGCCAGGCTGGCCAGCCGGGCAAGCTGCGGGCGCATCACCCGGGTCCCGCCGACAACCTGGTGCAGTGCCGCCTCGGCGATCACGAACTCCAGTCGCGGGCTACGCTCCGCCAGCACCACCCGCTGCCTGATCAGCTTCACCTCGACGGCCTGCGCCCGCTGCTCTTCTTCGGTGCAGGCAGGATCGGCGTCGGCCAGCGCGCGGGCGTACTCACGCGTCTGCAAGAGGTCGGGGACCTGATGCGCCTCGTACGTCAGGATCTCCTCCGCCGCCGCCTCCATGATCACGTAGTCCTGCCCGGCGTCGGACAGTACGCCGGGGTAGTCCTGCCACCAGCCGTGCTGCCTGCCACGATGCGCCACGGCGAGCAGCGCGGCCTGCTCATCGTCCGGCACGCCGTACTCGGTGAGCAGCTCACGGAGCTCCTTGGCGCGAATGCCGCGCTGACCGGTCTCGATCCGGGAAATCTTGGACCGGTCGCACTCCAGGATCTGCGCGGCCTCGTCGAGTCCGAAGCCGAGGTTCTCGCGGTACCGGCGCAGCGCGGCGCCAAGCAGCCGGCGTCGCACGGGCGGGTTTCCAGTCACGGCCTTCCTCCAATTTCAGGGGGTTGCTCACGCAGTGAGCGTGCTACGACGAGAGGAAGGTAGCACTTGAAGTAGAACAATAGTCGAACGACACGCCGATGCGGGGCAAGTGGCAAACCGTTGTCAGTTGAGGTGTTCGATTGCGGCTGTCTTGCTGCGTTCCGGCATCCGAACCGGCCGTGGGCGTCGCGGCGGCGAGCGAGCACCCGACCATAGTCGACTAAGTCGGACGTACCGCGCAAGCGGGATGGAAGCATGTCGAAGTCGAGCCCGCGAATGCGACTTAGGAGCAGGACGTTACGGTTTTCTTGCTGTTATCAGCATTTCCCGCGTTATGTTCTGCTCCTACAGGTGAAGGGCCAGAGGCTGCGGCGGCCGGGCGGGCGAAGACCTCAGCCGCGGCGCTCAGCATGAAATCAGCGGGCTCAGGCCGGCCGCCGCGCCCTCGTGGGTGGGGCGTGCGTTCTGCTCCTAAGTCGCGCGAGGCGGTCCCGGTCGTCAGGTGAGGTGGTCGATTGCCGTCAGGATCCTGCGTTCCGATACTGGGCCCTGGGTGCCGATTGTCTGGGCGAACAGGCTGACCCGCAGTTCCTGGATCTGCCAGCCGATCTCGCGGGCGGCTTCGGTGGACCGCTCGGCGGCGGGCAGGGCGGCGAGCGCGTCGCGGTAGGCGTCCTCGAGGCGGTGCGCGACGGCCATCTGCTGGGCGTCGCGGCCGGGGTTGTCGGGCAGCTTGTCCAGGCGGTACTGGATGGCGCGCAGGTAGCGGGCCAGCGCCGGGAGCCGCCGGGTTCCGGTGGCGGCGAGGAAGCCGGGGTAAACGAGGCCGTCGAGCTGGGCGCGGATGTCGGCGGCGGCGGGCTCGAGCACCGGGCTGCGCAGTTCGCCGAGCCGGATCTGGGCGGCGTGGGCGGCGCGCAGGATTTCCTCGGCCCAGGTGATGACCTCGTGGGTGGCGGCGTGCAGCCTGGGGCGGACGTCGGCGGCGAGCCGCTCGAAGCCCGCGGCGTCCCAGGCAGGGCCGCCGGCGTCGGCGATCAGGCCGTCGGCGGCGCAGTTGACGGCGTCGGCGAACAGCGCCGCGACGCCGCCGTGGGGGTTGTTGCTGAGCGCCAGCTTCTGCGCGGTGGTAAGGCGGGCGGCGATGTCCTTGACCGGGGACCTGGCGCCGAGCAGGATCAGCCGCCGCGTTCCGGCGAGCATGGCGGCGCGGGCCGTCTCGGGGTTCTCGAAGAGGCGGACATCGACGGCGCCGCCGTTGTCGACGAGGGCCGGGTAGGCCTTGACCTCGCCGTCGGTGAACACCTGGGGCAGGGTGCCGATGTCCCAGGTGGTGAGTCCGGTCCTGGTGAGGGCGCTCGCCCGGGCGGACAGGGTCGCGCGCAGCTTTGGCCGCAGCTGCCGCTGGAGCGCGGCCAGGTCCTTACCCGTGGCGAGCACGCGGCCGTTGTCGACTATGCGGAATGCGATCCGCAGGTGAGCCGGGAGCTTGTCCAGGTCATAGGCGTCGGCAGGGACCCGCACGCCGCGCAGCCGCAGCAGCTCGCGCGACAGCACGTCCCTGATGTCGCCGGCCGGGGTGGTGCCTTCGAGGCGGGCGAGGACCTCGCGGGCGAGGTCGGGGGCGGGGACGAGCTCGCGGCGCACGGCCTTGGGCAGCGAACGGATCAGCTCCGTGACCAGCTCCTGGCGCAGGCCGGGCACCTGCCAGGAGAACTCCTCTGGCCGGGCCTGGTTCAGGGTGCTGAGCGGGATGTCGATGGTGACGCCGTCGGTCTCCGTGCCGGGCTCGAAGGCGTAGGACAGCGACAGGGCTCGCTGGCCTGCCGCGGCCGGGCCTTGTGTCTCCGAGGTCCAGACCTCGGGGTAGGCGGCGGAGTCCAGCTCCGCCGCCTCCGCGCTGAGCAGGTCATCGAGGGTGAGCGTGAGCAGGTCAGGGGTCTGGTGGCGCTGCCTCTTCCACCAGGCGTCGAAGTGCCGTGCGGAGGTCACGTCGGCGGGAACGCGGGCGTCGTAGAACTCGAAGAGCGCGTCC
>DASYAD010000071.1:0-5976 GCA_036501515.1 Trebonia sp. | reverse complement strand
CGGGCCGTTCCAGGTGATGATGACGCCGATCACGCCGTAGGGCTGGGCGAGGGTGTAGCCGATCTCGCCGTCCTTGGAGTGGAAGGCGTTCAGGTCGCTGTGGATCTTGTCGGCCCAGCCCGCGTAGTACCGCGTCCATTCGGACGACTGCGGCACGAAGCCGCCCGAGACCGCCAGCGGCGTCCCGTTGTCGAGAGTGCCGCGGCGGGCGAACTCGGCCGCGTTCGCGTCGATGAGGTCCGCGAGCCGGTGCAGCAGCAGGCGCCGCTGCGCGGGCCGCGTCGCCCGCCAGCCGGCGAAGGCGGCGTGCGCGGCGCCGGCGGCCTCGTCCACCTCAGCGGCGCCAGCGAGCGGGATCTCGGCGTCGGGCTGGCCGGTCGCCGGGTTGATGTGCTGGTAGACGCCGCCCGAGCCCGAGGCCCGGCGCTCGCCGCCGATGCGCAGGTGGACCGGGGGCGGAGTACGGTCAGTCATCGCGGTCTCCTTCGTCTTGCGGCTGGGGCGTGGGCTGTGGACCGGGCGCCGGCTGCCAGCGCAACTTCAGTGCGGTCAGCCCGGCGACCGCTCCCACGTATTCGGTGACCGGCTGGTCACCCGCCAGCTCGTAGTCGGGGATGCGGCGGTGCCATTCCTCGAGCGCGATCCGCAGCTCGAGCCGGGCCAGGTGGGCGCCGGCGCAGCGGTGCGGCCCCGCGCCGAAAGCCAGGTGCGCGTTGGCGAACCGGTCGAGCTTGAACTCGTCCGGGCGCAGGTACTGGCCGCCGTCGCGGCCGGCCGACGCCGTGGGCAGCACCACCCGGTCGCCCGCCTTCATCGGGCATCCCGCGAACACGGTGTCCTCGGTGACAACCCGGACAGTTGACGCGATGGAGAACAGGCGCAGCAGCTCCTCCACGGCCTGCGGGATCTTGTCGGGCTCGTCGCGGAGCAGCGACCGCAGGTCAGGGCGTCCGGCGAGGAAGCGGAACGAGTAGGTGAGCACGTTCGCGACCGTGTCCAGGCCGGCCAGGTAGAGCAGGAACCCGAGCTGGTACAGCTCGTCGTCAGTCAGCGGGCGGTCATCGACGGTGGCGCTTACCAGGCTTGAGATCATGTCGCCCCGGGGCGTTTGCCGGCGGGAGGCGACGGCTGCGCCGATGTCGGCGACGATCTCCATCGCGGCCGTGGCACGCTGGCTGAAGTCCGGGTCCTGCCTGCTGTTCACGTGCAGCACCGTCTGGGCCCGGGCGATGAACTCGGGTGCCTTGCTAACGGACAGGCCCATCAAGTCAAGGAAGATCGCGGTGGGAAACCGCTGAGCGAAGCCGGTGAGGAAATCGCACTCACCGTGCGGCGCGATCTCGTCGATCAGCGTGTTACACAGTGTCCTGATCTGATCTTCCCTGGCCCGGATCGCGCTGGGCGACAGCGGCGCGTTGAGCAGGCGCCGGTACTTGGCGTGCTCTGGCGGGTCCAGTTCCTCGGGCAGCAGCCGCTGCGGGCTGTCGCCCAGGTACTGGACCGAGCGGCTCGAGAACAGCTCGTGGTTCTGCAGCGCGGCCCTGATGTCCCCGTAGCGCAGCACGTACCACAGGTCGTAGGAGCCGGCAATGTCGCTCCGGAACGCCGCGCTCTCGGCGCGCAGCCGGCTCCAGCCATCGAACGAGGCGCCGACCAGCTCTGGGCTCGTGGCGTGATCGAAGCCAGCGCGGAACGGCACGCCGGGCGACTCGGAGGTCATCAGAAGATTCTCCGTCCGGCAGGCCCCGCATCCCGGTGCCTGCCATATAGAGTGTCCTTATTATTCCTGACGATCGAACCATACACCTCTGCGCGCTCCGCGCAAGGAGTCGTCCAGCCGGGCCCGGGCCGAGGGAGGCGCGTGGGTCAGGCGACGTGCCAGCCGGTGTCGGCCGCCACGAGGGTGCCGTTGACCAGGGCTGCCTGGTCGGAGCAGAGCCAGACGACCAGCTCGGCGATCTCCGCGGGCTCGATGAGCCGGCCGATCGGGTTCGCCCGCTCGATCTGCTGCCAGATCTCCGGCGGGGTGACGGCCTGGGCCCGCTCGGTGATGCCGGTGCGGACGTTGCCCGGGGCGATCGCGTTGACCCGGATGCCCCGCTTGACGTAGCGCAGGGCGGCGACCGTGGTCAGCCCCCAGACGCCGTGCTTGCTCGCGGTGTAGGCGGCGTCGCCGGCGTTGCCCTTGTACGCCGTCTCCGAGGCGACGTTGACGATGGCGCCGCCGCCCTGGGCGAGCAGCACCGGGATCTCGTGCTTCATGCAGAGGAACACGCTGGTCAGGTTGTTGGCGATGATCCGGTCCCACTGATCGTCCGGGTACTCGTGGATCGACAGCTGGCCCTCGATGATGCCGGCGTTGTTGTGCGCGTAGTCCAGCCGGCCGTACTCGGCGACCACCCGCCCGATCATGTCCTGAACCGAGGCGGACAAGGACACGTCCGCCTCGATGAACAGCGCGGAGCCACCGTCCTTGGTGATCATCTCCACCGTCTCGAGCCCGCGGGCAACGTCCACGTCGGCCACCGCCACCCGCGCCCCGCACGAGGCGAACCGGCGCGCGGACGCGCGGCCCATGCCGTAACCGCCGCCGGTCACCAGGGCGACCTTGCCGGACAGGTCGATCGTCACGCTCGTCATCGGCGCCAGGCCCCTTCCGTAACCGTCACCCTCGCCGCCGGGCACGCGCTCACCGGGGGCTCGCAGCCTCTTTAAATAGCTTAATAAATTGGTATGATCGCAAGAGTACCCGGCCGCCGACGCCGCGAATCGTCCGCGGCAACATCGGCGCGAAGGATCTCGGATATGCAGCAGGTTCCCCTGGCGGAGGGGCTGTTCACCTGGCCGCCAGAGCCAGGCAAGCAGCCCGCTCTCGTCGGCGGCAAGGCATCCAACGGCACGATCTACTTCCCGTACCGCCGCCAGGTCATCATCGACGGCGTCCGGGAAGACCTCGAGCGGATCGAACTGCCGCGCCGCGGCACGCTGTGGACGTTCACCAGCCAGCACTTCCGGCCCACCGCGCCGCCCTACGCGGGCGATGACGACGCCAGGTCATTCCGTCCGTTCACGGTCGGCTACGTCACGCTGCCCGGCGCGCTGCACGTCGAGGCCAGGCTGACCGAGCCCGACCCGGCCAAGCTGACGATCGGCCAGGAGATGGAGCTCGTCATCGAGCCCCTGGGCGTCGACGCCGAGGGAAACCAGACCATGATCTACGCGTTCGCGCCGGTAGAGCCCGCGGAGGTACAGGCACAATGAGCAGTCCAGACGTCGCGATCATCGGGGTCGGCCTGCACCCCTTCGGCCGGTACCCGGGCAAGTCCGCCATGGAGATGGGGGAGGACGCGGTCTACGAGGCCCTCACCGACGCGGGCGTGAAATGGGCCGACATCCAGGCCCTGTACGCGGGCTCCATGGAGGTCAAGAACCCGGAGGGGATCGTCGGCCTGCTCGGCCAGACCGGCGTGCCAGGCCGGGCGGTCTTCACCGGCTGCGCGACCGGGGCGACGTCCCTGGCGATGGCGGCCAACGCGATCAGGCTCGGCGACGCGGACATCGCCATCGCGATCGGGCTCGACAAGCACCCGCGCGGCGCGTTCTCTGATGACCCTTCGGTCTCCGGGCTGCCGCTGTGGTACGGGCAGGCCGGGCTGTTCCTCACGACGCACTTCTTCGGCATGAAGATCAACCGCTACATGCACGACCACGGCATTACCAGCTCGACGCTGGCCAAGGTCGCGGCCAAGGCGTTCCGCAACGGCGCCAAGACCCACCACGCCTGGCGCCGCAAGCCGCTGTCGGAGGATGAGATCCTCGGCTCGCAGGTGCTCAACTACCCGCTGACCCAGTACATGTACTGCGGCCCGAACGAGGGCGCTGCTGCCGCCATCCTGGTCCGCGCTGACCAGGCGCACCAGTACACCGACACCCCCGTCTTCATCAGGGCAAGCACGCTGCGCAGCCGTCGCGAGGGCGCGTTCGAGCTGCTCAGCCCGTCCTTCGGCCTCGACATCGTGCCTGGTCCCACCGTCGAGGCGTCGCGGGAGGCCTACGAGATGGCCGGCATCGGCCCCGAGGACGTCGACCTCGCCCAGCTCCAGGACACTGACGCCGGCTCCGAGGTCATCCACATGGCGGAGAACGGCCTGTGCGCGCACGGGGAGCAGGAGAAGCTGCTCGCCGAGGGCGCCACCGAGATCACCGGCCGGATCCCGGTCAACACCGACGGCGGGCTGCTCGCCAACGGCGAGCCGGTCGGGGCGTCGGGGCTGCGCCAGGTCTACGAGCTGGTGAACCAGCTCAGGGGCCGGGCCGGCGAACGCCAGGTCAAGGACTCCCGGGTGGGGTACGCCCAGCTGTACGGCGCACCAGGCACCGCCGCCGTCACCATCCTCTCGCGGTGAGGATCGTCGTACAGCACGCGGTCGGGGACCCGGCCTGGCACCCGTCGGTGCTGGCGCCGCCGTCCGTAGCAGAATTCGCGCGGCTTGCGGAAAGGCAGGGGTACGCGGGGATCGCGTTCACCGATCATCCCGCGCCGACGCTCCGGTGGACGGCAGCCGGGGGCGAGGGCAGTGCGGACCCGCTGGTCTCGCTCGCCTACTGCGCCGCGGTGACCTCATCCATCGAGCTGATGACGTTCGTGCTCGCGCTGCCGTACCACAACCCGTTCCGGCTGGCGCACCAGGCGGCTACCCTCGACGCGCTGTCCGGCGGGCGGCTGACGCTCGGCCTCGGCACCGGCTACCTGAGGGGGGAGATGCGCGCGATGGGCGCTGACCCCGGCACGCGGCTCGCGTCCTTCGACGCGGTGCTGGAGACGATGCTGACCGCCTGGTCGGCGGACTCGGTCTCCGGCTCGTTCCCCGCGCCGGAGGCCCAGCTCGCGGCGGACGCTGCGCCCGCTTCCTTGACGTTCTCCGGCTGGTCGGCCCGCGAGGTGCATGTGCAGCCCCGCCCGGTTCAGCAGCCGCACCCGCCGCTGTGGTTCCACGGCAACAGCGCTTTCGGGCGGGCACGCGCCGCCCGGTACGGAGGCGGCTGGCTCGGCATGCTGAGCACCCCGCAACTCGCGGCGACGATACGGACCGCGCACCTGCCGGACTTGCCGGCCGCCGCGGCGGCGGTCGCCGACCTGCGACGCCGGTGCGAGGCGGCCGGGCGGGACCCCGGCTCGGTGGCAGTCGGCCTTGGCGGCCTGTGGCCGATGCTGGACATTCGCCGCGGGTGGGACGCGGACGCGATCGTCGAGGCAGCGCAGGCGGCGGCCGGGATCGGCGTCGGGACCCTGTTCACGACGATCTGCGGTGATGACGCCAGCGCCGCCAGCGAGACCCTGGAAGCGTTCGGCGAGCAGGTGGTGGGGGCCGTGCGCGACATTGACATGCAGGAAAGGAGCAGCGGACATGACATACGGATATGACGGCGTGCTGAAGGTGGAGTCCGAGGGCGGGGTGCGGATCGTCACGCTCAACGACCCCGACAAGCTGAACGCGATGACCGACCCGCTGCACGAGGCGCTGGTCGACGTGTGGGTGCACATCATGCGCGACACCGACGCGCGGGTCGTGGTCGTCACCGGGGCAGGCCGGGCGTTCTCGGCCGGCGGGAACATCCCCGGTTTCATCAAGAACGTCGAGGACCTCGAGTACCGCCGGGTCGGCATGCGGAACGCGCGGATGCTCACCGACCACATCCTCGGCTGCCACCTGCCGGTGATCGCCGCGGTGAACGGACCCGCCGTTGGCCTCGGCTGCTCCCTCGCGATGTCATCCGACATCGTGCTGATGTCGGATACCGCGTACCTGGCGGACACGCACGTCACCATCGGCCTCGTGGCCGGCGACGGCGGCGTCGTCAGCTGGCCGTTCATGACCAGCCTGCTCAAGGTGAAGGAGTACCTGTTCACCGGCGAGCGCATCCCGGCCAAGACCGCGGTGGAGATCGGCCTGGCGAACCGGGTGGTGCCGGCCG
>DASYAD010000070.1:0-31958 GCA_036501515.1 Trebonia sp. | reverse complement strand
GGCCAGCAGCGCGGGGGCGGGCGCGTGCACAGTCACGCTGCGCACCGGGTACACGCCCCGGTGGTCCCTGGCGGCGGCGGGCGGCTCGGTGTCGGCCGGGCCGGCGCCGACCCAGATCATGCCGAGTGCCTCGGCGGCCGGGAGCGGGGGAACCGCCGCCTTGGCCGGCGGCGCCAGGCCCGGATGGGCCGGGACCGCCAGGCACTGGCCGCCGCCGGCGACGCCGCTGCCAGCGTCGCCGAACGTCCAGCCGTGGTAGATGCAGGTCAGCGTGTTGCGACGGACGTAGCCGAAGCTGAGCCGCATTCCCCGGTGCGGGCAGCGGTCCGTCCAGGCCCTGACGGTGCCGTCCTGGCCGCGCCACAGGACGACGGGATGGCCGTTCACGCTGGTTCCGGTGCGCGCTCCCGGCTCGACGCCGCCGCTCAGGGAAACCGGGATCATGTCCCGACAATCGTGACCGCGCATTTCCGCTGGTGCGCCGAGTCGTTAACGCCCGGTTACAGGTCACTCTGGCGGCCTGTGACGTCGGCGACAGACGCCCGCCTGGTGCCAGGCGGGGCTCCTGGCCAGAAACATGAAATTGACATCCGCCTAACCTGCCCGCGTCTCATGCGGGAGACGCTGGAGCCAGGGTCCGATCTACCACCTGGAGCATCCTCGAACGGCGCGGACCACCTGCGTCTGTCCCTGGCTGAACAGGAGTCCCGCTCATGACACCCTTCACCGTCCCGGTCGTTGACCTGGCCTCCGCGCCGCCCGCGGCGTTCGTCGACGCGCTGCGGGAGTCCTCCTGCGTGTTCATCACCGGCCACGGGGTGCCCGCCGCGCTGCTGGCCGAGATGACCGCGGTGTCGACCGCTTTCTTCGACCTGCCGCGCGCACGGAAGCTGCCGACCCGGTGGCCTGGTGACGGCCTGTGGCGCGGCTGGCAGCCGGTCTACGAGGGCGACGCCGACCTGACCGGCGGACGGGTTCCCGACCTGCTCGAACGGTTCGAG
This sequence comes from Trebonia sp., assembly GCA_036501515.1. Taxonomy (GTDB): domain Bacteria; phylum Actinomycetota; class Actinomycetes; order Streptosporangiales; family Streptosporangiaceae; genus Trebonia. The sequence goes on along the minus strand of DASYAD010000070.1, from coordinate 30,957 downwards.
GTGGCGCTGTCAGGACCGCGGGGCGACACCCCGGCGGCGCTCAGCGCGAGCGCGGCGGGCTTCTCGCTCTGGCCCGCCGAGCCACCCGCGTTCACCGAGGTGTGGACCCGGTACTACGCCGCGCTCGGCGGCCTCGCGAGCCGCCTGATGAGCGCCGTCATCGGCGCGCTGGCGCTGCCCCCCGAGGCCGCCGCCGGGTGGACGGACGAGCACTACGCGAACCTGGTGGCGATCAACTACATCCCCCAGGAGGTCCCGCCCGCGCCCGGCCAGCTGCGGATCAGGCAGCACACCGACCGCGGCGGGCTGACCCTGCTGTGGGCCGACCAGTCACCAGGCGGCCTCGAGGTGATGCTTCCGCGCTCGCGGGAATGGGTGCCGGTGCTGATTCCCGGCGGCGCGTTCCTGGTGCAGGCAGGAGACCTGCTGGCCCGCTGGACCAGTCACGTGATCAGGCCGAACATCCACCGGGTGGTAAACCCGCCGGCCGACGTGGCCGCGACGAGCCGGCGCATCTCCATTCCCTACTTCCACTACCCCCGCCTTGACCTGCTGGTCGAGGCGGCGCCGTCCTGCCTGGGCGACGGCCGCCGCCCAGCGCGTCCGGTCGTCGCGGGCGAGCACGCCTTCCGCCGCCAGGAGGACTACAAGGACGCCGACGGCGACGGGATCGAGGAGGCGGTCGCGGCGGCGCTCGGCGCCCGATAGCGGCCCGGTGGCTAGCGGCGCGGGTCGATGTGGATCTTGGTTCCCGCGCCGGTGTCGAGGTGGCCGGCGAGCGCGTCAGCGGCGCGGTCGAGGCCGACCACCACCTGGGCGAGCGGGTGCGGGTCGACCCGGCCGTCGGCGTAGTGCTCGATGGCGGACGCGAGGCCGGCCGAGGCACCGAGGATGCCGGTCACGGTGATGTCGCCGAGCGCGATGTCGCGGCTGTCGACCAGGCTCGGCCTGGTCGACAGCCCGATGTAGACGACGGTGCCGGCCGGCTCGACCAGCCGCAGGGCCCGTGCGGGCACCGCGTCGTGGCCGGTGCAGTCGATGACCGCGTCGTAGCCGCCCGGCGGCGGGCTGTCGCTGGTCCAGTAGCGCGCGGCGCCGAAGCTCTTCGCCAGCTCCTCGCGCTGCGCGTCGAGGCCGGCCACGTCGACTTCCGCGCCCGCGGCGCTGGCGAAGGCCGTCGCGAGCAGCCCGATGCTGCCCGGACCCCAGACCAGCAGCCTGCGGCCAGGCCCGGCGTGCGCCGCCCGCACCGCGCGCAGCGCGTTGCCGCCCGGTTCGACCAGGGCGCCCGCGGTGTCATCCACCTGATCCGGCAGCCGGTACAGGCTCCCGGCAGGGACCAGGAGCTTCTCCGCCAGGGCGCCGGGCCAGCCGGTGATGCCGATTTCGCTGCGGTCGGCGCAGACGTGATGGTTCCCGGCCGCGCAGCGGCGGCAGCGGCCGCAGCCGAGCATGGTGTCACCGGTGACCCGCACGCCGAGCCACGCTTCGTCCTGCGCGGCGCCGACGGCGGACACGGTGCCGCACCATTCGTGCCCCGGGCACAGCGGGAACGCCGACTTGCCCTGCTCGAAGTAGGCCAGTTCCCTGGTGAACAGCTCGACGTCGGTACCGCAGATCCCGGCCCGGTCGACGTCGACCGCGACCTGCCCGGGAGCCGGGACGGGCACGGCGACCCGGCGCACGCTGGCCGACATCCGGCTGCCGATGATCAGGGCGCGCATCAGGCTGGCCACCGCGGCGCCTCCGTCGTCTTCAGGTCCGTCTGATTCAGGATATCCGGCCGGAACCGGGCACGGCAGGTGCGCGTCTAAGAGGCGTGCAGATGACCCGCAGGGCCTCGCTCGGCCTGCTGACGGCGGCGGCGGCGGCCGCGGCGGGGATCTCCTTCGCCTCGGCGGAAGTGGTCACCGTCCGTTTCGATCGCCCCTACCTTCTGCTGGTGTCGGCCACGGCGACCGGCGAGCCGCTGTTCCTGGCCGCGGTCGCGAACCCCGCCGCCAGCTGAGCGACCCGCTTTCCACGGCGGCCCCGGCTGCGTTACTGTCGCCCTACGTTGGTACGCCAGCGCGGGGCTGGCCGCGCGGTGGGAGGCCAGGGGCAGTGTTCGGGATCATCCGGCCGTGCCGGCATCGGCTCGGTGACCTTGGCGCGGCCTGGCAGGCGCACCTGTGCGGGCTGTGCCTGTCGCTGCGCGACGATCACGGCCAGGCCGCGCGCCTGGCCACCAACTACGACGGCCTGGTCATCTCCGTGCTGGCCGAGGCCCAGGCCGACGGCGCGCCCGAGCGGCGCACGGCCGGGCCGTGCGCCTTGCGCGGGATGCGCAAGGCCGAGGTGGCCGTCGGCGACTGCGCCCGGCTGGCCGCCACCGTGTCGCTGGTTCTCGCGGCGGCCAAGCTCCGCGACCACGCCGAGGACGGCGACGGGGTCGCGGGCCGCCCCGGCGTACGCGGTACGGCGACCGCGCTCGCCGCCCGCTGGGCGCAGGCGGCCGCCCGCACCGGACAGCAGCTCGGCTTCGAGGCCGGCGTGCTGACCGAGGCCGTCGGCCGCCAGGCCGCGGTCGAGGCGGCCGCAGGGCCTGGCACTCCGCTGCTCACGGTCACCGAGCCGACCGAGACGGCGACCGCCGCCGCCTTCGCCCACACCGCCGTGCTGGCCGGCCAGCTCGCCAACCGGGCCGCGCTTGCCGAGGCCGGCCGGCTGTTCGGCCGGATCGCGCACCTGGTCGACGCCGTCGAGGACCTCGCGGCCGATGAGCGCAGCGGCGCCTGGAACCCGCTGCTCGCGACGGGCACGGACGTCTCCGAGGCCCGCCGCCTGTGCGAGGACGCGCTGCTCGGCATCAAGCTGGCCCTGGACGAGACACGGTTCACCGACGACCGGCTGGTGCGCGCGCTGCTGGTGCGCGAACTCGCCCGCTCGGTGCGGCGCGTGTTCGGCGGCGGCGCCGGGCGCTGCGCGCACGTGCGGGAGGCGGCCCAGGCGCCTACGGCTGAGTCACCCGCCTCCCAGGCGCCCGCGTCCCGGCCTGGGCTCGGGCTAGCGAGCCTGGTCAGCCTGGCCGGCCTGACAAGCGTGCTGAGCATCAGGCACCGCCGCTGCTGCGGGTGCGGCGAGGACTGCTGCTGCGACTGCGGCTGCGAATGCTGCGCCGAGGGGTGCTGCGAGGGGTGCTGCGAAGGCTGCGACTGCGGTGAGGCCTGCTGCAGCGGCTGCGACTGCGGCTGACGCGTCAGGACTCTAGGGGGTGCCGGCCGGGCGGAGACGGGCGGCCTCGGCCCGGACGCGGGCGGCGAGCTCACGCTTCTCGGAGTCGTCGAGCCAGGTGGCTTCCACGCCGTCGAGTGCGAGGTCCACCATCTGGTCCCAGGACCAGTTCCAGGCGGCCGCGCAGGTGGCGTATTCCCTGGCCAGGTCCAGGTCGGTCAGCGCCGGGTCGTCGGTGTTCACCGTGACCAGGACCCCCGCGTCGCGCAGCGCGGGCAGCGGGTGCTGTTCGACCGAGCTGAACGCGTTGGCGATGACGACGTTGGACGTCGGGCACATGGTCAGCGGGATGCGCCGCTCCGCGAAGAACGCGACGAGGTCCGGGTCCTCCATCAGCGACAGCCCGTGGTCGATCCGGTCGGCGCCGAGGCCGACGGCCACCTCGCCGACCGCGGCGGCCGCGGAGTTCTCGCCCTGGTGCCCGGTCTTGCGCAGGCCGCCGGCGGTGGCCAGGCGGTAGGCGGGGGCGAACGACAGCGGGTCCACGCCGAGCTCGGTGGAGTCCATGCCGATGCCGATGACCCGGTCGGTCCCCGGCGCGCCGGCCTGGCGCAGCTCGATGAGCTCGGTGACGAGCTGAAGCCCGGCGTCGGCGCCGTAGGCCTTGTCCATGTCGACGATGACCCGGGTCCGGCAACCGGTCTCCTCGTCGCCCGCCCGCAGCCCGGCCGACAGCCCCTCAAGCACCGAGCCGAGGGTCTGCCCGGCGGCCAGGTGCCTGGCCGGGGTGACGAAGACCTCCGCGTACACCCGCCCGGCGGCGGCGCCGTCGAGGACCGACTCGTACCCGAGGCGCGCCCAGTCGTCCTGGTCCGTCAGGACCGACTGGACGAGCCAGAAGACGGTGAGGAACTCATCGAGCGAGCCGTAGCGGTACAGGTCGCGGACGTCGCCCGCGGGCAGCGTCATGCCGTTCTTGCGGGCCAGGTCCGCGACCGTCTCCGGCCGCATGGTGCCCTCGACATGGCAGTGCAGCTCCACCTTGGGCAGCGCACGCAGCGCGTCAGCCAGTTCTGTCACAGTGGTTATCGTAGTGGCGAGGCCGTTCCGTAGGGTGTGCTCATGGACGCTGCACTGCGGGAGCTTCTCGGCCAGATCGACCTCGCCACCCAGCGGCTGCTCGATGACGCCCGCATGCTCACCGAGGCTGACCTGCGGGATCCGTCGCTGCTGCCCGGGTGGAGCCGGGCCGATGTCCTCGCGCACACGGCCCTGGGGGCCGATGCCATGCGGAACCTGCTGGCCGCCGCGCGCACGGGGCAGGACCGGCCCGCGGACGCCAGCGCGCGGACGCGGGAAGCCGTCGCCGCACTGAGCACGGCCGACCTGGTGACGTACCTGGCCGACTCCGCGATGGCCCTGCGGGCGGTCGCCAGGCAGCTGCCTGACGAGGCCTGGCACGTTCAGCTGCGGGTGCCAGGCCTGGCACCGTTCCCGGCCGCCGAGATTGCGTCCCGCCGCCTGACCGAGGTCGAACTCCATCACTGCGACCTCGGGGCCGGGTACGGCCCGGCCGACTGGCCGGACGCCTTCGCGGCACTTGAGCTGGCCGAGCCCATGCGGTCGCAGCGCCAGGACCGGCTCGGTTACCCGCGGACGGAACGCAGGGCGCAGGCCCGTCACCAGGCGCCGTTCCGGCCAGGGCAGCGGCTGCCAGGGAGCTGGATCGGGCAGGGCGGCGGACGTTAAACCCGGAATCTTCTGGTGCGGGGCTGGAATAGCTCCGGCCGGGGTCGCGTTCTTACCTCGCGTCGGTGCGTTAGTGTCCCCCGGGCTCAATTCACTGCCTTCATGGAATACCGTCCGGCTGGAGCCATGTTGCGCCTTTCGCCGTGAGGCGACCTACGTACCGGCCAACGGCACGCCCTCGTGAGCATCTGCTCTCGGGGGCGCTGTCTTTTTCCCGGATGAGCGCATCCCGGTTATCTCATCTTTGAGATACCCTCTCCGGTATGGACGAGCTTCCTGTCCTTCCCGGGTTCCGCGAGATGGCGCTGCGCCGGATGGCCGAGCGGCGTTCCGGCCTGGTCCGCGAGCTGGTCGGGCAGCGCCTGGCCGCCGGACTTTCGCAGACCGAGGTGGCCGCGCGGATGGGCACCTCGCAATCGGCCGTCGCGCGGCTCGAATCAGGCGCGACCGACGCCCGCGCCTCCACGCTCGAACGGTACGCGGCCGCCGTCGGCGGCGAACTCAACTGGAGCCTCAATGAGTGACCCGAACGAGATCCCCTGGCCGGGCCGGCCCGGCGTGCCAGGCACGCCCCGTACGCCCTGGGTTCCCGGCACACCGCCCCCGGACCGCCCGCCGCTGCCCGGCGCGCCCGGTCCCGGCCCTCTGCCGCCGACCAAAGTCTGGCTTGACCCGCCCGCCGGGCTCCCCGACCAGCTCTACGACCGACTCCTTGACCAGCGCATCGTGCTCGCCTCAGGCAACATCGACGACGCGACCGCGACCCGGCTGTCCGCGCAGCTGCTGACCCTCGACGCGGAAGGCGACGGCCCGGTCACCCTTCAGCTGCAGAACGCGCAGGCGGAGCTGTCCGCCGCGCTGGCGCTGATGGGCGTGCTCGACGTCGTGCGGGCGGAGGTCCAGGCCTTCGCCAGCGGCGAGACCGGCGGACCCGCGCTCGGCGTGCTCGCCTCGTGCCCGCGCCGGCTCGCCTATCCCAACGCCTCATTCGCCCTCTGCGAACCGAAGCTGCGGTTCGGCGGCACCGTCGACGCGGTCACCGCCCGCCAGCAGCAGGCGGAACGGATGACGGACTCGCTGTTCTACCGGATCGCCGAGGCGACCGGACGGGACGCCGAGGACATCAGGCGGGACGCGCGGCAGAGCCGGGTACTGACCGTGGCGGAGGCCATCGGCTACGGCCTGATCCACGGCCGCGCGGCCAAGCGGACGCGCTGATCTAGCAACCGTCTTGCACTCGTTCGGGGAACCTGGCCGCTACCTGGCCGGGAGATGGTGGTTGGCAGATGAACTCGCCAACCCCCTGGAGGTAGCGCACGTGAGCAGCACCGAAGGCCAGACGGTCGCAGCCGAGCAGGTCGTGTGGCTGATCGGCCCTGACGACCTGAACGTGCCGCTGACGGCCCACCTGCGCTACAGCAGCGAGGACCCCTACGCGGTGCGGATGTCGTTCGACAGCGGCCTGCCCAAGCCGGTCGAGTGGGCCTTCGACCGCGACCTGCTCGCGGCCGCCCTGCACGGTCCCGAGGGCGTCGGTGACGTCCGGGCCTGGCCCTCGCCCGGCCGCACGGCCGTCGACAAGATCATGAACATCGTGCTCGGCAACCTGGACGGCTACGCCCGGTTCGAGACCTCGGCCGCGGAGATCGAGCTGTTCCTGGCCAGGACCTTCGAGCTGGTGCCGGCCGGGCAGGAGTCCGACGGGTTCGACATCGACGCCGAGCTGGCCGAGCTGCTGAGCCAGGCGTAAGAGCCAGGCGCAAGTCCCGGCGTCCGAGCCAGGCGTAAGTCCCGGCGCTAGCCGGCCACGGACTCCGGCAGCAGCCGCGCACAGGCCGGCCGCGTACTCGGCCCAGCCCTCGAGGTACCCGGCCACCGCGAACGGCCCACGCGGGCAACGCTCTACGGTCTCCGCTCCCACAGCAGGTCACTCAGCGCGCCGGCCAGCGCCGCGTCAGCGGAGCCGCCGGCCACTACTCCTGCTGCCAGCGCGCCCGGCCGAACATGCCGCCGTACATCCGGTTCCCGTACCCCGGGCCGGCCTGGTCGATGGCGTTCGCGTACAGCACCGGCGCGCCGGACGGCGGCTGGAGCTGCGAGACCTGCGCGCGGTCGAGGTCGCAGGTGATGTCGCCGACGGTGATCATCGTGATCTTGTCCGCCGGGACGAAGCGCAGGTCGTTGTGCCTGAACGTCTCCAGGAAGCGGGCGGCCGACTGATGGCCCATGCTGAGCTCGCGCTGGATCTTGCGCTTGGCCCAGCCTCCGCCGCCTGTCCAGACCACGATGCCCTCGAAGATGTCTTCCTCTTCCACCGCGAGGACGTGCTCGAGCACGCCGAACTGCTCGCCGTCCCTGGCCAGCACGGGGACACCCAGGGAGACGCCCGCGTAGGAGACCTGGAATTCATCGTCCATAACGGCTAACGCTACCGGGAGGCGCGGTTCTCCGCCGTCCTGGCCGCGCTTCTGGGTCGGCGCGCCCGCCACGAGATCGCGCATCCGGTTCCAGCGGGCCTGGTAACGCGGGCCGAAGCGGTCGGCGGCCCGCCCGGCGCGCTTGGGCCGGCTCGCGTACCGGCGGGTCGCCCACCAGGACCCGGGCTTGGCCAGCCTGATCGCACCGACCAGGGCGACGACGCCGATCACGATGCCGACCGCCCCGGTCAGCACCTTGCCCTTGAGCACGCAGATCAGGCAGAGCAGCAGGTTGACGGCGAGCAGTCCGATCGACCCCCACCAGCCCGCCGTGCCCACCTGGCCGCTCCAGAAGTCGACCCCGCCGATCAGCGCCCCGGTGACCAGCAGCACGCAGAAGATCGCGTCGACCGACGAGCGGCCCTGCTCGGCCCAGTAGACGTCTTCCAGGTGCAGCCAGAGCGCGAACTCGTCGACGGTGAGCCCGACCCCCACCCCGAAGACGGCGGCGGCCACGTCGAGCGCCGTGCCGTGCGGAGTCGCCCCGACCAGGGCAATGCCGGTGCCAATGATTATCAGGATGCCGAAAACCTGATGATGTATGTGATTGCCGGCGATCTTGACATTGCCGATCCCCGCTCCGCCACCGTTGCCGGACCTGATCATCCTGGTCACGACCCTGGTAATCAGGAACGTAATGAGTATCGCCAGGAACATCCACATCATAGGTTGCAGTGTAAAGTCCGCCCGGCCGACCGGAATTTTGGCCCGGGGCGGAGCCTTCACCGCGACCGGGAAGGTCGCCACGGACGGCAGCTTCACCGTCCAGATTTTACGGACCGTGGCCGGCCGAAGGCTACGCTTGCACATCAGCGTGCGTGAGATGTGAAACATCGGCGGCCGGCCGGCGCATACTGGAAGGGATGAAGCCTGCCCGCGCCGCGACCCGGCGTTACCTGCCAACCAGCCCCTTCAAGCCACCGCCGCCTGCCCCGCCTGCCGAGGAGTTCGCAGCGCAGGACATGGTTACCCACGACAAGTACGGTCTCGGCCGGGTCGTGAGGGTCGAGGACGACACCGCCGTCATCGTCGACTTCGGCACACAGCAGGTGCGCATCGCGACGCCCTGCACAAGGATGACCAAGCTCTGATGCCGCCGGCGGCGCCGCATTGACGGCCCGTCAGCGTTGCAACTTGGTTGCGGCCGCCGGGCTCCGCGCCCGGCGGGGTGAAGTGATGGCGCGGCGACGCCGTTAGTCGAGACCTCGCCTCCCCGGGGTCCAGAACGGCTTGACGCGGATGGCCTGCCGAGGCCATCCGCGTTCGCTGACGAGATGGCGGCGCAGCAGCTGAATGGTCCTGGCCTCGCCCGCCAGGTAAGCCGCCCCCGGCTCGGCTGGCAGCTCCAGCCGGGCGAGCGCGTCAACCAGCGCCTGTGAGCTGGCGGCCGGCTGGCCGTGCCGGTAGTGCCAGCGCAGCTCGCGGGCGAGCGGCAGGCGGTCGCCTGGCTCGCCGGCTTCGATGACTCCGTAGGCCGGCGTCTCTGGCGGCAGCGCGCGCAGCATCGCGCCGAACGCGACCGCCGCGGTCTCCTCCCCGGCGAACACCTGATAAGGGGCCTCGCGAAGCACGAACGACCCCTCAGGCCGGTTGAAGCTGACGAGCTGCCCGGTGCGCAGCTGGCGCGCCCAGCGCGAACCGGGGCCGTCCTCGTCGTGCTCGAGCACGCACAGCTCGAGGCCGCCGTCGTGCTCCCAGACCGAATACGTCCGCAGCAGGTCCCGCGGGCGCAGCCAGCTGCCCGGGTTGCGGAGGTCGGCCACGTGCACCCGCACGTGCTGCCCGGGAACCCAGGCGAGCCGGTCGACGTCGTCCCCTTCGATCCTGATCCGCCGCATACGCCGGGCGATCTGGTCGATCTCGGTCACGGTGCCGGTAACCGAGAAGAAGCCGGGGCGGCGGCCGCCCGCACGGGCACTGGCCGGAGCAGAGGACATGAAGACAAGATATAGCTTGATCCGCCGGTGTCAAGATGTATCGCATGACTTCGCACGCACCCGCACGTTCACGCCCGCCGCCGATGACTTAGCCCGGCGGGGTACGTCTATCAGTGCACAGCGCCGTCCGCGAACTCCGATCAGCGAGGAGCGACCATGACCTCCGCACAACCCCCCGTCGTCGACGCCGGCACCTGGCAGCGCGAACTCGACGCCCTGCGCGTCCGGGAGAAGGCCGCGACCAGGGAACTCGACGCGATCGCGGCCCAGCGCCGTCGGCTGCCGATGGTCGAGATGCCCGACTACACCCTCGAAGGAGAGCAGGGCCCGGTCCGGCTGGCCGAGGTCTTCGACGGCAAGTCGCAGCTGATCGTCTACAACCACATGTGGTTCGCGGGCGAAGAATGGCAGTGCCCCGGCTGCACGGGGTTCACCGCGCAGTACACCCGGCTGGAGTTCCTCGACGACTACGACGCCCGGTTCGTCATCGTCACCCAGGGCCCGATCGACGAGGCGCTCGCCTACAAGAAGCGGGTCGGCAACAAGATGACCTGGTACTCCACGGCCAACAGCCCGTTCGGCAGCGACGTGGGCGCGCCGCCCGCCGGCGGGTTCGGCGTCAACGTCTTCCTGCGCGACGGCGACACCGTCTACCGCACCTGGCACACCAACGGCCGCGGCACCGAGCAGCTCGCCCACACCTTCCCGCTGATCGACCTGCTGCCTTACGGCCGGCAGGAAGAGTGGCAGGACTCCCCCGAGGGCTGGCCGAAGTCGCCGACCTACAGTCGCTGGTCCGGCTCGCAGGACATCGCCGCCGCCTACGGTCCGAAAGGCTGACCAGCGGCTCACGGCAACCTCACTCCGGCCGGCGCGGCGGGTTAATCGGCGTGAAACCCGGGCGGGTTAGCGTCGGGTGACCGGGTGGAACACGCCCCCGTTCCGAGTGAAGGGCTGTCTTTGTGATGGACTTTTCCCTGGCCAGCATCGTGCCTCGGCGCGTCGGCAGCCCCGCCGAGGCACAGGCCGAGGTGGCCGCGCGGGGCGCGGCGATACTGAGCGGGCTGGGCGACCAGGACGCGGCGTTCGCCGCGGGGCGGGCGTTTCTCGGGGCTGACCTGCGTCGTTTCGGGCTGCAGTTCGAGGCGAGCAAGGACAAGCAGGAGGCGGAGGCGGCCGTCGTCGCGGACCAGCCGGCCGACGAGCGCGGGCGCAAGCGGCGGTTCACCGGGACTGAGGAACGGATGGTCCCGCACAACGACGGGTTCGGCTTCGGCGACTTCGGCCCCGACTACCTGTTCCTGTGGTGCGAGCGGGCCGCCGCTGGCGGCGAGGGGGCGTCGTTCCTGGTGGACGGGCTGCGGCTGCTCGACCACATGGCGGCCGACGCCGAGTACGCCGACGTCGCGCGGTTCGCCTGGGAGACCGGGATCGACCAGTCGGAGCCGAACTTCCCGCTCGCCGCCTACGCGCCGGTGGCCCGGCTCCTGCCGAGCGGCCGGGTCCAGGTTAGGCACCACCCGTTCCAAGCGCCGGTTCCCGGCCAGGCGCCCGACATCGAGTCGGCTCAGGCGTCGATGATCGCGCGCTGGTCGGCGGCGGTCACCCGGGCGCGCGACAGCGGCCCGATGTTCCAGGCCGCGGCCGGGGAAATGATCTGCGTCGACAACTACCGGGTCACCCACGGCCGGGACGGCTACCGCGACCCCGGCCGGGTGATGCTGTCGATCTGGGGCTGGTCAGCGGCGGCGATCGCGGTGCCGCAGGGCCCGCTGGACATCGTCCGGCCGGCGATCCCGACGGCCATGGCGAACTAGCGGTTACGGATCAGTAACAACCGCACCTCGGTCAGGCGACGTAACAACTGCGACATACCCGTATCACACAGCGGAAATTGCCCAACCTTAGCGTCGGCTGAATCCGGGCGCTATGGCGCGCCGTTCACATAAGTGAGAGGGGCACTTCCGACTCGATGGCTATCAATAAGACTTCCGCCCTCGTCAGCGCCGGCCTTGGCCGGCGGCGCCTGCTGACCGCGGGCGGCATCGCCGCCGTAGCCGGTCCGGTCCTCGCGGCCTGTTCAAGCTCGTCAAGTTCCAGCTCCTCGGCCGTCGCCGGCTCCTCGCCGACCGCGACGTCGACCGCCGCGCCATCCCTGGGCGCATTGAGCTACCGGCTCTCCTGGATCAAGAACGTGGAGTTCGCCGGCAGCTATATCGCCGACACCAAGGGCTATTACAAGGCGCAGGGGTTCAGTTCGGTGAACCTGATCGCGGGCGGCGCTTCGGCCACCCCGATGGAGGCCGATGTCGCCACCGGAAAGGCCATCGTCGGGGTGTCGTCGCCTGACATCACCGGCGCGGCGATTCTCAAGGGCGCACCGCTGAAGATCATCGGCGCACAGTACCAGAAGAACCCGTTCGCGATCATGTCGATGGCCAAGACCCCGATCAGCACGCCGGAAGAGATGTACGGCAAGAAGATCGGCGTGCAGGTCTCCAACACCTCGGTCTGGAACGCGTTCATCAAGGCCGCCAACCTGGACGTGTCCAAGATCAAGGTGGTATCCGTCCAGTTCGACCCCACGCCGCTCACCCAGGGTACGGTCGACGGCTGGTTCTCGTTCATCACCAACGAGCCCAACGAGCTCGAGTCCCAGGGCTTCAAGGTCAGCACGTTCCTGCTCGCCGACTACGGCTACCCGCTGGTGTCGGAGACCTACATGGCGACCACGTCGACGATCTCGTCGAACCCGGCGGCGCTCAAGGGCTTCCTGATGGCCGAGATGCAGGGCTGGAAGGACAACATCGCCGATCCCAAGCTCGGGGCGACACTCACCGTCAACACCTACGGCAAGGGCCTCGGCCTGGCCATCCCCGAGCAGACGCTGGAGGCGGAGGCGGAGAACAAGCTGATCCTCAACGCCGACACGACCAAGAACGGCCTGTTCACGGTCACCGACGCGCTGATCGAGGCGAATCTCAAGACGCTGGCGATCGGCGGGCTCAAGCTCACCTCCGCCCAGCTGTTCGATCTGTCCCTGCTTGAAGAGATCTACAAGGAAAACCCGGACCTGATCTGAGCTGGCACCTGATCTGAGTTGACGATGACGAGTTCAATCACGACGTCCGCCTCCGGCCTGTCGCTGTCCGGGCTCCGCAAGGAGTTCCGCATGGGCCGCCGGAGCGTCGTCGCGCTGGACGGCGTCGACCTGGAGAGCCGGGAGGGGCAGTTCCTGTCCCTCCTCGGCCCTTCCGGGTGCGGCAAGTCCACCGTGCTCCGCATCCTGGCCGACCTCGACACGCCGTCGGCCGGCACCGCCCTAGTCCACGGCGAGCCGCCCGCGCTCGCCCGCAAGCTGCACCACCTGGGCATCGCATTCCAGGACAGCGCGCTGCTGCCGTGGCGCTCTGTCGCGGCCAACATCCGGCTGCCGCTGGAGATCTCCGGTCTCAAAGCGTCGCCCTCCGCGGTCGCCGACCTGATCAAGCTCGTCGGCCTCGACGGGTTCGAGAAGGCACGGCCCGCGCAGCTGTCCGGCGGCATGCGCCAGCGGGTCGCCATCGCCCGCTCGCTCGTCGTCGAGCCGAAGGTGCTGCTGCTCGACGAGCCGTTCGGCGCTCTCGACGACATGACCAGGCAGCGGCTCAACCTCGAGCTGCAGCGCATCTGGCAGGCCCGCGCGGTGACCACGCTGCTGGTCACCCACGCGATCAACGAGGCCGTGCTGCTGTCGGACGTCGTCGCGGTGATGTCGCCGCGGCCCGGCCGGGTGCTCGCCACCGTGCTGATCGAGCTGCCGCGGCCGCGCACACCGGAGATGATGCGCTCACCCGAGTTCCATGCCTACGCCGACAAGCTGTCCGAGCTGCTGTTCGGCGGCGAGCAGTTCGACAGCGGTCAGCTCAGTGACCAGCTCGGTGACCAGTTCGCTGACCAGGATGAAAAGCAGTGATCGCCCGAACGGGGGCTGGTTCCTCGTGAACCGCCTCCCTTCCTGGGCCACCGCGGTGATCGGTGCCGTGGCGCTGATCGCCCTGTGGTGGGTGCTCGCCGTCACCGCGTTCGCGGCCAAGGGCTCGGGCGTGCCCACCCCGTGGGCCGTGCTCGCCCAGCTCGGCGACGACGGGTGGTCGTTCTACCAGCCGCTGATCGCGGCGACGCTCGGCGAGGCGCTGCGCGGCTACCTGCTCGGCAACGGGCTCGCGCTCGCCTGCGCCGCGCTGGTGCTGCTGGTGCCGCCGCTCGAGCGGATCGTCGTGCAGCTCGCGGTGGCGTCCTACTGCCTGCCGCTGGTGGCGATCGGGCCGATCCTCTCGCTGCTGTTCTCCGGCACGGTACCGATGATCACCCTGGCCGCCCTGGCGGTGTTCTTCACCACGCTGATCGGCGCGCTGCTCGGGCTGCGGTCGGCCGACCAGGCCGCACTGGACGTCGTCCGCGCCTACGGCGGCGGGCGGTGGGCGGAGCTGGCCAAGGTCCGGGTCACCGCGGCGCTGCCCGCGACGCTGGCCGCGCTGAAGGTCTCCGCGCCCGCCGCGCTGCTCGGCGCGATCATCGGCGAGTACCTGGGGCACATCGACACGGGCCTCGGCATCGCCATGACCGTCAGCGAAGCGTCCGTGCAGGTGCCGCGGACCTGGGGTATCGCCCTGGTATCGGGGCTGGTGGCCGGCCTCGGCTACGGGCTGACCGCGCTGATCGCCAGGATCGCGCTGCCGTGGGCGCGCACGACGACGCTGTCCGGCGGTGACCTGTGAGCTGGCCGGCCGCGCGGCCGCTGCTGAACGCCGTAGTGACGCTGGCGGTCATCATCGGACTGTGGTGGGCGTTCGTCAAAGGACTCGGCCTTGATCCGCTGATCGCGAAGACGCCCGCCGACGTGTGGAGCTACCTGATCCACGGGCCGGCGGCGGAGTCAGGCGCCCAGTCCGTGTGGGGCGGCCTGGGCCGGACGCTGTTCGACGCGGCCTGCGGGTTCGTGGCCGGCCTGGCCGCGGCCGTCGCGGTGGCGTTGTCGTTCGTGCTGTCCCGGCTCGTCGCCGGGACCCTGCTGCCGCTGGCGGTCCTGGTCAGATCGGTGCCCCTGGTCGCGATGACGCCGGTGCTGACGCTGGTGTTCGGCCGCGGGATCGCGGCCACCACGGTCATCGCCGGCATCGTGGTCTTTTTCCCCGCCCTGGTCACGATGACGTTCGGGCTGCGCTCGGCGTCCCGCCAGTCGGCCGACCTGGTCCGCGCCTACGGCGGCGGGACCTGGACGGTGGCGCGCAAGGTCATGCTGCCCTCGTCGCTCCCCGCCTTGTTCGCCTCGGCCAGGATCGCGGCGCCCGGCGCCGTCGTCGGCGCGATGCTGGCGGAATGGCTGGCCACCGGGCAAGGGCTCGGGTACGGCATGCTGCAGGACGCCAACTCCTTCAACTACGTGGACATCTGGGCCTCAGCGGCGCTGCTGACCGGCGTGTCGGTGATGCTGTACAACCTCATCGCGATCGCCGAGTCGGCCGTCCTCGCCCGTTTCTCGATGACCGGCGCGCGATAGGTTCAGATCCCGACCATTGAGGGGAGCGTGTGATGACTGAGCCCGCCGTGGACCTGCTGGTGCGCAACGCGAAGCTGGTGGCGACATGCGATGCCGCGGGGCGTGAGCTGGCCGGAGGCTGGGTCGCGGTCACCGGGCGCCTCATCTCCGGCGTGGGCGCGGCGGGCGACCCTGAGCCGGCCGCCGCCGAGGTGCTCGACGCCAGCGGCTGCCTGGTAACGCCCGGGCTTGTCAACACCCACCATCACATCTACCAGAACCTCACCCGGTCCTACGGGCCGGCGATCAACGGCTCGCTGTTTTCCTGGCTCAAGGCGCTCTACCCGCTGTGGGCCGGGCTCGACGAGGAGTCCGCGTACCTGTCGGCCTGGATCGGCTTCGCCGAACTGGCCCTGGGCGGCTGCACCACCACGATGGACCACCTGTACGTGGCGCCGCGGCACGGCGGCGACCTCTGGACGGCCGAGATCACCGCGGCCAGGGAGACCGGCATCCGGTTCCACTGCACCCGCGGCTCGATGACCCTGTCGGAGAAAGACGGCGGGCTGCCGCCCGACTCCGTGGTACAGGACGACGACGAGGTACTCGCCGACAGCGAGCGCCTGGTCAACCACCATCACGACGCGTCCTACGGCGCGATGGTCCAGGTGGCGCTCGCGCCCTGCTCCCCGTTCTCGGTGTCGCCCGCGCTCATGACGCGGACCGCGGAACTGGCCGAGACGCTCGACGTGCGGCTGCACACCCACCTGGCCGAGGACCCGGACGAGGACACCTACTGCCTGGAGCGCTTCGGGCGGCGGCCCGTCGAGCAGTTCGAGGAGGTCGGCTGGCTGACGTCGCGGTCCTGGGTGGCGCACTGCATTTACCCCGACTCTGCCGAGGTCGCGCGGCTCGGCGCGGCCGGCGTCGGGGTCGCGCACTGTCCCTCGTCGAACATGCTGATCGGCGGCGGCGGGTTCGCCCCGGTCCGCGAGTTCCGCGCGGCCGGCGTCCCGGTCGGGCTCGGCTGCGACGGGTCCGCGTCGACCGACAGTTCCTCGCTCTGGATCGAGTCCCGGGCGGCGCTGCTGCTCGGGCGCCAGCGTCTGGGTCCCACGGGCATGACCGCGCGGGAGGTCCTCGACATCGCGACTCGCGGCGGCGCCGCCTGCCTGGGCAGGGCAGGCGAGCTAGGCGAGCTCACCGTCGGCGCCGTGGGCGACCTGGTCTGCTGGCCGCAGGAGGGCGTCCAGTACGCCGGCGCGCTCGTCGACCCGGTGGAGGCGTGGCTGCGCTGCGGGCCGGTCGCCGCCAGGCATACCGTGGTCGCCGGACGGGCGCTGGTCAGAGACGGCGCGCTGACGCTGTCCGGGGTACCGGAGAAGCTGGCCGCGCACGCGGCCGCGGCGGCGCGGATCCAGGGTCTGGTTCGGTGATCGCGACCGGGCCGCTCGCCCCGTCCGACCGGGACGTCTGGGAGGCGCTGTTCCGCGGCTACAACGCGTTCTCCCAGGTGGATCACCCGCAGTCGGTGTACGACCGGGCGTGGGCGGAGTTCCAGGCCGGCCAGCGAATGCACGCTCTCGGCGCCCGGCTCGACGGCTCGCTGGCGGGCATCGTGCACTTCCTGGTGCACCCGCGGACCACCGGGCCTGACGTCTGCTACCTCGAAGACCTGTTCACCGCACCGCTGTACCGCGGCCGCGGAGTCGGGCGGGCACTGATCCGCGCGGTCGGCTCGTGGGCGGCCGCTCGCCGGCTGAGCCGCGTCTACTGGCACACCCAGGCGGCGAACGTAACCGCGCGGGCACTGTACGACCAGGTCGCGTCCAACGACGGGTTCATCATGTACGCGATGGAACTCCCCCGCGGCGGCGCGGCGTGACGTCCGCGGCGGCCTCAAGTCCGGCACCGGACGACGGTACCTCGCCGGCGCCCGCGCCGCTCGGCAACGCCAGTCCGCTCTGGCGGCGAGCCTGGCACCCGGTCGCGCACGCCGAGGATCTTCTCGCCGAGGAACCCGCGCAGGTCCTGGTCGGGGGCGAGCCGTGGGTGGCCGCCCGCCTCGACGGGCGCCTGGTCGCCTTCGCCGACCAGTGCCCGCACCGGCTCGCCCCGCTCTCCGCGGGCAGCGTGAAACGGGCCGCCGACGGCAGCGCCCGGCTGGCCTGCGCTTACCACGGCTGGCAGTACGACGCCGGCGGCCAGTGCGACCTGATCCCGGCGCTCGGCCGGCCGGGCAACGTCAGCAAACGCGCCCGGCTGCGGCCCGCCTACGGCGTGACCGAGGCGTACGGTCTGATCTGGCTGGCGCCCGAGGAACCGCTGTCGCCGCTGCCCGCCTTCGCCGAGTGGGACGATCCGGCGATGACCCGCGCCCGGTCGCGCACCGTGCGCACCCGGGCGAGCGCGGGCCAGCTGGTCGACAACTTCCTCGACGCGGCGCACTTCCCGTTCGTGCACGCCGCCTCGTTCGGCGTCGCGGACGACGGGCCGCTGGCGGCCGGCTCGGTGACTTCGTCCGGCGGCGCAGGCGGCGGCTGGATGGCGACCGGCGTATTCGACACCCCGTACCGGGACGGCGGCGCCGTCGTCTCGCACCGGGTGACCAAGACCGCCGGTGTCTCCGGCAGCGCCCACGTCCGGCTCGACCTGCCCGGCGTCACCATCGGCATCCTGCTCGCCTGCCAGCCGGAGGACGCGACGACCACCCGGGTCTTCAAGCTGATCACCCGCAGCGACGTCGGCGAAGACGCCGGACGGCTTGCGGCGTTCATCAAGGAGGAGGACCAGATCCTGGCTGAGGACCTGGCCATCCTCGAGCGTTACCCGTCTCCGCTGCTTCCCCTCGACCCGCGGACCGAGGTGCACACGCGGGCCGACCGGCTGAGCGTCGCCTGGCGGCGGCTGCTGGCGGAGGCGGCAGCCCGGGTGCAGCCCGACGCGACCGCGGTTGCGCCGGCCGGCTCGATCGCGGCCGGCGCCTGAACTGCGGGACCCGCTGTCAGCCGAAGGACGGTGCGCGGTCCCTGGACCGCTTGAGCTCGAAGAACCCGTCCGCCTTGGACACCAGCACCAGGCCGTCCCACAGTTCGCCGGCCGCCTCACCCTTGGGAGCGGGCGTGATCACCGGCCCGAACAGCGCCTTGCCGCGGATCTTGACGACTGGCGTGCCGACGTCGAGGCCGACCTCGTCGAACGCCTCGTGGTGCGACTTCTTGATCGCGTCGTCGAACTCATCCGACTCGGCCGCGTCTGCCAGCCACACGGGCAGTCCGGCCTCCTGCAGGGCCTCGGGGAACACATCAGGGTCACCGCGTCGTCCCTGGTTGTGGAACCGGGTGCCGATCGCCGTGTAGAGCGGCCCGAGTACCTCGGGCCCGGCGTCCGCGGCGGCCGCGGCGCAGACCCGGACCGGCCCCCACGCCTGGTACATCCGCGCCAGGTACTCCTCGTCCAGGTTCTTGCCCTCGTGCTGCACCAGGTTCAGGTAGGCCAGCGACATGATCCGCCAGTCCGTCTTGACCGGCCGCACCTTCTCGACCTCGAGCATCCACCGCGAGGTGATCCACGCCCACGGGCACAGCGGATCGAACCAGAAACCGACGCCCTCGAGCTCCTGCGCGTCTGCCGACATGTTTCCCTCCGGTCAAGTAGGAAAGCCTCTTCGATCCGAACCTACGCGTGGTCCGGTGTAAGCACCACCCTGGCAGGACCCCGGCAGCACCGCGCCGCCGGGGTTGACCGTGGCCGCTAGCCGCTAGCCGTTGGTCCCAGCTCCCAGCCGTCAGCCGGATTTCTAGGTGTCATAGATGGTCGGGGTAGTGGTATGCGTTCTGCCGGAGGGCATGGTCCACTGGGTGACGCCGGGGGCGGTTTGTTCGGCGGTCCAGTCGGGTGCTTGTTTGGCGCGGTGGTGGGTTCGGCAGCGGGGGGCGAGGTTGCCCTGGTCGGTGGGTCCGTCGGGCCAGGGGACGGTGTGGTCGAGGTCGGTGCTGGCGGCGGGGGTGTCGCAGCCGGGGGCGTCGCAGTGGCTGGTGCGGGCGCGGACGAGGTGGCGCAGCGCGCGGCTGGGGGTGTAGTGGTTTTCGGCCTGGGCGTGGCCGCAGCAGACCCGGGCGAGGGGGGTGATGGTGAGGTTGAGGCGGTGCAGGAGCTGGGCGAGCTGTGCGGGCTGGGGCTGGGGGGCGAGGCCGGCCAGTAGGGCGGGGCGGGGGCCGCGGGCGCAGCCGTGGGCGAGTGCGGTTCCGTCGGGTGCGGTCAGGGTGAGGCACCAGCGGGTGCGGGGGTGCTGGGCGGCTGCGCTGGCGACGGCGCGGGTCTCGTCGCGGTCCAGGATGCCCCAGGCGCCGGCCTGGGCGGGTGCGCTGGACCAGCCGAGCAGGGTGCCGGCCGGGATGATGAGGTTGATAAGCGCGGGCAGCGGCGCCGGCGGTCCCGGCTCCGGCCCGGCCGGCGTGGACGCGGGGCCAGCAGAGGGGGATGCGGGGCCGGGACAGGGGGACGCGGGGCCGGCGGACGGGGACGCGGGGTGGAGGCGGTCGAGGGGGTCGCGGCCCAGGGTGAGGTCGGTGAAGGCCAGGGCGCGGAGCCGGTCGAGGTTGCCCTCGAGCAGGCCGGAGCCGCGCAGCCGGACAGCGATGGCGTCGATGTGGGCTTTGGCGGCCAGCACGTCGGCGGTGTCCAGTTCCCGGCCGGACAGGCAGGCGTTGCCTGAGATCTCGCGGCGGGCCTCGACCCGCTGGCCGCTCCGCCTGGCGTGCTCTTTGCGGGCCGCGACGCCGGCGGGGTTGAGTTTCATCTCCAGGGCGGCGGCCTTGCGGGCCAGCTGGTCCACGCGCAGCTGCGGTGCCGCCGCGGCCAGGACCTCATCCGCCCCGGCGGCATCGGCGGGACCGAGGCTGCGGGTATAGAACGCGATCAGCCCGGCCCTGGCCTCGTCGACCTGCCCGGCGGCCATGCCGGCCAGGGTGGCCGGGAGGCGGGTCGTCAGGTCGAGGGCGTCGTCGATCCGGTGCCCGGCCTCGGCCCGGGTGATAACCAGCTCGACCGCGAGTTCCTCACCGGGGAAACCGCCCGGCCGGCACCCGGCCGGAATGCCCCGGCGGGCCGCGGCCTCGAACGCGGCCTGCCGGCGCCGCCCGAACTCCGCCGTCGCCAGGACCTGCTTGTACTGCTCGCGCGCGACCTGCCGCTGAGTCGCCCGCAGCACCCCGACCAGCTCATCATCCGACAACCCGCCCAGGCCGCCGACCGCGTCCTCAGTCAGCACACCCAGCAGCGGACCAGGCGCAAGCAGGTCAGCCTCCAGGCCTTGACCGAAACGCGGGCGCCCCGGGTATACGGATCCCGGAAACGCGGGATCAACTTCTCCGGATCCCCAGTCGGCTTTGGCTGCCCGGTCATCTTTGGCTGCCCGGTCATCGGGGCAGGACGAGTCAGAACTGTCCATTCACGGGCCTCCTCCCAGGCGATCGCTTGCTAGAAGCTCTACATAGAACCACTGTATCGAGTGGGTCCGACATTACTGTCGATCTCATGGTCAAAGCCGAGATCAAGGCCGAAGTATTTTCGATCAGCGCACTCGCTACGGCAGTTGGCGAGCCCGGCCCGGACGCGGTCACAGCCACTCAGAGTCCTATCACCGTCACTGATAGTGTCGACCTCGGTCTACATGGCTCCATCAGCCACACCGGGAGCGGGTATATGAAGCTGTACTTCGATGACGTCTCGTTCGACGGGCAGTTGCAGCGCAGCGTCGGTAAAGCCGACTCGGGGATGGCGAACGTCGGCGAGTGCCTGGCGATCGCGCAGCGGATCACGCCCGGCGACCGGGACAGCTGGTACCGGGCCTGGTCGGACTTCGCCGCGAGCCTGGTCAAGCGCGGGGACGAGGCGGCCAAGGACGGGCACGGCGTCAGCGCCAGGAACGTCTACCTACGTGCCGCCGAGTACTTCCGCCAGGCGTTCTTCTTCCACCGCGACAACCTGGACGGGGACGAGCTCCGCGACGGTTACTCGTCGAGCGTGCGGGCGTTCCGCTCAGCCATGGAGCATTTCGATCACCCAGGCCGCGTACTGTCCGGTCCCATGTCGGGGTACTTGTTCAGCCCGTCGCCAGGCGGCGCCAGGCACCCGGTGATCATGCACGTCAACGGGTACGACGGCACGGCCGAGGAGCTGTACGCCTCGGCGGCGCCCGCGCTCGACCGCGGCTACGTGTTCGCCGCCGTTGACGGCCCTGGTCAGGGCGGCATGCTCTACGACCAGCGGGTGCCGATGCGGCCGGACTGGGAGAACGTCGTGCCGGCCCTGTTCGACGCGATCGCGGCCCAGCCTGAGGTCGACCCGCAGCGTATCGTGCTGGTCGGGCGGTCGTTCGGTGGGCTGATCGCACCGCGCGGCGCCGCCGGCGAGCACCGGCTCGCCGCGCTGATCGTTGACCCCGGCTCCTGGGACCTGGGCGCGGCCATGACGTCCCGGCTGGGGCCGCTGGCAGACCTCGTCAACGACCCGGCGGCCGACCCGCAGTTCGACGCCCTGCTGGACAGCCCGGCGCTGAAAGCACTGTTCGCGCCGCGGATGACGACCCACGGGCTCGCGAGCGTCCGGGCCTACTGCGCCGACCTGCGGCGCTACACGAACGCCGATACCGTCACCCGGATCGGGTGCCCGACCTTCGTCACGGACAACGAGACCGATGTGGTCTCGCCCGGCCAGGGGAAGGTCCTTTTCGACCATCTCACCTGCCCGAAGGAGTTCCGCCTGTTCACCAAGGCAGAAGGCGCCGAGGGACACTGCGAGGGAATGGCTCCCACCGTGTTCTGGGATGCCGCCTACAACTGGCTGGAGTCCCTGGTATCGAACTGAGCGGGGCCGGCATCGGCGATGCCTATCGAGGCTGGCTGCCTGCTGCCGCTCGGGCCTGCCCGAGGACGTCGGGCAGCGCGAGGCGGCTGGCCGTCTGGGCAAGGGCGCGCCCCAGCACAGATCCGGGCTCGGCCTCGCTGAGCATCAGGACGATCGGGGCGGACAGCACCGGGTTCACCACGGGGATCGCCCGGATGGACGGTGAGCGGGCGAAGGCGGGCATCCAGGACCCCGGCACGATGCTGGCCCACCGCCCGGTGCCGACCATGGCGGAGATAGCGGCGATCGAGTTGGCCTCTACCTGGGGGCGCACGCTCAGGCCCTGCTCCTCAAGCAGCCGGTCCAGCAACTGACGGCCCTGCATTGAAGGGTCTTCCAGGCAGAGTGGCAGCTGGACGGCGTCGCCCCATTCCATCTGCTCAGCGTCGCCGAGAAGGTCCCGGGCGGCGATCAGGACGTGCGCTTCCTCGTAGAGCGGCGTCGTGACGAACCCGTCCGCGCTTCCGTCGGAGGCGTAGCCGATGCCCGCGTCGAGCTCGAAGCGGGCCAGCCGCTCGGTGATCTGGCTGGTCGGAAGGCCGCCCTGCAGCCGCACCCGGGCCAGCGGGTGCTCAGCACAAAACGGTGCGATCACCAGCGCCGCGGTCGTGGACGCGGCCGGGATCACTCCGAGGCGCAGCTGGCCCTCGAGTCCAGAGCGAATCGCCGACACTTCGTGCTTGAGCGCGTCATGGTCAGCCAGGATGCGACGCGCCCACAAGACCAGCCGCTCACCCTCCGGGGTCAGGCCCTCGAAGGCATGACCGCGGTGCACCAGCGGGACATCCAGCTCGTGCTCCAGCTTGCGGATCGCCTCGGACAGCGCGGGCTGGGACACGTAGCAGGCGGCGGCGGCTCTGGCGAAGTGCTTTTCCCTGGCCAGCATCACGAAGTACTCCAGCTGCCGGAAGAGCATGCGCCCACCTCCCGCGCCACGGCCCCCCGCCGGTGCGGCTGATCACGCCCACCGGCTAAAGGATCGGCGCCACCTATGGATTCTAGGTCACGGGGCCGGCGCTGCCTGGCGCCGACTTACCGCTGAGCTGCTGATAGGCGGCCTTTATTAATCGGTCGGAACCACGTCTTGGACGGCTGCCGACTGGCGGGGTCAGGATGAAAGCACGATGTAGTAAGGAGATCACCATGACGAACGATCCCAGCGAGACCCCTGAACCCGGAGCCGACCGCACCGACATCCTCGGACCTGAGGAGGGCGGGACCGACATCCTCGGACCCGAAGCGGGCGGCACCGACGTGCTGAAGCCCCCGCTAGCTTCCGGTAAGGGCCGCGGGCGCTGATTTTCGCGCAACCTTCGCGGGCCCGGCCGACTAAGGAAAGTCAGACTTTGACTACAGGAAGGAAAGTCCGATGGCTGTTGCAGACAGCCGTAGAGAGCAAGAACGAGTCGCGGTGCTGGGAGCGGGCATCATGGGCTCGGCGATGGTCCGCCGCCTGGTCGCCGCGGGGCTGCCCACTTCGGTCTGGGACCGCTCGCCGTCGGCCACGGCGCCCCTGTCCACCGCTGGCGCCCGGGCGGCGGAGTCGCCGGCCGAAGCGGCCCGGGATGCGACCCTCGTAATCACGATGCTGCCGACCGCCGAGGCGGTGGACTCAGTGATCTTCAACGGCGGCGTAACCGAGGCGTTCGCCCAGGGGGCCGTGTGGGCCCAGATGGGCACCATCGGCGTGTCGGCGACGCTCGAAGCCGCAGGCCGTCTCGGCAGGCTCCGGCCCGACGTGCTGTTCGTCGATGCGCCGGTGTCGGGCAGCAAGGGCCCGGCCGAGGCAGGGCAGCTGCTCATCCTGGCATCAGGCCCCGCAGCGGCACAACAGGTCGTACGCCCGGCGTTCTCAGCGATCGGGCGCAAGACCGTGTGGCTCGGGGACGCCGGCCAGGGCAGCCGGATGAAGCTGGTCGTCAACGCCTACATGTCCATCCTCATCGAGGGGGTGGCCGAAGCGCTCGAGCTGGCACGTCAGGTAGGCATCGACTCCTCCAAGCTGGCGGAGACCATCGAGGGCGGGCCGCTGGACGCGCCGATCGCCGATGCCAAGCTGCACAAGATGGAACGCGGTGACTTCGCGCCCGAGTTTCCGCTTGAGTGGGCCCTCAAGGACGTGGATCTGGCGATGGAGGCCGTCGGCGGCGGCAACCTGCCGCTGCTGTCCGCGCTGTCCCGCCAGTGGCGCGCAGCCGTCGACGCCGGCTACGGCCGGGACGATATCAGTGCCGCGCGCCTGGCGCTTGGCGCCCGCCAGTAGCCGGCCGGCCAGCCGCATGAGGGTCCGCTGAGGTCAATGCAGGGCGATGCGGCTGCTGCACATTTCTGCTGCAAGACCTTTAAGCGTCAGGCGCCCCTCGCCGGCACAGCGGCTGATGAGCCAGGCACAGTGAGCACCTGCCTATCCCCCATCCCGCTCATGGGGCAGATCCGGTCGCGGCGGCCAGAGTCGGGTAGATATCTAGGATCTGGTCAGCTCCAGCCAGTTCGATGGCGCGGCGCATCACGCGGCTGGCGGTGGCTACCCGCAGACAGCTCGCGCTGGCGGTTGCCTGGCGGTGCGCGTGGACCAGCGCCCTGACCCCGGCGCAGTCGCAAAAGGTGGTCTCGGCAGCATCGGCGATCAGCACCGCGGCCCCGCTTTCCAGGGCCAGGCCGAGGGCATCGCGAACCTCGCTGGCGTTGATGAAGTCGATCTCGCCCGGCAGCGAGACCGTGAGCAGCCACCCCACCTGCAGCGAGGTAGCCGCCTGGTCGAAGAGGGTCATCAGCATCTTCTCTGCAGTCGACAAGCCGGGTCGTCGTTGCTACAAGCCTCGCCCCGCCCGCCGTATCCCGTCAAGAGAAACACGTGAAAAATTTCGCGTGTTTCTTCTCGCGTTACCTGTTCCGTTGCTACGGTCGGGATATGGAAGTTGCCGGGCAACGCGACCAGTGGACACTGCTGACCGGCCACGGCCACGTGCTGGTGGAAATTGCCCGCAATCCGCAGGCCCGGCTCCGCGACATCAGCTCCGTCGTCGGCCTCACCGAGCGGACAGTGCAGGCCATCGTGAGCGATCTGGAAGCTGCGGGCTACATCACTCGCAACCGAGTCGGCCGACGCAGTCAATACACCGTGAACCCGGACAGCCCGTTCCGGCACTCCGCCCAGAGCGGACTCCAGGTCGGCCCGCTCCTAGACGTACTCACCGCACTGGCAGAGACTGACAAGGCCCAACCACCGCTCAGCCCGCGCAGATAGCCCTGAAGTCTCAAGTCGGATCAGGACTACCTCGACGCGAACTGGCAGGAAGGCGGACTCCTACGGGTCAGGGACGCCATTGCTCCTGCCATCGGGGGTCCTGCTCACGGGATAGGGCTATGGCGCCAAGAACCTTCCTTATCTCATCGTCAGCCTGCAGCATGCTGGGCGACCTGTTGCCAGGGGTGCTGAGCTGCCGCTCGCAGTCGGCGATTATGTCCCGAATCGCCTGCGCCCGGGCGAGGGTCTGGGCCGGGACTGGGCAGCGGCACCAGCTGTCCGGGAAGCCGTCCCTTGCCTGCTGCGCATGAGCAGTGCAGGTGAACTCATGGAACAACCCGGCATCCCGCTCCTCCTCGTCGAGGCAGGACAGGATAAATCCGGTCAGGTCGCTGATGATCACCTACGCTCCTCAGCTTCGGCTCGTCCCCCATGGCATCACTGTGGTTGGCAAGGCCGCGAGCCCTGGCGTCCCCCAGCCCAGGTGTGCTCGCATGCGTCCCGGCCTATGCGGCTGTTGACGGTTAATCGTCAACGCATGTTTGATTCGCCTTGACGATTACCTGTCAAGCCAATCTAGGCTACTGGGCCACCGCCCCTCCCGGGAGTCTACCTGATGTGACAGTGCGCAGATCACGGCAAGGGTGATCGGTGGCAAGTCCGGTGGCGAGACGAAAACGGCGTGCAGCGGAAAAAGAACTTCGCCAAGCGCGACGGTGCCGACTCGGAGACATGCGCAGCTGCGTTCGAAGCAAAAACCAAACGGGAACTCGACACTGGAACTTCTCTGGACATCAAAGCTGGTCAACTCAAGGTCAGGGAGTACGGCGCCGCATGGCGCGAAGACCTGCTGCACCGCGACTCGACTGCCCAGCGGCTTGAGCGCGCCTTTCGCCTGCACGTTGACCCGGTGCCGCTCGGCAGTCTTCAGATGATCCGCGTCCGCCCCGTGAACCTGCGCGCGTGGGTCAAAAATCGGTCTGGAGTACTCGCCCCGTCGACACCTCATTCCGGGAGACGAGCAGGTTCACGTACTTTCGGATAATATGCCTGGCCGCTACTCCGCTGTCGTTTACATCGCCGCCGGCGCGGGATTCCGGGGGGCGAGATTACAGGCTTGGAAGTAGACGCCATCGACTTCACCAGATCTGAAATACACATTACACAGCAACTCGTCTGCGTCACCGGCCAGACGCCCTATCTAGGGCCGCCCAAAACCAGGACGTCGGTACGAACTGTCAAAGCCGCATCCATATCCATGGCGGCACTAGAACGCCATCTTGAGCTTTACCCGCCTGTCGAAGTCGAGATCTGGGGTCGCACGAATCCTGATAGACGTAAGCACCGGATCCGGACCGCAGGGCGCAAGCGTCAAGCGGGTCCAGCTCGCCCTGGGCCATGCCACACCGACCATCACGCTGAACACGTACGTAGGCGAGTGGCCGGACACTGATCAGGAAACAAGTGCGATCATGGATGCAGCGCTCGGCCGAGTGCCCCGGATCTGTACTCCAGCGGGGCGCCTTGGATGAAAGGCCAGGTAGTTACCCCGATGCGGACGTACGGGCTGCGGTTCGACGTGAACTGCTCGATTCTCTTCGCCGAGCTTCCGCTGGCGGAGCGGGCGCGGGCCGCGCGGGACGCCGGGTTCGAGGCGGTCGAGTTCTGGTGGCCGTGGGAAACCATGGCGCCGTCGGACGGGGAGGCCGACTCGTTCGTCCGGTCGATCGCGGATGCCGGGGTTGCGCTGGTTTCGCTTAATTTCCACACCGGGGACATGGCGGCCGGGGAGCGCGGGATCGTGTCGCACCCGGCGCGAGCAGCGGAATTCAAGGAGAATGTAGCTGCGGCGGCGGACATCGCGGCGCGGACGGGGTGCCAGCGGCTGAACGCGCCGTACGGTCTGCGGGTCCCTGGGGTCGATGTGGCGGAGCAGGACGCGGTGGCGATCGAGAACCTGGTGTTCGCGGCCGAGGCCGCGCGGAGAGCGGGCGCCGCGGTGCTCGTCGAGGCGATCAACTCCTTCGACGTTCCCGGTTTCCCGCTCGACACGAGCGACCGGGCGATGACGGTGATCGAAAAGACAGGGGCGCCGAACGTCGGGTTCCTCGCGGACCTGTACCACCTGGCGAAGATGGGGGAAGACGTGGCAGACGTGCTGAGCAGGCACCGGGAGTCGATCCTGCACGTGCAGGTGGCCGACTCGCCGGGGCGCGGAGCACCCGGGACGGGGACGCTTGATTTCGAGCCGCTGCTGCGGCAGCTTTCCGTGCAGGGGTACGGCGGCTGGGTGGGCCTCGAGTACCTGCCCGCGGACTCCGCCGACTCCGCGACGAGCTTTGGCTGGCTATGAGCGATAACGGGACGCTGCTGATCAGGTCGCGGCGCATGGTGCTGCCAGACGGGGTGCGGGAGGCAGCCGCCTTCGTTCGGGACGGGCGGATTGAGCGGATCGGAGACTACGACCTGCGGCTGGACGCGGACCGTACCGTCGATCTCGGTGACCTGCCGCTGCTGCCGGGGCTCGTGGACTCGCACGTGCACGTGAACGAGCCCGGGCGGACCGAGTGGGAGGGCTTCGCCACCGCCACCCGCGCGGCGCTGGCCGGGGGCGTTACCACGATCTGCGACATGCCGCTGAACTCCTCGCCGGTCACCACCACGGTGGACGCGCTGCGGGCGAAGGTGAAGGCGGCCGACGGCCAGTGCTGGGTCGACGTGGCGTTCTGGGGCGGCGCGGTGCCGGGGAACGCCGACTCGATCGAGCCGCTGCTCGACGCGGGGGTCATCGGGTTCAAGTGCTTCCTCATCGACTCGGGCATCGCCGACTTCCCGCCGCTGTCCAGGGACGAGCTGCGGGCCGCGATGAAGCTGCTGGCCGGGTCCGGCGCGCCGATGATCGTGCACGCGGAGGACCCGACGCAGGTGTCGGTGCCGGTCGGGGCCTCGTATGACGCGTTCGTGGCGTCCCGGCCGCCGGTGGCCGAGCGCCGGGCGATCGAGACGGTGATCTCGGCGGCGGCGTTCTCCGGTGCGCGGGCGCACATCGTGCACCTGGCGGCCGGCGAGTGCGCGGCGCTGATCTCCTCGGCCAAGGCGGCCGGGATCGCGCTGACGGCGGAGACCTGCCCGCACTACCTGTTCTTCGCCGCCGAGGAGATTCCCGCCGGGCGTACCGAGTTCAAGTGCTGCCCGCCGGTCAGGTACGCGGTGAACAGGGAGGCGCTGTGGCGGGCGCTCGGCGACGGCGCGATCGACGGGATCGTCTCCGACCACTCCCCCTGCACGCCGGCCCTGAAGGGGCTGGCAGACGCGGGCCCGGCCGCCGGAGACTTCAGGACCGAGTGGGGGGGAATCTCATCGCTGCAGCTTGGTCTGTCCGTCATCTGGACGGTGGCCAGGCGCCGCGGGTTCTCCCTGGCCGACGTCGCGGGCTGGATGGCGGCGTTCCCCGCGTCGCTGGCGGGACTGCCGGCCAAGGGGCAGATCGCGGTCGGCGCCGACGCCGACTTCGTGGCGTTCGATCCGGACGCGTCCTGGGTGGTGCACGGCAGCGAACTGCTGCACAAGCACCCGGTGACGCCGTACGACGGGCGGACGCTGACCGGGCGAGTCGAGCGCGTCTGGCTCGGCGGCGCCGAGGTGACGCCGGACGGCCCGCCGCGCGGACGGCTGCTCGCCCGGGGAGGCGTTCCGCTTGACCACTGAGGACCCCGCTGCCGCCTACGACCCGCTGGCCCTGCCCGACCTCGCCTCGCGGGCGCTGCGCGGGTCCGTCGTGGCGGCGTCGGATGAGTTCTTCGCTGAGAAGGAGAACCTCATCAAGCCGGCCCCGGCCACCTTCGCGCCTGCCACCTTCGGCCACAAGGGCCAGGTCTACGACGGATGGGAGACGCGACGGCGGCGCGGGCCGCAGGGCGGGCTCCCGGCCGCTGACGAGCACGACTGGGTGATCGTCAGGCTCGGCGCGCCCGGGGTGGTGCACGCGGTCGTCGTCGACACCGCCTTCTTCACTGGCAACTTCCCGCAGGCCTGCTCGGTGGAGGCCTGCTATGTCGACGGGTACCCGCCGCTGGCACCGCTCGAGTCGGCGCTGTGGACGGAGATCGTGCCCAGGTCGCCGCTGAAGGGTGACACCCCGCACGTATTCGAGGTCTCCTCGCGGCGGCGGTTCTCCCACGTGCGGCTGCGGATCTACCCCGACGGCGGGGTCGCCAGGCTGCGGGTGCACGGTTCCGTGGTTCCCGACCCGTCGCTGCTCGACGGGCTCACGTTCGACCTGGCGGCGCTGGAGAACGGCGGAGATGTCAGGGCGTGCAGCGACCGCTTCTACTCCTCGCCGCGCAACGCCATCTCACCGGGACTGTCGCGGGTCATGGGCGAGGGCTGGGAGACCAGGCGGCGGCGCTCAGCCGGGAACGAGTGGCTGGTCGTCGGGTTCGCGGCGCCGGCCGTGGTGTCGCTGGCCGAGATCGATACCTCCGGCTACATCGGCAACGCGCCCGGCACAGCGGAACTGCGCGGGCACGCAGGCGACGGCTGGGACCGGGACGGGTCGTGGGCGCCGCTGCTGCCCCGGACTCCGCTGCTGCCGGACACGCCGCACCGGTTCCGGGTGCGGCCGTCCGGGCCGTGCGACACCGTGCGGCTCGACGTCTTTCCTGACGGCGGGGTGGCCCGGCTGCGGTTGTACGGCTCGCTTACCCCTGAGGGACTGTCGCAGGTCTACCGGCGCTGGGCGGAGACGGCAGGCTAGCGGTTCGCTGCGCGAAAGCTGGACGTCTGCTGAACGAAAGTTACGTGATTGCTTCAGGGATGCTTCCGTTGCGATCTGAATCCCCGGTGTTCGTGATTTGGCCGTGACCACCGTGGTCAGATAGTAAAGAACTGGTGCGGGGACACCAACGCTGGAGTTGACCGATGAGCCTTCTGGGCACGCCCCTGGTCGCGAGCGCGCTTGCCCGGCTTGCGCAGCGCGGCCCCGCGCCCCGCGTCGCGGCGCAGAACTCCTTCGCTGACCTGCCCGCGCGGACCGAGACCGCCACGATCCCGACCAGGCACGGCGACGTGCAGGCGGTGGTGTACTGGCCCGCGGCCGACGCGGCCGGCCCGCCGCCGGTCTACGTCAACTTTCACGGCGGCGGGTTCGTCATCAGGCACCCGGAGCAGGATGACCCGCTGTGCCGCTACCTCGCGGCGAGCGCGGGGGCGGCAGTCGTCAACGTCGACTACGACGTGGCACCGCAGCACCGCTTTCCCAAGCCGGTCGAGGAGGCCTACGACGCCGTCCGCTGGGCCGCCGGCCAGGAACACCCCTGGGACGGGGCCCGGCTGTGCGTCGGCGGCCAGTCCGCGGGCGGCGCGCTCGCGGCCGGCGCCGCGCGGCTGGCGCTGGAAGCCGGCGGGCCCGCGATCGCACTGCAGGTGCTGCACTACCCGCCACTCGACCTCGCGACCCCGGGGCGGCACAAGCGCGCCGCGGGCGAGCCGGTAATCAACGTGCCGCTGGCGGAAGTGTTCGACGCGGCCTACGCGCCGTCGGCGGCGGCCAAGCGGAACC
This sequence comes from Trebonia sp., assembly GCA_036501515.1. Taxonomy (GTDB): domain Bacteria; phylum Actinomycetota; class Actinomycetes; order Streptosporangiales; family Streptosporangiaceae; genus Trebonia. Next base: position 344 of record DASYAD010000070.1, on the reverse strand, counting down.
GGCTCGCCTCCCCCGCCTGGGGCTCCAACGGCGACTGGATCGCCGGAATCGCGCCCGCGCTGGTGATCACCTGCGGCATCGACCGGCTGCACGACGAGGGCGTCGTGTACGCCGACCGGCTCGCGGCCGCGGGCGCGCTGCGCGAGTACCTCGACCTCCCGGGGGTCGACCACGGCTACAACCTCACCAGCAGTGACCACGCGCTGGTGGAGAGCACGTACGCGTTCATCAGCAAGCACGTGATCGCCGCGACCGAGGCCTGACCGCCGCCGGCCGGCTGAGCGGCCCGGCTACCGGCGTTTGGCCGGCGGGGGTGAAGGAGCGCAGTACCGCGAGCAGCTCCC
>DASYAD010000069.1:0-1514 GCA_036501515.1 Trebonia sp. | reverse complement strand
ACCTGCCGCCGAACAACTGGCCGTCCAACTTCGGCGGCTCCGCCTGGACCCGGGTGCCTGACGGGCAGTGGTACCTGCACCTGTTCGACGCCGGGCAGCCGGACTGGAACTGGCGCGACCCGCGGGTGCCGCGGATGTTCTCCGGCATCATCAGGTTCTGGCTGGACCGCGGCGTCGCGGGACTGCGGGTGGACGTGGCACACGGCATTTTCAAGGACCCGGAGCTGGCCGACGCCGCGGACACGGTGCGCTCGGTCCGGCCGTCTAGCTACTACCACCGCCCGGAAACCCTCGAGCTGTACCGGTCGTGGCGCACCATCCTGGACAGCTACCCGGCGGATGTCTGGCCAGGGCCGCGCACCGCGATCGGCGAGGTCTGGTACGACACCTACGCCACGCTCCAGCCCTACCTGGCCCCCGACGTACTGCCGCAGGTGTTCAACTTCGAGCTGGTCACCGCGCAGTGGGACGCGCTGGCGATCCGCAAGGCGATCGACGCGACGCTCGCGCTGACCACCGGCTCGCGGGCCCCGTGGGTCATCGGCAACCACGACGTCGTCCGCCCGGTCACCCGGTGGGGCGTCGCGCCGGCGCGGGCCGCCGCGCTGCTGCTGCTCGCGCTGCCCGGCTCGGCGTACGTCTACCAGGGCGAGGAGCTCGGGCTGCCGGAGGTGCTCGACATCCCGGACGCCGCGCGGCAGGATCCCGCCTTCCGCCGCACCGGCGGGAAGGTTCGCGGCCGGGACGGGTGCAGGGTGCCGTTGCCGTGGGAGAGGGGCGGGGCTTCGTTCGGATTTTCCGGAACGGGCCCGGCTTCCTCACCGGCGCCCCCATGGCTCCCGCAGCCGGCCTACTGGGGCGCGTACAGCGTCGCCGCGGAACGCGGCGACCAATTGTCGTTCCTCCGCCTGTACCAGGCGGCGCTGCGGCTGCGCGGGGAGAACCCGGCGCTCGGCGTCGGCGAGTCGTCTGGCGGTGCGGGCGGTGCTGCCGGCGGTGTCGACGGCGGTGGTGCCGGCCCTGCCGGGGAAGGCGCGATCCGCTGGCTGGACGCGCCGGATGACGCGCTGGTGTTCGCCCGCGACCCCGGCTTCGTGTTCGCGGCCAACCTGGGCAGCCGGCCGCTTCCGCTGCCCCCGCACCGCGAAGTGCTGCTCGCCAGTGGCGCGCTGGCCCCCGACGGCGCGCTGCCCCGTGACACGGCCGTCTGGCTGGCCACCTGAGGCGGTAGTCTGCGGTCACGTCAACGGCGCTTAGGGGACGAGTGTGGCGCGCATACGGGTACCGCGGAAGGGCGTGACGCAGGCGGAGCTCGCCGCCGTGCTCAGCCGCCGCCTCGGCGGCGGGTACGAGGTCGAGCCTGACGGCGACGGGAGGGTCGTCGTACGGCGGTCGCCGCTGGCTACCGCGGTCGTCCGCATCAGGGACGTGCCAGGCGCGACCGTGTTCCGGGTGCGCGGCGGCGGCCTGCCGCTGTACCGGATCGGCACGACCCGCAGGGTGACGGACGCGCT